>JBBRYE010000027.1:0-32834 GCA_038237895.1 Sphingobacteriales bacterium | reverse complement strand
TTTTAAAAAATTATATAAAAAATTCATTAATAACTGAGAAAGAACTTTGGGAAACTATATTGACAAATATTAAAGGAAACAATGATAACACTCTACCTATTGAAATTCGGATGCAAAATTCTATAAAAAGAAGTTTTGATGAGTCTGATTTTGAATTGGTTAATGTAAATAGAAGTTCAAAATGGAAATCAATTAAAGAGAGAGCTAATTTAGTTGCGGGAGATATGTTTTATAATGTATTTTATGGTGTGTCAAGCCACGCAATACATGGAAATTGGCAAGACATTTTATCAAACAACTTAAATAAAGTAGATGAAGGGTTTAAAGTAAATCTTAATTGGAATAAGCCAAGACCTCAAATAATGGAGGCAACAATATTTTTCAATTTAGATATTGTTAAAACTTTTGCGAATTAGAGATGCTAAATAACGATTTAGGGTTAGCGTTGATTGAAAAGTGTAAAATTTTAAACAAATACAATTATGACTTACTAATAACGCATGAAAAATGGTTGTTGAAAAAAAACCTTAGCTAACAACAAATTTTAAAAAAAGGCTTATAGTTATTTATGTAATTCTCCCACTGTTCATTTTAAATAAACCCAAATACAATCAAAAAAAGCTATTTTTAAAAAATGGATTTAAAATCAGCAATAGAAAGCAAAAAAATCGAATTTGAAGAATTATGCAAAATGCATGATGTTAAATCTTTATATGCTTTTGGTTCTGCAACAAATGATACATTTAATGAAGAGACTAGCGATATTGATTTATTGATAGAAATCGAAACCATCGACCCAGTTGAAAGAGGAGAAAAGCTAATATCAGTATGGGATAAATTCGAATCTTTTTTCAAAAGACGTGTAGATTTATTGACCTATTCTTCGATTAAAAACCCTTTTTTAAAGAAAAGTATAGACTCATCAAAGATTTTAATTTATGACAGACAAGGGCATAAAGTATCTTTCTGATATTTTAATTTCATTAGATCTTATTGAAGAATTTACAATTAACATAAATGATTTTAATCAGTATGATGCAGATAAAAAAACCCAAAGCGCTGTTGAGCGTCAATTAGCAATTGTAGGAGAAGCGCTAAATCATTTTAGAAAATCTGAGCCAGAAATCGCAATTAATAATGACAAACAAATTATTGCTTTTAGAAATCGATTAATACATGCTTATGATAATCTTGACAATTCAATCATTTGGGCAATTCTAATCCGTCATTTAAAGCCATTAAAGTCGGAAATTGAAGAGTTGATAAAACCATAAAACAACCCTTTTACCCAACCACAGGCAATCCCATTTTATCTAATTTCTTTTCCAAGAAATTTAACTCTTCTAAAAACTCAGTTTTCAAATTAGATGCTTTCTCAAAAACAATATCAGCTATGGTTTTATAATATTGGATCCCGTTATTTAATTGCTGATGAAAATTTTTGATTGACTTTTCTTTTTTAGTGGTTAATTCTAAAATATTAGAGTTGATGTCGTTTTTTAAATAATCGATATAAAGCTTTAACTCATTGATAAAAATATGAGGACGTTTTACGGTTTTCAATAAATCTATTTTCCCATAAATATGTCCAACCATTTGTTCTAAAGAATAAACACTTTTAAAAAACGCCAAATTTGGTCCAGGGCAAATAGCTACAGCTTTACTTTCTTTTGTTCTAAAAATATCGTATTTCAAATAGGCAGAACTTACTAAGCCTTCGCACAAGCATATTTTAGAAGTTATCTCTTCATATTTCTGTTGGTATACTTTTTCTTCTACTTGCTGATTCTTCAATTCTTTTATCTTCAATCCTTGATATTTTTTTGAAGCTGTACAAATAGGTTGTTGCGTAAACTCTGTATTAGAAACCAAATATTTTTTGGTACACGGGCTGCCAGGTTTGCCGTCGGCAATTCTTTGTAAACGTTGCTTTTCTGAACCGCTTTTTCTAAAATTATTAAACGGTATACCCAAAGGTGATGCGGAACTTACATAAAAATCATCAGCGGAAGCGTTAGACAAATCTTTTAAGGTTTCTGAATCAACAGCGGTAACCTCTGGGACTAATAAAAAAGGGCTTCCCCAACCTGTTGCGTCAATTTGATAAAAGGATCTTAAAAAAGTATCTTCTTCAACAGTTCCAATTCCGCCTTGTAACGTTATCTTTTGTTTAGGAGCAATCCTAATAAACACATTTTTTTCTGCCAAAGCCTTTTTGTACGTCGCGAAAAGCTCTATAATCATTTCTTTTCTCTTTTGCTTAAACTCCTCTAAAATTGGCCCCAATAAATATCCCTCTGTTGCAAAAGCATGTCCGCCGCAGTTTAAACCAGATTCTATTCTAAACTCAGAAACCCAAATTCCTTTTTTTGCCAAAAATTTAGCTTGTATCAATGCAGATCTAAAATCACTTACTTTCAAAATCAGCTTTTTCTTAAAAACCAGGTTTTCATCAGGAAAAAAAGCTTTAAAAGTTTCTAGGTAACTGTATAAACGAGGATTCATTCCGGCAGATAAGATTAAAGAGGAAGTTAAATTACTGTCAGCAAAACCACGTAATGCGGCTAATGCATCGCTAAAAACTTCTTCTTTTAAATCGCCATTGGCATCCACATTCATTTTATCCACTTTAGACATGATATTTACATCTATGTTTCCTTTAACCATTTGCTTTTTAAGCTCATTAACAAAAAGAGCTTTAAGGGTTAAATTCTTTTCAGCAAGCATTAATAGGTATTTGCGTTTTAAAGGGCTGGTTTTGGGTAATAAATCAAAATACCGAGTGAGTTTTGTGCCGGTTTCAAAATTTTGCTCTTTTAATGATTCAAAATTTTTATCTACTAAATCTTTCAATAAATTTAGATAAGCAGTAATTCTTTTAGCTCTGTAATCGTCTTGATTATTAGAAATTTCCAGATAAAAAATGTTGTTTTTTTCGCTATGATATTTTCTTACACGCTCTATGGCGATATCATCAACAATAGAAACAACTGAAGAAATGCCGTATGGCGCAACGTTTATTGGTGTGTCTATAGAATATCCTAAACCTAAAACGGGAATATGAAAAGTGTGGCTCATTTCTTATTAATTAAAACACAAAAAAATGCTATTTAAAGCACAAAAAACATGATCAATATCAGTTAAGAAATTGGTTTACATCAAATCATTAATATTTTCATAGTTTTATAAAAAATGGAAAGACAAGCCTTATTAAAAGCAATTGTTGAAAATGCCATAGACGGAATCATTACAATTGATGATTTGGGAAGGATAGAGTCTGTAAATCCATCGGGATGCACCCTTTTTGGATATGAGTTTGAGGAAGTGATAGGAAAAAACATTTCTGCTTTAATGCCCGAGCCTTATAAATCTCAGCATGATCATTTTTTACATCGATATAAAACAACTCAAGAAGCGCATATTATTGGGGTAGGAAGGGAAGTGCAAGGGCAAAAGAAAAATGGAGAGATTTTCCCTTTTAGATTAGCCGTAAGTGAAGTACAATATGAAGGGAGGAAAATTTATGCAGGCTTTATACATGATCTTACCAAACAAAAATCAGCAGAAGAGCAATTATACGTTTACACTAACAAATTAGAACTTTTAGTAGAAGACCGTACTACAGAATTACAGTCTTTAATTAAGCAAATGCAAAAAGCAAAAGAAGAGGTTAACCAGTCTTTAGAAAAAGAAAGGGAGCTTAATCAATTAAAAAGCAGGTTTGTTTCTATGGCTTCTCATGAGTTTAGAACACCCCTAAGCTCCATTCAGCTTTCAGCGTCTTTAATTGATAAATATTCTCATGATTATAATAATCCAAATATAAAAAAGCATATCAATAAGATTAAAACAGGAATAGGTAATTTAACCACCATTTTAAATGATTTTTTATCTTTAGAAAGATTAGAGGCTGGGATAATTAATGCCACATTAGAGGAGATAGATTTAGTGAAATTTGCAGAAGAAATTACCGAAGAAATGCAAATGGTTGCCAAGCAAAATCAAAATATCATCTATCAACATACGGGGACAAAAAGCTTGATCCATACAGACGCAAACCTTTTAAAAAATTGCATTATTAATTTAATTGCTAACGCGATAAAATATTCTGGAGAAGATACCTTTATTGAATTTAATACAGAAATAACAGAAGATAAACTGGAAATCACGGTGAAAGATAATGGAATTGGCATTCCCAAAACAGAACAAAAACATTTATTTGAGGCTTTTTTTAGAGCACATAATACCGGCAGCATACCCGGTACTGGTTTAGGACTAAATATTGTAGATAGGTATGTTAAGCTGATAAACGGAAGGATAGAGTTTAAAAGCGAGGAAAATAAGGGAACTACTTTTTCACTAATATTTGATCTATAAACATGAAACAAACCATCCTAATTATAGAGGACAACACAGACATTAGAGAAAGCACTTCTGAAATTCTTGAACTTGCAAATTACCAAACATTAGTTGCGGAAAACGGCAAGATAGGTGTAGAACTAGCGCAAAAGCACCATCCAGACTTAATTGTTTGTGACATTATGATGCCAGAATTGGATGGTTATGGAGTTTTATACTTACTAAGCAAAAACACCGAAACTGCTATTATTCCGTTCATTTTTTTAACTGCTAAAACAGAAAGATTAGATATTAGAAAAGGAATGGAAATGGGAGCAGATGATTACCTAACCAAACCATTTGATGATATTGAATTACTAAATGCTATAGAATGTAGGCTAAATAAACAAAATAAGCAGCAAACTTTTTATGGTAATGGGCTAAAAGCAATTGAAAACCTAAGTGAAAGCGTTAATGATTTTGAAAGTTTAAATAAATTGTTGTCAAATAAAAAAGTTAGACATTTAAAAAAGGGACAGCTTTTATATTACGATGGCGATGCTTCACAGGGATTATATTTAGTTATTAACGGCAAAATTAAAATAAGCAAAATGACGGAAGACGGGCGTGAGTTTGTTACCGCAATAAAACACACTGATGATTATTTTGGGATTTTTGATTCTTTAGTCAATAAAATACATACAGAAAACGCCGAGGCTTTAGAAGATGCAGATGTTTGCCTTCTACATAAAGATCAGTTAGATCAATTATTAATGGGAAGCTCTACCCTTGCCATGAAATTTATTCATCTTCTATCTACAAACCTTTACCAAAAGGAAGAACAATTGGTGCAAATGGCTTATTTTTCTGTCCGTAAAAGATTGGCAGAAACTTTAATTAGAGTTGGAGAAATACACAAGGCACATCATTTTAAAATATCGCGTAATGATTTAGCTGCTATGGCGGGCATGGCAACAGAAACAGTGAGCAGAACATTGAGTGATTTTAAAGATGAAAAACTTTTAGAAAAGAAAGGAAGCGAAATCCAACTTCTTGCTTTAGAGAAGCTTCACAATATGAAAAACTGATTTCTATCACCTTTAATACTGATTGCCCTCAATAGCCTCAAAGGCGTAATGTTATAGTTTTGTGAGATAAACTTCGGAATGGCATTTTCCCTCCGCTGAAAAAACACAATTAACATGAAGGCAGTTGTTTATAGCACCCAATCTTTTGAAAAAGAGTTTTTGGCAAAAGCTAATAAAAAAAACCATGATATAACCCTTATATCTAACGCCTTAGGAATTGATACTGTAAATTTTGCTGAAGGAAAAGATGCTGTAATTGTGTATAAAAACGATGATGTATCTGCCCCGGTTATTAAAAAACTAAAGGAATTTGGTATAAAGTTTATTGCCACCCGCTCTTCAGATACAACAAATATTGATATAAAAGCTGCGGGCGCTGCCGGGATGAAAGTAGCAAATGTGCCACAACATTTTTCAGATCAAACCGAAGCGGAAATCAATCAGACTATTGCAGAACAGATTATAAAAAACCTTAATAATTGGCAAGCTAAAAAATGTGCAGGTAAAGCTTGTGCCTGTGCCGATGCTTGTCAAAAAAACAATATCCCTACCAAAGATGCATCATCTGATGATTTTCAAATGCTATATTAATTGTAATGGAAGAAAACGCAAACCTGATTCAAAAATATGCTGTAGCCACGCCAAGATATACTAGCTATCCAACCGTTCCTTATTGGGATCAAGAAACATTTTCTAAAGATAAATGGATTAATGCGGTTAAAAACTCTTTTAATGAAAGCAATTGGCGTAGCGGAATTAGTTTGTATATCCATTTACCCTATTGCGAAAGTTTGTGTACTTATTGCGGTTGTAATACACGCATTACCGTAAATCATGATGTAGAAAAGCCATATATAAAAGCAGTTGCAAAAGAATGGCAGCTTTATAAAGATTTTTTAGTAGAAAAACCCATTATCAAAGAACTGCATCTTGGTGGCGGCACACCAACTTTTTTTAGCCCTCAGCATTTAAAAAATTTAATAGAGGATATTTTAACCAATTGTATACTGCACCCCAAAGCAGAATTTTCTTTTGAGGCGCACCCGGCAAATACAACGCTAGAGCATTTAAAAGTTTTATATAATTTAGGTTTTAAACGCTTAAGCTTAGGTATTCAAGATTTTGACGAGAAAGTTCAACACATTATAAATCGTTATCAAACAGTACAACAAGTAAAAAAGGTAACAGATTTAGCCAGAGAAATAGGTTATAAATCTATCAATTACGATTTAATTTATGGGCTTCCACATCAGTCCGAAATCGGCTTAAAATCTACAATTCAACAAGTTATCGGCTTAAAGCCAGATAGAATTGCTTATTATGGTTACGCACATGTGCCTTGGGTTAAACCCGGACAAAGAATGTTTACCGAAGAGCACTTGCCAAATACCCAACAAAGACAAATATTATATGAATTAGGCCGGAAATTGTTAATTGATGCAGGTTATAAAGAGATAGGAATGGATCATTTTGCTTTAGCTGGCGATAGCCTTTATGTGGCACAATCAAATGGAAATTTGCATCGAAATTTTATGGGCTATACACATCAATATACTCAATTGATGATTGGTTTGGGCGTTTCATCTATTAGTGATACTTGGGACGGTTTTGCGCAAAACGTGAAGAAAGTAGAGGATTATCTAAAATTGGTTAACGCTTATGAAATTCCTGTTTTTAAAGGCCATATTTTAAACCAAGAAGATGTATTAATGCGCAAACACATTTTAAATTTAATGTGTAAAAATGGCACCATTTGGGATGAAACCGACTTATTAAATCAGAATTTTAAACTTAGTTTATCTCGTGTAAAAGATTTTGAAAATGAAGGTCTGGTTGAAAAAACAGAGAATAGTATAAAAGTCATAAAATTAGGAGAGCGCTTTTTAAGGAATATTTGTGCAGTATTTGACGCCAGATTACACCAAAAGCAAGGCGAGAAAAATGTTTTCAGCACTGCGGATTAACATCAAATATTCAGAATCTTAAACAATGTAATTATCAAAACTTTAGATTTTCATTTTATTTGGATAAATAATTGCAGAAACAAAATAGCTGTAAAAAGCTTTTCTAATTAATATCAAATAAAAATTATGCAAAATTTAAAAGATAAAGTCGCTTTAATAACTGGCGCAAGTAAAGGAATTGGTTATGGCATTGCCGAAGCATTATTAAAATTGGGCGTTAAAGTTGCTATTACCAGTCGTTCACAAGAAAGTGCAGATGAGGCCGCAAAGAAATTAGGAAGTGATGTTTTAGCTTTAGCCTCTGATGTTAAAAGTGCAAAATCTCAGCAAGAAGCGGTTGATAAAACCATTGAGAAATTTGGAGCCTTAGATTTTTTAATCGCAAATGCGGGAGTTGGTCATTTTGCGCCAATTGATGAAATGGAAGAGGAAGATTGGCATAACGTAATTGACACCAATTTAACAGGAGTTTTTTTAAGTGTTAAATCGGCTTTGCCCGCATTAAAAAAATCTAAAGGATACATCATTACTATTTCTAGTTTGGCAGGAACTAACTTTTTTGCAGGCGGAAGCGCATATAACGCCAGTAAATTTGGATTAACCGGATTTTCGCAATCTATAATGTTAGATTTAAGAGAACATGGTGTTAAAGTTACCACCATTATGCCGGGATCTGTTGCTACAAATTTTAACGATCACGAACCGGATAAAAATAAAGATGCCTGGAAAATACAACCTGAAGATATTGGACAAATGGTTTGTGATTTATTAAACATGAATCCACGTACTTTGCCAAGTAAAATTGAGGTTAGGCCAACAAAAACCTCTAATTAAGATTATTTTACTTCCCGTCATGTTAATCCGCGAGCTCGCGGATTAACATGACGGAGTTTGTTGGCAGGTTTATTAACGACTTTTCAAAATCTCATCAGCAACCAAATTTGAAAACATCCTTGCTCCTTCTACATTTAAATGTGGATTATCGTGATACAAATTGGGATTGATAAGCGGGATATAATTAGAATAATCTAAAAAAGTAATGTTCATATTTTTTGCTATTTGTTTTCCAATCTCTATTGAAGAATCCTTAAATCTGTTTTTACTTAAATAAGGAGAGCAAACAATTAGTAATTTAATATTCTTTTTCTTGCATTCAGCAATGAATATTTTATATGCATTTACTTTATTGCTGTCAAGCGAATAATTTTGTGGAAAACTGTAATTTTTAACCGGGAATTTCCAGTTATCGCGTAAAGCAATAAAGCCTTTAACATCATCATGTCGCTTTTTATTTAGTTCTGTATTTCCTATGGCGATAGTGAGCAACTCAGAGTTAAAGGGATAAATATTTGAAAGCAATTTTAATCTTTCATACATTCCTCTCATTAAAATGATGGAACGCATTTCTGGGTGGGTTTTATAATAAGGAAGAAGCGACGAAAGCACATCATAACTGTCATCTATTTTCTCAAATTCTTGTAAGTTTAAATCGAGGATGATAATTTTTGGAGTGTATCTTTTTAAAACACCTTTTAAAACGGCTAAATGATAAAGAATTGGGCTTCCATATCGCCCCCCATTATAAGTTGATAATCCTGATTTTTCTTCAAAAACCGTAGGCATATAATGATTACAAGCTCTTGAAGAACCAAAAATCAATAAATCTTCTTTCGTTTTTTCTATTGCGTAAGTGGCTTGATATTGCAAACCACTTTCTTGTTTAAAATAAAAGTAACGAAGCGTATTGCCAATAGCAAAATCCAGAAGATAAACTAAGAGAAAAAACAGACAAAATTTGGTTATAAAAAACCAGAAATTATTTTTTTTTAGTTTAAAAATCAGCGGATCTAAAACCATAGATTAAAATTGAAAATAGATAAACTGCCCGCCATCAAAAACTCCAAAAAGTAAAATAATAATCACCAAAGAGGCGTAAGAGATGTTTCTAATTATCCAATTTGTGCTATTAAAAAAGGAAACCTTTCCTTTATAAAATTCTCTTTTATATTCTATCATTAATAATAGCCCAATACTTGTTAAACAATAAATTAATTTAGAAGGGTTTTCTATAAACAGAGGTCCTTGAAATTGAGCGATTTTTTTAATGATTAGAATTGCATCATTAATATTATTTGATCTAAAAAACACCCATGCAAAGCAGATTAGCATAAATGTAATGATGATTTGTATACATCTTGATAAAACAGGAATATTGTTTAATCCAATAAAAGTATTAAACCTCTGTCTAGCAGGACAAGAAACATTAGCAAAAATGAGATAAAAACCATTTAATGCGCCCCAGATAATATAAGTCCAATTAGCGCCATGCCACAAACCACTAATTAAGAAAACCAGAAACAGATTAAAATACCATCTGGAGACAGAAACACGATTTCCGCCTAATGAAATATATAGATAATCTTTAAACCAGGTTGACAATGAAATATGCCAGCGTTTCCAAAATTCGGCAACGTTTTTGGCAAAATAAGGTCGATTAAAGTTGGTCATTAAATGAAAGCCCATCACTTTTGCCACACCTATAGCAATGTCTGAATAGGCAGAAAAATCGCAGTAAATTTGGAAAGCAAAAAAAACAGTTGCCACAAAAAAGCTAAAACCCGAATGATGATCTACATTATTATAAACCGCATTAACGTACAAAGCTAATCGGTCTGCAACCACTAGTTTTTTGAAAAAGCCCCATAAAATAAGTTTTAGGCCTTCAACAATTCTGTAATATTCAAATTGGTGTTTCTCCCTAAATTGGTGCAATAAGTTTTGTGGTCTTTCTATTGGCCCGGCCACCAATTGTGGATAAAACATTACATATAAAGCATAAATCCCGAAGTGTTTTTCTGCCTTTTGATTTCCCCTATACACCTCAATAGTATAACTCATGGCTTGAAACGTGTGGAAAGAAAGCCCAATTGGTAATAAAATTTTTAAGAAAGGAATTGGATTGTTTAACCCAAAACCATGCATCAAAAATGAAAAATTATCATTTAAAAAATTGAAATATTTGAAAACACAAAGCACAGAAATATTAGCAATTAAGCTAACTATTAAAAACGTTTTTCTTCTACTGCCTGAGGCATTTTCAATACTTATCCCAGCGAAATAATCGATGATTATGGTAATTCCTAATATCAAAATATAAATAGGAACAAACGCCATATAGAAATAGCAACTGCTTGCTAATAGTAAAATCCAGCGCCATTTTTGTGGAATTGTAAAATATAATGAGGTAACAATTAAAAAGAAAAATAAAAAAAGGAAGGAGTTGAAGAGCATTTGCCATTAATATTTTTTAAATATAAGAATTTGAAAAATAAAAAGGTTTAAGGCAATAAATTTGTGTAACCAGAAATTATTCTCAAAACAGACTAAATAAAAAACGCTCCACGTTCCGGAGCGTTTATCTACATTAACACATTAATTTAACTAAATCTCAATTGTAGACTACCGAGAAGTATTTTAATAAAAAATATTTTTAAAACAGATAATATATTAATAGACGCCGTTTTTACCAAAACGTTACATAAAACGAAAATTATTTTAGCTTTCGCTGATTAAAACATTTAAGACTAATCTTTTCTTTCAAAATGATAACTTTGCAATCCAGTTTAGCTTATCGCTGAAATGATTTTTTAAAAAGAAGATAAAAGCATGTTTGATAATTTGCAGGAAAAGCTCGAAGGAGCGTTTAAGGTTTTAAAAGGACAAGGTAGTATATCAGAAATTAACGTGGCAGAAACCATGAAAGAGATTAGAAAAGCTCTTTTAGATGCCGATGTTAATTACAAAACCGCAAAAACTTTTACAGAAGATGTAAAACAAAAAGCGTTAGGGCAAAATGTTTTAACGGCAATTTCTCCAGGTCAGTTACTCACAAAAATCATGAATGATGAGCTGACTCAATTAATGGGCGGCAGCGTTGAGGAGCTAAATATTAAACAAAACCCAACTGTAATTTTAATTGCTGGATTAAACGGAGCGGGTAAAACCACTTTTACAGGAAAGCTAGCTTTATACCTAAAATCACAAAAAGGAAAAAAACCTTTATTGGTTGCCGGCGATGTTTATCGCCCTGCGGCAATTGACCAATTAGAAGTTTTAGCCGGACAAGTTGGTGCAGAAGTTTATACCAATCGTGAATCTACAAACCCAGTTGCCATAGCTTTAGAAGGAATTGCTCATGGTAAAAAGAATGGAAATAATGTAATTATTATTGATACAGCCGGTCGTTTAACTTTAGACGATGCTTTGATGGATGAAATTGCTGAGGTTAAAAGAGCAACTCAACCTCAAGAGATTTTATTTGTGGTAGATTCCATGACGGGGCAAGATGCCGTAAACACTGCCAAAGTTTTTAATGATCGTTTAGATTTTACTGGCGTAGTTTTAACAAAATTAGACGGTGATACACGTGGTGGAGCGGCTTTATCTATAAAATCGGTTGTAAATAAACCCATTAAGTTTATAGGTACTGGCGAAAAAATGGATGCCTTGGATGTTTTCTATCCTGATAGGATGGCATCTAGGATTTTGGGAATGGGTGATGTGATTTCCTTGGTGGAAAGGGCACAACAGCAATTTGATGAAAAAGAATCTGCTGCTTTACAAAAGAAAATCCGCAAAAATAAATTCGACTTTAATGATTTCTTGAGCCAGATACAACAAATAAAAAAGATGGGTAACATCAAAGATTTGATGGGCATGATTCCCGGTGTTGGCAAAATGATGAAAAACGTAGATATTGATGATAACGCCTTCAAAGGAATTGAGTCAATTATAAAATCTATGACTCCGTTTGAACGTGAAAACCCTGATAGTATTAATCAAAGCAGAAGAACTCGCATCGCAAAAGGTAGTGGAAACGAAATGGCAGAGGTTAACAAATTGATTAAGCAGTTTGAAGATATGAAAAAGATGATGAAACAATTCTCTGACCCATCCGCTATGGCAAAAATGCAAAAGATGATGAAGGGAATGCCCGGCGGGGGAATGAAATAGTTTTTCCCTTAAATAATTTAAACCTCCGCTTTGCTAAAAGCGGAGGTTTTTTGTTTTAAGTGATTTTGTCAGCATTATTTTTCTGAATCTCGAATTGCAGGATTTAAGCATTTTCTTGATTAAAATGCGTTTTAATTTACCTTTCGGCTCTGTGAACTTCGCTTTCTTTGCGGTTAAAAATTATCTGAATCTCAACTTACAAGATGGTAAGATTTTTTCGATTTGGCTATTAAAATCAGATTAGTGAAATAATTATTTTATGTGTTTTTGATTGGTGAACATTAGTGTAATTCGTGGCAAAAAAATCTCCCGCAGACTTCGCTGATTTTCGCAGAGCAATGTGCAAATTAAATCACGCAAATAATCCTTTTTGTCCTTAAATCCTGAAAATCGAGATTCAGACAAAAGAATCAGACAAAAGATTTAAACAAAATTTGGTTTGATATTTGAAAACATAATTCTACATCAAATGTCTATTTACCAATGGCTAAGAAACCTCTTTTAGAATTTAACCAAAACGGAATTTACTGTTCTGCTGGTGATTTTTATATAGACCCTTGGCGACCAGTAAACGATGCGGTTATTTCTCATGGTCATAGTGATCATGCAAAATGGGGACATAAAAAATATTTAGCACATACACTTTCTAGGGAAATTCTTTATTATCGTTTAGGCGACATCAATTTAGAAACGATGTACTACGGGGAAAGTCGTGTTAAAAATGGTGTGAAAATTACTTTTTATCCAGCCGGACATATTCCTGGTTCAGCACAAATTAGAGTAGAATATAAAGGAGAAGTTTGGGTTTTTTCTGGTGATTATAAAACTGAAGATGACGGACTTTGCGCTCCTTTTGAACCCGTAAAATGCCATTCGTTTATTTCTGAGTGTACTTTTGGAATGCCAGTTTATAAATGGGCACCACAAAAAGAAATTTTTGACGGTGTAAATAGTTGGTGGGCTCAAAATCAGGAAGAAGGAAAAACTTCTGTTTTAGCTGGTTATTCTTTAGGAAAAGCGCAACGCATTCTACAGAATTTAGACATGAATTTAGGTAAAGTTTTTACACATGGCGTAATCCAAAATTCTAATGAAGCACTAATTAGAAACGGAATTAATTTGCGTGAAACCACCAGAATTACGCCCGAAACCACAAAAGAAGAATTAAAAGGAAACATGGTAATTTGTCCACCGTCTGCTGTGGGAACACCGTGGATGCGTAAAATGTTGCCTTATTCTTTTGGATATTGTAGCGGTTGGATGGCGATACGTGGAGCAAAAAAACGAAGAGCCGCAGACCGAGGTTTTGTATTATCGGATCATGCCGATTGGGACGGATTAATTTCTTCCATAAAAGCTACCGAATGCGATACTGTTTATTTAACCCATGGTTCAACAGCAAGTTTTAGCAGGTATTTACAAGGAATTGGTTATGATGCAAGGGAAGCAAAAACGCTTTATGGAAATGAAGAAGAAGCAGATGTAGAAAGAGAAGGGACTAATTTATAATTTTGATTATTTATATTTGATTTATGTCTTTTCGAAAACTAGATAGAACGGCTTTTAGCGCAACAACGGCAGAAGAAGCTCCAAAAATCCAAGCTAAATATTATAAAAGTTTATCTGCTAAAAGCAGGGGAGAAATTGCTAATTTTTTGAACAGTATTGCTTTTGGTTACGATGAGAACAATCCTCCGAAAATGGATAAAACTGTGTTTTCAGTAAGGAGTAGAGGCTGATGGGAAATTTATTTAATGAAGATTTCAGAGATTTTTTATTCGCATTTAACAAAACTGAGGTGGAATATATTTTGCTTGGGGGTTATTCCGTGATTATTCATGGCTACTCAAGAACTACAGGAGACATGGATATTTGGGTTAAAAGGACTCCGGAAAATTATGTTAAAATAAAAAAAGCGTTTTTGAATTTCGGAATGCCCGTTTTTCAAATGACAGAGGATAATTTTTTAAATCATTCTACTTGGGATGTTTTTTCTTTTGGTCGCCCACCTTCTTCGATAGATATTATGCTAAAAGTTAAAGGCCTTGATTTTGACAGCTGTTTTAATAGGGCTTTTTTATATGAAGACGATGGATTATATGTAAAAACGATTTCATATTCTGATTTAATCGAAGCAAAAAAAGCAACCTCAAGACCAAAGGATTTAGATGATTTAGAAAATTTATTATAAAATGAATTTACACCTACCCAATGAAAAAATTCGCCCAACTTTTCCTCTCTTTAGATGAAACCAATAAAACCAACGAAAAAATAAAGGTCATCAAAGAATATCTTTTATCAGTTTCTGATGCTGATAAAATAAACATGTTGGCGCTTTTTACAGGCAGAAAACCAAAACGCCCAATTAATGCTACGCAATTAAAACAATGGGCTTTAGAACTGAGCGAAATACCCGAATGGCTCTTTAAAGAAAGTTATGATGTGGTTGGCGATTTGGCCGAAACACTTTCGCTTTTATTGCCAGAACCAAAACATCAACAAGATAGAAGCTTGAGCGATTGGGTAGCGGAAATTAAAGGGCTAAGAAAATACACCGACGAAGGTAAGAAAGAATGGCTTTTAGATTCTTTAGACCAAATGGAGCGACAAGAAAAATTTGTTTTTCTTAAATTATTAACCAGCAGTTTTAGGGTTGGTGTTTCTCAAAGTTTGGTAGTTAAAGCCATCTCTCAAATTTCTGGTTTAGAAACACCAACACTTACCCATCGTATCATGGGTAACTGGGATCCAGAAACTTTTTCTTATCAAGATTTAACTGCAGAAGAAGATGGAACAACAGATATCTCTCGTCCTTACCCATTTTTTTTAGCTTATCCAATTCAAGAAACTTCAGAAATAAAAAAAACCACCGAGGAATTACAAACTGCTTTAGGCCATGCAGCCGAATGGCAAGCAGAATTTAAATGGGATGGCATTAGAGCTCAATTAATAAAAAGAGAAAATGAAATTTTTATTTGGAGCCGAGGAGAAGAATTAGCTACCGATAAATTCCCAGAGCTGCATCCTTTTATACTCGATTTACCAAACGGAACGGTTTTAGATGGCGAGATTTTAGCCTTTAAAGAAAGCCAACCTTTACCCTTCAATATTTTGCAAACACGAATTGGACGCAAAACCATCTCCAAAAAAATGTTGAGTGATAACCCTGTTGCATTTATTGCTTATGATGTAATGGAGTTTGAGGGTTTAGACATTAGAAGGAAGAGCCAGGAAGATAGGCGCAAGATATTAGAGCAAATTCAAGCGTTTTCCATACATCAAGAAATTTTTAGGATTTCAGAAATTATTACCTCAGATAGCTGGGATAATTTGGCAGTTGCCCGTGAGCAAGCGAGGGAAATGATGGCAGAAGGATTGATGCTTAAAAGGAAAACGGCTACTTACCAAGTTGGACGTAAACGTGGCGATTGGTGGAAATGGAAAATTGACCCACTTTCTGTGGATGCAGTAATGATTTATGCCCAAAAAGGTCATGGGCGTAGGGCAGATTTATATACCGATTATACTTTTGCAGTTTGGGATGGCGATAAATTGGTTCCTTTTGCAAAAGCCTACTCTGGTTTAACCGATAAAGAAATTGCAAAAGTCGATAATTTTGTGAAACGGAATACCTTGGAACGTTTTGGTCCGGTAAGAACGGTAAAGCCAGAGTTGGTTTTTGAAATTGGTTTTGAAGGGATTAATCGTTCTTCGCGTCACAAATCTGGTATTGCGTTACGCTTTCCTCGGATTTTACGTTGGCGATTGGATAAGAAAAAAGAAGAAGCCGATACTTTAGAAAGTCTGATTCAATTACTTCAAGAATAAAATTTCAATAATTACTTAAATTCCGAAATGTTTATTTGCCATATTTTTAATTATTAATAAAATATTGGTTAAATTTTTAGCATTAATTTAACTGAAAACGCTCATTTTTGATAAGTCTAATTTTTAACTTTGTTTATAAATTAATTGCATGGTTTTTGTAACAAATGCGGTTTTACAATCTGTTTAAATGGAAAATCAAGTAAGAGTACGTTTTGCCCCAAGCCCAACCGGCGGTTTACACATAGGCGGTGTAAGAACAATATTGTTTAACTACCTTTTTGCAAAGCGAAATAACGGTAAATTTATTTTAAGGATTGAGGATACAGACCAAACCCGTTTTGTAGAAGGGGCAGAAGATTATATTTTTTCTTGTTTAGAATGGTGCGGAATAAAAGCAGATGAAAGCCCAAGAGACGGAGGTGAATATGGCCCTTATCGTCAAAGCGAAAGAAAATCTATCTATCGTGAATACGCTGAAAAATTGGTAAAAGCAGGTTATGCTTATTATGCTTTTGATACTTCAGAAGATTTAGAGAGCAAAAGACAGGTAACTGAAAACTTTAGATACGATTGTAATTCAAGAAGTACATTAAGAAATTCTTTGACTATACCACATGAGGCAGCAGAAAGTTTGGTAAAAGAAGGAGCACCACATGTAATCCGTATTAAAATGCCAAAAGACGAAAACATTTCATTTACAGATATGATTCGTGGGGATATTACTTTTCATAGCAGCGAAGTAGATGATAAAGTTTTGCTTAAAGCCGATGGAATGCCAACGTATCATTTAGCAGTTGTAGTAGACGATTATTTAATGAAAATAACTCATGCTTTTAGAGGCGAAGAGTGGCTACCATCTGCACCAGTGCATCTTTTACTTTGGAAATATCTTGGATGGGAAAATCAAATGCCACAATGGGCACACATGCCTTTAATTTTAAAGCCAGACGGCCACGGGAAATTGAGTAAACGAGATGGAGAAAAATTTGGTTTCCCGGTTTACCCAATTAATTGGTACGATAAAACGAGAGATGTTACATCTAACGGGTTTAAAGAAGCCGGATTTATACCAGAAGGTTTTATAAATATGCTAGCCATGCTAGGCTGGAATGATGGTACCGACCAAGAGCTTTTTAATATGGAGCAGTTAATTGAGCATTTCTCTTTAGACCGTATACACAAAGGAGGCGCAAAGTTTGATTATGAAAAGGCAAAATGGTATAACGGAGAATGGATTAAGCAAGCCGATTCGGCAAAACTTTTGCAACCCGTAAAAGCGATAATGAATTACCACGGAATCCATAATTTTGAAGATGCTTATTTGGCCAAAGTTATTGATATGGTTAAAGAACGTTGTCAGTTATTGAGCGAATTTCATCATCAAGGAGCTTTCTTTTTTAACGCCCCAGAAAAGTACGATACTAATTCTGTTGTGCCTAAATGGTCAGAGGAAAAAAAGACGTTTTTTATGGCTTTCGCCGATGAAATGCAAAATGGAAATCTTATCGAAAGTGCAGCTTTTGAAGCTAAATTTAAAGAGTTAGCTGCAGATAAAAAACTAAAGATTGGAGATGTAATGTTGCCTTTTAGAATTATGCTTGTTGGCGATAAATTTGGTCCTGGAGTATTTGATATTGCAGCAACAATTGGAGCCGAAGAAACTAAAAACAGAATTCAAAAAGCTTTAGAGATATTTCACCTCCATCATACCAATAGCTAAATAATAACTAAGAGCCTTAAATTTATATTTGAGGCTTTTTTATTTCCTCTTTATCCTCTGCAATTAATTCATCATCAAATAAAATCCTTACAGATGGGGTATATAAATCTTTATTTTGCCCCGTATTATGCGCCCAAAAAAAGGCTACCAAAAAAATTAATGCCAATATAACGCTACAAGCTATTAAAAAGAAAATAATGGTCATGGTTTTAATTTATGTTTTTTAGCGCTAAAATGCGTGGCGAAACTGGTAAATGCAATAATAGTTACGGTACTTACAGGCATTAATATGGCAGCAATTAATGGCGATAATTTCCCTTGTATGGCAAAGCTAATTCCTACTATATTATAACAAACGGCAATGCAAAAAGATAAATGAATAATCTTTACTGTTGATTTTGCAAAATTTAAAAAGTTAGGTAAAAGGTTTAAGGATTGCCCATCTAAAATGGCATCGCTGCCTGGGGTAAAATTATTGATATTATCTGTAACGGCAATGCCAACATTGCTTTGCTTTAAAGCCCCAGCATCATTTAATCCATCGCCTAACATTAATACCTTATTGTTTTGTTGTTGCTGATAATTAATAAAATCAAGTTTGTTTTGAGGACTTTGGTTAAAATATAAATCACTAGTATTTTTAAAACAATTATTTAAATCCATAAAGTTTTGGGGTTTATCTCCAGAGATTAAAAAGGTACGATAAGTACAATTTAACTGGCTCAAAATTTCTTGTAAACCACCTCTTATTTTCTGTTTAATTTCAAAATAACCAAGGTAAATATTGTTAATAGAAACATGAACTTGGGGCGCATTGGTTGTTAATGATTTACCCTCTAAAACTAGATTTGAATTGCCAATTAAAACTTTTTTATTTTTACAGAAAGCAGTAATACCACTGCCAATATTTTCTTTATAATCCTGAACATTTAACTTTTTAATAGGACTCAAAAAATCACAAATCTTACGGCTTAAAGGATGAATAGAATTTTTACAAACGCTATAAATAATTTCTTTTTCTTTTAGATTTAATGTTCCTTCAAAAACAATATTGTTAGTTTCAGAATGCGTTACTGTTCCGGTTTTATCAAAAACTAGGGTATCAACTGCGGCCATTTCTTCTACAACATCAGTGTTTTTAAGGTAGAATTTATTTTTATCGAAAATACTTAAAGCGGCACCCATAGTAAATGGTGTACTTAATGCCAAAGCACAAGGGCAAGCAATGATCAATATCGCCGTAAAGGCATTTAAGCCTGTTTGCCAATTTTGTGGTAGCCAAAAAAGTAAGGTAGAGGTAGCTAAAATTAATAGCACCAAGCTAAAATAATGGCTCACCTTGGTTACAAAAGTCTTGGTTTTATTGGTGTTAATTTTTTGGAAAGCTTCATTATTCCATAATCCGGTAAGGTAACTTTGAGAAACAGGTTTAACTACCTCTAATTCTAAAGAACCTGCGGTTTGCCTGCCGCCCGCATAAATAATTTCACCTAAAACTTTTGCTACAGGTTGCGATTCTCCGGTTACAAAGCTAAAGTCAATTAAAGCATCACCTTTTAAAAGCATGGCATCTGAGGGGATAATTTCCAGACTTTTTACCATAATCCTATCACCTTCTTTTAAGTTTTCTAAAGCAACAGGTTTTGTGTTTCCGTCTTGATCAAAAACATCTACTGCTACCGGAAAAAAGGAACGATAATCCCTTTCAAAAGATAAATGATGATAAGTTTTTTGTTGCACAAACTTTCCTATCAAAAGAAAAAACACCAATCCTGTTAAGCTATCTGCAAAACCCTCGCCGGTATTAAAAGTAAAATCTGATAGGGTTCTAACCAATAAAACTGCAATTCCTAAAGCTAACGGGAAATCAATATTCAGGTTTTTTTGTTTGAGTGATTGATAAGCTTTTATGAAATAATCCCATCCAGAATAAAAAACGGAAGGCAAACAAAAAAGCAAGCTTAACAAGCTAAAAACTTTCCCAAACTGTGCATCTGAAGCAGATAATCCGAAATAAGCTGGAAAACTTAATAACATGGCATTACCAAAACAAAAGCCGGCAACGGCAATTTTTGGTATTAGATTATCCTTTTTTGCAACATCGTTATTGACTACGTCTTGCAAACTAATTAAAGGCTCATAACCAATATGAGCTAATAAATCGGCAATGTTTTTAAGCGAGGTTTGTTGTGGATTAAATTGAATATAGACTTGTTTTTTAAGAAAATCAACACGGTTTTCTTGAATTGCAGAATCTATGGTATTTAAATGTTCTAACAACCAAATACAAGAACTGCAATGGATGGATGGAATATAAAAAGTAACGGTTATTTTTTGGGCATCGGCGTAATGAATTAATTTAGCCGCAATTTCTTGATTATCTAAATATCCAAATTTGCCAATCAATTTGTCTTGACTAGCGCCCGGATGCAGGTTTAATTTGTAATAATTGTTTAAACCTCCGTTAGATAAAATACTATAAACATTAAGACAGCCGCTACAGCAAAAATTCTTTTCTTCTTGTTTAAGATTTTCTAATAAGCATAAATCGCCGCAATGGTAGCACAGCGTTTGGGTTTGGATATCCATCAAAACAAATATCCTTTAATAGGGTGTTATTTTGAATGATGTTGGGAGAGTGAAAACGTGATAGTAATCATGTTTTGGCTTCACGATTACATAGATTAAAAAGATTTTAATCCTGATTAATTCACTAATAATTTATAACCTCGGCCATGTACATTTATGATTTCAACTTTAGGGTCTTCTTTAAGATATTTCCTCAATTTGCTTAAAAAAACATCCATACTCCGTCCGTTAAAGTAATTATCATCATGCCAAATTTGAATTAATGCTTCTTCTCTTGTTAAAACATCGTTCATTTTTAGGCAAAGCAATCGCAATAATTCTGCTTCTTTAGTGCTTACTTTTTGAGATTGTTCATTTAAGGAGATGATTTGGGTTTGATAATCAAAATGATAGTTCCCAATTTCAAATTTTGTTGTTTTTGCCTCTAATATTTGATCTTGACTTGAAACCCTTTTTAACAGAGCGTTTATTCTTAATAGCAATTCTTCAATCCGGAAGGGTTTGGTAATATAATCATCGCCTCCAAGGTTATAGGCCTCAGCTTTATCTTCCATCATCCCTTTTGCGGTAGCAAAAATAATGGGTGTATTTGGGTTTAGTTTTCTAATGTCTTTTGCTAAAGTAAATCCGTCCTTTTTAGGCATCATCACATCTAAAATGCAAATATCATATTCGTTTGCAGTGAAAGCTTTTAACCCTTCATCGCCATCCACACAAAGCGTGACATCAAACTTCCCTTTTAAACTCAAATAATCTTCTAAAAGCATACCCAGGTTAGGATCATCTTCTACTAACAGTATTCTTTTGTTCATTGCTTTTAGTGTTAAAAATTGTAAAAAGAATTAGTGTAATTAAGCCAATGTAAATTTAATCTCAAATTCAGAGCCTTTATCTTTTTCGCTTTTTACACTGATTGAACCATTCATCCTTTTTACCATATTGCTTACATAGCTAAGGCCTAAACCAAAACCTTTCACATCATGTAAGTTACCGGTTGGGATTCTGTAAAATTGTTCAAAGATTTTCTTTTGTTGGTCTCGGTTCATACCAATTCCCTTATCTGCAATTCTTATGATGATCTTATCGCCAATGTTTTCTGTAGAAAGTTTTATTTCTGGCTGATTAGGGCTGTATTTATTGGCGTTATCAATTAAATTAAATATCACGTTAGAGAGATGCAATTCATCTGCAATAATGGTTGATTTTACCGCATTTAATTCCAAAGTAACAGTTACGTTTTTCTTTTCTAGTTGTAAATTCATGCTATCCACCACGTTTGCAATCATGTCATTTACATCTTGATGTTGCTGCTCTAGTTTTACATCGTCTTTTTCTATTTTGGCGATGTTTAAAACGCGTTCTATGTGGTTTCCCAAGCGGATGTTTTCATCATAAATAATACCAGCCAATTTGCTTACCCTAGCTTTATTATCATTTATTTCTGGATCTTTAAGCGCTTCACTCGCAATCATGATGGTAGCTACGGGTGTTTTAAACTCATGAGTCATGTTATTGATGAAATCTGTTTTCATTTCTGACACTTTTTTCTGACGCAGGATGGAGCTAATAGTATAGATGAAGCTTGCGGCTAAAATCAATAATAAACCACCCGACGAAAGCAATACATTACCCATATTATTTAAAATCAGGGTGTTTTTTTTAGGAAAAGTAACAGATAAATAGCCGGCATCTCTCACCAAATCTTTAGAAAATAAAAGCGTTTTGTAAGTATTGGCAGGGATAAAATTCACATAACTAACAGAAGCTTTTGTAAAGATGATAGAATCATCCTGTACCGAGCTTATTTTATAGCTATAATTAAGATTTACGCCATTATTGGCGAGTTCTAAAGCTAATAAAGAATCTATGGTTTGTGGCTGAATTCTTTTCTCTAATGGAACATTTACTTGGCGCATTTCTGAAGCAATATCTTCAAAAACAGCACTCTTATTTCCGTTTTGCTCTACAGAATCCAAATAATTATTTACTCTTTTTGCTTGGTTTTTATCATGGTTTTGTGAAACCAAACGAAGCTCTTTATCTGAAATGCCAGTCAAAAAGTTTGGTTTAGGAATTGTTTTTAATACGGTTCCCAAAACGGGGTCTTGCACCATGTATTTCCTTACTGAATCTACAACGGCAACACCTCTTTTTACTATTTTTTTTCCATTTAAAACAGGTGGTGTTTCTAAAATAGATTGCCTTTGAATGGTATGTATAAAGCCATAATCATCTATAATTTGGTCTACATCAACTTTTAAGTTTACACTAAACGGAATATTTTCTGCTATTACTGGGCCGTTATAAACCATCCTGTAAGGATATTTTGATCTAACTAAACTATCTCTCAATCTAAAAATACTGTCAGATTTTGCTTGATTTGCTTTCATCCTTTTTACAAAAGCAATGGTTTGGTTTTGATATTTTAATTTTCTATTCTTTGAAAAATCATGAAGCTGTTTTTCGGTTTTAGTTTTATTTTTTATGGATAGTTTTTTCTCGTTATTTTTAAATTCACGATCAACTTTTTGAGCTAAAAAAACCATAGCTTCTTTCTTTTCTAACTTTGTTGATACATTTTTAAGCGCATCATTTACCGCCTGATCAAATAATTGAGATTTTAAACCATAAGATTCTTTAATGAAATAGTATTGCATAGCCATTACGCCTATCAAAGCGAAACTCATTAAAGCCATAATTAAAATGATACTTTTCTTTTTCATCTACTAATACCAAATATAACGGGTATAAGTGCCCAAATTGTTTTGTTTAACAATTTTTAACATTCCAAAATTACGTTAGTATAGGTTTTTGGGTTAGGAATAGGAAATATTTTGCGACAGCAAAAGCCGCAGGGCCGTAGCGATAGCGGAGTTTTGGATAGCCCGTTTATAAAAAAAGGGAAGTTTGAAAAACTTCCCTTTTTTTATAAAACCTCATTGTTAATTTTTTTAAATCAATTAGTAACGGTAAATGGGTTTTGTAAATTTGCGATACTTACCTTAAAATCTCCAGGCTCTACCACGGATTTATTGTCGGCATTTATAAAAGCAAAAGCTTTTTTATCTAATTTAAAAGTTACGATTTTGCTTTCTCCCGGCTTTAAATCAATTTTTTGGAAACCCTTTAGTCTTTTTACATCAGGTGTTATGCTAGCCACTAAATCTGATAAATATAAATCGACTACTTCTTTTCCTTCTCTATTACCTGTGTTTTTAACTTCAACAGATATGGTTAGCATATCATTTGTGTTGATGTTTTTAGCGCTTAGTTTTAAATTACTGTATTCAAATTTGGTATAACTTAATCCAAAACCAAATTCATATTGTGGGTTATAATCAGCATCGTAATTATAAACGCCTTCTACAACACTTCTACTTTCTGATGGTTTATGGTTATAATTAACCAAAGAGTTTGGGAATTTTGGATAATTGAAAGGCAGTTTTCCAGAAGGATTTTCATCTCCAAATAAAATGCTAGCTAAGGCGTCGCCACCAAAGTTTCCTGGTAAATAAGTCATAATTACACCTTGCATTAATGACTCAAATTTGCTAATGATGCGAGGTCGACCTTCGTTTAAAACTAAAATAATGGGTTTACCAGTTGCGGATAATTTTTTAGCATATTCTGTTTGTAAATCTGATAAGTATAAATCGCTTAAATTACCTGGCGTTTCTGTATATGTGTTTTCTCCTAAGCAAAGAATTATTGCATCTACATTTTTGGCAGCTTCAACGGCTTCATCTATTCGATCAGAATATTCCTCAAAGTATTTTCCGTCCATTTTGTAGCTCACCCCAGGGATAAAAGCTACATTTTTAGGGTCAATTTTATTTTGAATTGCTTTAATAATGGTATTATATTTTGAAGCAAAGTCTTCAACTTTTTCACCTTGCCAAGAATATGTCCAACCGCCATTTAAGGTACGCATAGAATTTGCGTTTGGACCTGTAATTAATACTTTAGCGGTCTTTTTTAATGGTAAAATGTTATTGTTGTTTTTTAGTAAAGTGATTGATTCTACTGCAGTTTGATAGGCCGCGTCTTCAAATTCTTTACTTCCAAATTTTGGATAATCTTTGTAATCTGTTACTGGAGTTTCAAATAAGCCTAACTGGTATTTTAATGTTAAAATGCGAGTTACTGCTTCGTTAATTCTACTAGTTTTTACTTTTCCTTCCTTTACCAAAGCAACTAAATCATCGCAAAAAGGTTCGTATTGGTAAGCAATCATAGACATATCAATACCGGCATTAATAGCCATCATCACGGCTTCTTTATTAGATGCCGCTACATGATCGCGAGTATTTAAATTTTCTATGTCGCCCCAATCGGTTACAACCAAACCTTTAAAGCCTAATTCGTTACGTAACAATTGAGTAAGTATTTTATAACTAGAGTGTACCGGAATACCATTTATTAAGCCAGAATTTATCATGATGGTGTGCGCACCCGCTTCTATAGCAGCTTTGAATGAGGGAAGATGATATTCTCTTAATGCCTGATCAGAAATGAAAGCCGGCGTTCTGTCTTTACCTGAAGCCGCCACTTGGTAGCCTAAAAAGTGTTTTAAACATGCAGCTACATGAAAAGGAGAAGAAACATCATTGTTATCACCTTCATATCCTTTAACCATTACTTTTCCAATCTCGGAAGTTAAATAAGGATCTTCTCCATAGGTTTCCCAAACTCTAGGAAACCTTGGGTCTGGGCCTAAATCTAAAACTGGCGAAAAGTTCCAAGGAATTCCGCTTGCTCTAGTTTCATAGGCTGTAATTTGAGCCCCTTTTTTAATAAGTTCTAAATTTCTGCTTGCAGATTGGCCAATTTGTTGAGGAAAAAAAGTTGCTCCAGCTGTATAAGTTGTTCCATGGATGGCATCAATCCCATATATAACAGGAATATTTAATCGCCCTTTGCCAACTCTTTGAATTTCAGAAATGATTTTATACCATTCTTGAGTGGTTCTTGCCCTATTATTGGCGGTGTTTAATATAGACCCAACTTTATATTTATTAAAGACATCATCCATAATTTTTGGATCAAGATCCACAGGTTCAAAACTGCTAAAACGGTCTTTGCCTTTGGTAATAACATCTACAGTTACTTGCGCCATCTGTCCAACCTTTTCTTCTAATGTCATTTTTGAAACAAGTTGGGCTACTTTTATATCAATTGCTGATTGAGCGGTTTTGGTTTGTGCCCAAACATTAGAAACGGTTATCGTTAATAAAAAAATCAATATTTTTGAGACACTTAAGTTCAAATTTTTTTTCATGGTATTTTAAAATTATAAAGCTTCCTAATATCAGGACCGATTAAATGAGTCTAATATTAAGAAGCTTTTTATTGATTATTATTTATAAACCCTGATGTAATCAACCTCTAAGGTTGCATTATTTACAGATGGATCTACTGGGCCACTAAAATTGCCGCCCATTGCTAAATTAATGATGAAAAAGAAATCTTTGTTAAATGGAAGACTACCAGAGTTAGACACCGTATGAACTACATCCCCATCAACAGTTATTTTAACTAATGAAGATGTCCATTCTAAACCGTAAACATGAAAAGCGGTGGTTGCATTACTTATTTTTTTTGTGCTACCATCTGCAGATCCTCCAAAATGACCAGGATAATGTAACGTACCATAAATATTGTTTAAGTCTCTACCAAGATGCTCCATAATATCAATTTCGCCGCAAGCAGGCCAAGGATTAGTATCAATGTTACTTCCTAGCATCCATAAAGCGGGCCAAGTACCCACCCCTGCAGGTAGTTTTGCCTTAATTTCTACTTTACCGAAAGTGAAAGCAAATTTACCTTTAGATAACAATCGAGAAGATGTAAAGGCATTACCCATGTAATTTTCTCTAAAGGCATTAATTTTTAAGGTGCCGTCTTTTACTATTACATTCTCTGGTCGCTTAGTATAATATTGAAGTTCCTGATTGCCATAGCCACCGCCTCCTAAATCATAACCCCATTTAGTGTCGTCTGGTGCGCCATCTGTGTTAAATTCATCAGACCAAACTAAGGTGGTAAAATCCTCATCAAGAGGTGCTGGTTTTATTGGCGTTATAGTGCTTTTTTTCTCTGTACAAGAGACCGACAAGAGGCCCATCAAAATAATTACAAGCTTTTTCATTTTCATCTTTTTTTAATTTTTAATTGGCCCTAACAAAGTAAAAGTCAAAGACAACCCCACTAGTTCCGTTTCCGGCTCTTAAAACCATTTTTGTATCACTAATTTCTAAAATTCTATAAACGTTTTCACTTGGTTTGTCAGTTACTCCTATGAAGTATTGAGCACCTGAAAGATTTATCTGTCCAATTCCTGCTCCAGAAGGGACATTAGTAAATGTATAATTTGTAGTGTAACTTCTTGGCGCTTGGCAACCTACATTAGCAACATAAGTTTCTGCTCCAGCATTGTAAACAATACTATTATTTTGCCCGAAAGTATAAATATCATCTGATTGACAAGTAGGTAAGGAACCGCCGGCGTAATAGCCTTTAGGATCTGCATCATTAGGGCCTACAGTAATAGGGCCAGGTACTTTGCTTGTATCAAATTTCCACGATCTGGTGCTGCCACCTGTCAACAATAACTTTACGTTATCTAAATCTGAAGGGAGTTTAAATTTAAACTCTATCAAGCTACCATCGCCTAAGGTTCCTCTTAAGGTCATGGTTTCATCGGTTATGGCCATTATTTGATATTTATTGCCAACTACCACATCTGTAGTGCCAATAAATGGTTTTGCTGTTCCTGCTAAATTAGGAAGTATAATAGTGGGAATTTGACCTGTTTTTGCAAAAAGTTTAAAAGTTTTAGCATTTGCTATTGCAGGTTGACATGAATAGCCCGCCTGTACGCTAAATGTTTGGCCATTAGCGTCATAATTAAAAGTACCATCTGCAGAAAAAATAAATTTATCATCAACCTGGCAAGCTGCAGCAGGACCTGCAAAATACACTTGAGTACCATCAGGAGAAAGAACCTTTATAGCATCTCCGGCACTGCTCCAAGTCCATTTTTGAGTGCCACAACTAGTCAGTTTACTAAAGGTGGTATTGTCACAAGAATTACTAACAGTAATAGATTTACTAATTTGATTACTTCCTGCAGAACCTACCGAAGTTAAATTAACGGCGTATGTTCCTCCTTTTGCGTAGATATGAACTGGATTTTTATCAGCAGCCTGATCCGTTCCATCTCCAAAATTCCATTTATAAATAAACGCATCTGCAGAAGCATTTGTAAAAGTTACCTTTTGTAAAAAAGGTAAAGTATCAGGAATTGAAGTAACAGCAGCGGTAAAACCAGCAGTAGAAGCAGACCCTGAAATTACAGGATTTGTTTTTTTACAGCCAATCCATGCAGTCGTAAACAGCGATAAAGTGGCTAATATGATTATATTTCTTTTCATCTTATCTATTATTTAATAGTTAGTAACCTTGGTTTTGAGTTAAATTTGGATTTATATCCCTCTCTCCTTGTGGAATTGGCATATATCTATGCTTTTCTGCCACATTAGATTTCCCTGCAGCTTTCATTACATTGATAAAATAATTAGGGTCTGGATTTCTTAATAAATCAAACCAACGATGCATTTCAAAAGCAAATTCTAATCTTCTTTCTTTATAAATCGCAGTTAAATAATCGGCAGGGCTTAATCCAGATGCTAATGCAGGTAACCCGGCTCTTGCTCTAACTCGATCTATATAAGGTTTTCCTAAAGTAGGTCCGGCGGCTTCTGCATAAATTAAAAGAATTTCACTATAACGCATTACCTTAATATTGAGTGCAGAAGTCCAGCCTCCGTTGTCTCCGGTTATGTTGGTTACAGGTACAAACCATTTTTTTGTATTGAAGCCATTTGGAGAACCAATTAATGATGAAGGTTGTGTATAATTAAGAGGAGCAGATACAAATTTATCACCAGGCATCCACATACTTGGTCTTCTTCTTTTATCAATTATGGTAGCACTATCAGTAGGGTTGGTACGCTCATAAGAATTAAATAATCCTAATGTTGGAATGCTAAAACCGTATCCAGATGATTGTACAACATTTTGAGCTCTTGGGCCCATAAAAGTGTTTAAAACATTACCTGCGCCATAGAATGTAAATTGAGCACCGCCACTTCTGTATTGAACTTCAAAAACAGATTCTTTGCCATTTTCATTCTCCAATTTGAAGTTATCACCATAATTAGCCCATAAGTCATAACCATATAGTGCCGCATTATTAATTACTTCTAAAGATTTTGCCGCAGCATCTACTTTGTTTCCTTGTGTTAAATAAACCCCAGCTAAAACACCTTTTGCCGCTCCAGCCGTAACTCTTCCTTTGTCAGAACCGGTATAGGTATTAGGAAGTAAGGTTTCGGCTTGTTTTAAATCTTTTACAACTTGTGCATATACATCTGCTTTTGGGCTTCTAGCTATTGTTCTGGCTTCATCTAATGAAATAGAATTAGTATATAAAGGCACATCTCCAAATAATCTTACCAAACTATAATAGTAAAATCCTCTTAAAAAATAAGCTTCGCCTAAGCTTCTCTTTTTAATAGCGTCACTAATTGTGGGGATATTAGGTATTTTTTCAATAGCAATATTGGCTCTTTGAATACCTTGGTAGCATTGGCCCCAATAATTACCTATATCTCCATTAAAAGAATTAACAGTGAAATTATCCAGTTCTAATTCTGTAGCGCCATCACCACCACCGCCACCGCCTGTATCGGTATCATCGCTCATAATATCTCCAACTTGCCACATGTAATTATAAAGAGAAGTAAGCGGAGAATAAATTGCGTTAACGGCAGCAATTGCATCAGCCTCAGTTTGATAAAAATTATCTGTAGTAATTCTATCGTTTGGCTGCTGAGTTAAAAAATCTTTTTTACAGCTGACTAGCGCAACAACCGCAGCACCTATCACTATATATTTGTTAATATTTAAAATTTTCATCTTTTTATCTATTTAATGATCAAAAGTTTGCGTTAATACCAAAAGTGTAAGTTCTCGCCTGAGGATAATAGCCAATATCAACACCGCCACCAATTTCAGGATCAAAGCCAGTGTAATTAGTAATTGTAGCTAAGTTTTGTGCGCTTCCGTAAAGTTGAATTTTCTGAATTTTTACTGATTTCATCCATTTTGCCGGCAGCGAATAAGATAGCCTAACATTTTTTAAACGGATATATGAAGCGTCTTCTACAAATCTGTCAGAAACTCTATTATTCTGATTTGGATCATTTTGAATGGCCCTTGGAATAGTATTAGAAGTTCCTTCGCCTGTCCATCTTCCAAGAAAATATTTAGAATAGTTTCCGTTAGAAACGCCGCTTTCTGTATACCAACGGTTAAAGTTTAATACTTTATTACCTTCTGATCCCTGTAAGAAAACACTTAAATCAAAGTTTTTAAAGGTAAAGTTATTGGTAAAGCCATAAGTAAACGTTGGGATAGAATTTCCTAAATTGGTTCTATCAGCATCATTAATAATACCATCCTTATTTACATCAACAAATTTTATATCACCTGGGGCAGTGCTTGTTGCAGAGTTGGTTCCTGGTGTTTGTACTGCATGTGCGGCAATCTCAGCTTGATTTTGAAATATCCCTTCTGTTTTAAATCCATAGAAATAATTAACGGGATAACCTTGTTCAATCCTTCTTGCTCCGCCAGTAATCCTAGCAAAACCATTATTGATAGGAGAGGCTAAACCTAAAGATGTTAATTCGTTTTTGTAAGCAGAAAGAATCAGATTAGAATTCCATTTGAAATTTGATTTTTCAATGTTAACTGTAGTTAAACTAAAATCTATTCCTTTATTTACCATATCTCCGGTATTGAAAGGAATAGGCTCGTAAGTTCCAGAAGTTGCAGGAACTGGCACTCTAAATAATAAATCAAGAGATTTTCTGGTGTATAAATCTATTGCGGCAGTAATTCTGTTTTTTAGAAAGCCTAAATCCAGACCAACATTAAGCTGCTGATTTTTTTCCCAACCTAAGTTTGGATTTGAAAGAGCTGTTGGCGCAGCACCAGTAACTAAACCACCGTTGCCAGAATTGTCTCCAAACGCATATCCAATTCCGCTGTTAATTCCTGCTAAATATGAAAATGCGGGGATATCTTGATTTCCTACAGAACCGTAACTAAGTCTTAATTTTAAATCACTTAACCAAGTGTAAGATTTTAAGAAATCTTCATCAATTGCTCTCCAGGCAAAAGAGAAGGCAGAAAAATCCGCATACTTATTTGAAGGCCCAAAATTTGAAGAACCATCTCTTCTTACACTGGCTTGAAATATATATTTATTTTTATAATCATAACTAGCTCTTGCAACGTAAGAAAGTAATGTTGAAGTGCCATATCCATTAAAGTTATAAGTTTCTGATATGTTTTTAGCGGCGTAAATATTATCATTAAGTACAGGAAAGCCTAAAACGGTATAACCGCTTCTTCCGGCACCTAAAGTATTATAGTTGTTTTCCTGAGCAGTAAAACCGGCTAACAGGCTAAAATTGTGATCGTTAATTTTTTTGGTATAATTAGCAGTAAACTCACCTAAATAATTGGGACTAAAATTAGTTTGATCTGTAACACCTGTTCTAGTATTAGGTCTAGCGCCCGATGAAGGGACAGCAGGATTATATCCTCTTAAACTTTGGGTAACAAAATCTAAACCTAAATTAGCTTTAAGCTTTAATCCAGTAAATAATTCATATTCTCCAAAAACAGTTCCTGTCAATCGGAATTTTGTGTTTAAAAATTGAGGAACTTCCAGGTTATAAACAGGATTTGGCTCGTCAAAACCATCAATGCTTCCATTACCGCCGGCATAGGTGCCATCAAGGTTTCTCGGCTGAACAGTTGGCGGAGCAGTTAAAGCAAGAATAATTACACTATTAAATGGATCATAGGTGTTTTGAGGAACCTCTTTAGTGCGAGACATTGTTAAACTGTTTCCTATTTTTAGTTTTTTACTGGCTTGTAAATCACCATTAAAACGAAGGTTAAATCTTTCGAAATTGGTGTTTTCTATAATTCCATCTTGATTGAAATATCCTGTAGACAAAGCATATTTTGCTTTTTCACTGCCGCCGCTAATATTAACAGCAGCATTTGTCATTGCCGCACCTCTAAATACTTGATCTAGCCAATCCGTTCCAGTTCCATAAATTTGTTCAACGGCATTTGGATCAGCCAGTTTTGGAATTGGGTTTAATAAACTAGCAATTCTTGCTTCATTATTTATTATAGCATATTCTTTTGCATTAAGCACCGCTGGCAACTTCCACGCTTGCTGATAACCTCTGTAAATATCTACATTTACAACAGCGTCTCCGGCCTTACCTCTTTTAGTAGTAATTAAAACAACACCATTAGATCCCCTTACTCCATAAATAGAAGCTGCAGCGGCATCTTTAAGGATGTCAATCGATTCAATTTCATTAGGGCTAAAAGAATTAAGAATGTTATCAGCTCCTTGGTCTGGTAATGGAAATCCATCTAATACTATTAATGGGTTATTAGTTCCTGTAACGGAAGAAATACCACGTATTCTAATAGCGGTACCACCTGTACCGCCTGGCGCACCAGAGTTTTGAACAATAGTTACACCAGCAACTTTACCTTGCAAGGCTTGAGCGGCGTCTGCTACAGGGCGAGAGGAAATGTCTTTAGCTGAAACTGAAGATATTGAACTAGATACTGTTGTTTTTTGCTGAGTTCCGTAGCCTATTACCACAACTTCCTGTAAATTTTTATTATCTAAAATTAAAGAGACATTAATAATAGACTTTCCGCTTACATTAATTTCTTGAGCAACATAGCCTAAATAAGAAAAAACAAGGGTTGATTGTTGGTTTGATGTATTAATAGCATAATTACCATTAATGTCGGTTTGCGTTCCGCCAACAACGCCTTTAATTCTAATGCTGACACCTGGCAATGTAATTCCATCGGCATCGGTAACTTTTCCTGTAATTTTTTTTTCTTGAGCCTGTAATAGTGAGGCGCAAAAAATTGATAACAAGAGAAAAACTAGAGTAATTTTCCTTTTCATATTAAATTTATTGGTTAATAATTGGTTAAATCGATAACCTAACTTTTTGGAAGATTGTTTTATCGACAATCAAAAGTATATACTCTAAATCAAAGGGAAGCTATTAGAAGCTACTATAATAGCTATACAAAATTCAGACAACACCTTAAAACCTAAATTTCAATACTACATTAATACTACATGTAGTGATATTTACTTATAACACTACA
>JBBRYE010000026.1:0-33997 GCA_038237895.1 Sphingobacteriales bacterium | reverse complement strand
TAGAAAACATTTCTCCTGCTATATAAGCATGGTCATGTTGGGTTATAAAAAGGTAATGGTCTTTCTCTTCTCTGATAATCATTTCAAAAAATAAATTTACAATTTAAAACTCCGATTCAAAATGCTAAAATCAGATTTTAATATTTATCATTTTTTTATATTTTTATTTAACTGATTAAAATTTTTTATATTTAATACTATTTTTATTGATAAATAATTACTTTTAATCAAAAAATATTGAAATTATGATTATTGGAGTGCCTAGAGAAATGAAAAATCATGAAAATAGAGTGGGTTTAACTCCTGCTGGAACTCATGAATTGGTAAAAAGAGGTCATCAAGTACTTATAGAGACCCACTCTGGTGCTGCAAGCGGTTTTAGAAACGATGATTACGAAGATGCTGGTGCAGAAATTATATCTACAGAGGATGAAATTTGGGGAAGAGCAGACATGATTATCAAAGTAAAAGAGCCCGAAGAACATGAATATAAAATGGCTCGTAAAAACCAATTAATCTTTAGCTTTTTCCATTTTGCATCAAACAAAAAACTAACTTATGCTATGATGGATAGTGGCGCTATATGTTTAGCTTATGAAACAGTAGAAGCAACCGATAAATCATTGCCTATTTTAGTACCAATGAGCGAAGTAGCCGGTAGAATGGCGATACAGCAAGGCGCAAGATATTTAGAGAAACCAGTAATGGGTCGTGGGATTTTATTAGGTGGTGTACCAGGAGTTACTCCAGGTAAAGTTTTAATTATTGGTGCCGGGGTTGTGGGTGTACAAGCTGCAAAAATGGCTTCGGGTTTAGGCGCACACGTTACCATTATTGATACTAATATCCAAAGATTAAGATATGTAAACGATATTTTGCCGCCGCATGTGGTTACTATGTACAGCAGCGAATACAACATTAGAAAATTAGTTGCAAATCACGATTTAATTGTTGGTGCGGTTTTAATCCCAGGTGGAAAATCGCCCATGGTTATTACCAGAGATATGCTAAAATTAATGAGACCAGGAACTGTTTTAGTAGATGTTTCTGTTGATCAAGGCGGCTGTATAGAAACCTGTAAACCCACTACTCATGAAAATCCAACTTATATTGTAGATGGTATTTTACATTATTGCGTTACCAATATGCCAGGTGCAGTTCCTTATACATCTACTATCGCATTAACCAACAGTACATTCCCCTATGTTTTAGAATTAGCCGATAAAGGCTGGAAAAAAGCTTGTTTGGATAATTACGAATTGCTAAAAGGTTTAAACATCATAAAAGGAGAAGTAGTTTACCGGGGCGTTGCCGAAGCATTTGACTTACATTATAAAGCAGTCCATCATTTTTTAGATGGTAGTAAAGACGAGGTAGAAGTAGAAGATTAGGCTGAATGAAAGATTTTTAAGGAAATTTATTTGGGCGTTTTAACACGCTATCCACTATATCTTTTTTTGCATTTGCTTTATGGCAAGAGCAAAAAAAGGATGCCGTTCCTATCGTTAACGCTAGCAACCAACAAAGCTATTGTAATAACAAAATTTATTTTTAATCAACAATTGACATTACTAATCAATTAAACGTTCTTTAAAAATTATTACTTTTGCGACTTGTAATTTTAGAGCATGTCCGAAGAAAAATCATTAAACTTTATTGAAGAAATAGTTGAGAACGATTTAAGTTCTGGCAAATACGATAAAATAATAACCAGGTTCCCACCAGAGCCAAACGGTTTTTTACACATTGGCCATGCTAGTGCTATTTGCCTAAACTTTGGATTAACCCAAAAATTTAATGGTTATACCAATCTCCGTTTTGATGATACTAACCCCGTTACAGAAGAAACCATTTATGTGAATGCCATCAAAAAAGACATCGCATGGTTAGGCTTTAAATGGGAAAACGAATTTTACGCTTCAGATTATTTTGATAAACTTTTTGATTTTGCTGTAAAGCTGATAGAAAAAGGATTTGCTTATGTAGATGATTTAAGTGCCGAAGAAATGGCAAACTTAAAAGGCACACCAACAGAAGTAGGAAAAGATAGCCCTTTTAGAAATCGGTCTGTAGAAGAAAATATCTCCCTTTTCAATCAAATGAAAAATGGGGATTTCCCTGATGGCAGCAAAACTTTAAGAGCAAAAGTAGATATGGCTCACGTAAATATGTTAATGCGTGACCCAATTTTATACCGTATTAAACATGCAAAACACCATCGTACAGGCAATAAATGGTGTATTTACCCGATGTATGATTTTGCCCACGGACAAAGTGATGCCATTGAACATGTTACCCATTCGGTTTGTACTTTAGAATTTATCCCACACAGAGATTTATACAATTGGTTGATAGAAAAATTAGAAATATATCCATCTCACCAATATGAATTTGCCCGCAGAAACTTAAATTATACCGTAACCAGTAAAAGAAAATTACTGCAATTGGTAAATGAGAATTTTGTAAACGGTTGGGATGATCCTCGTATGCCAACCATCAGTGGATTGCGTAGAAGAGGATTTACACCTTCTTCAATCCGTAATTTTTGCGAACGCATCGGCATTGCCAAAAGAGATAATTTAATAGAATACAGTTTATTAGAGTTTTTTATCCGTGAGGATTTAAACAAAACTTCTTGGAGAAGAATGGCTGTTTTAGATCCTATTAAAATGGTAATTACCAATTACCCGGAAGGGCAAGAAGAAATGTTGCATGGTGAAAATAATCCAGAAGTTGAAGGACATGATGGCGAAAGACAAATTCCTTTTAACCGTGAACTTTGGATAGAACGTGAAGATTTTATGGAAGAACCTCCAAAAAAATTCTTCCGTTTAGGACCAGGATTAATGAGTCGTTTAAAAAACGCTTATATAGTTAAATGCGATGATTTTGTAAAAGATGAAGCAGGAAATGTAACTGAAATCCATTGTACTTATTTTCCTGATTCTAAATCTGGAGAAGATACTTCTGGGATAAAAGTGAAAGGAACGATGCACTGGGTAAGTGTTAAACATGCAAAAACTGCGGAAGTAAGATTATATGATCGCCTTTTCACATCAGAAGAACCTGATAGAGAAGAAGGTGATTTTAAAGAATATTTAAATCCAGAAAGTTTAACCGTTTTAAAAAACGCTTATATAGAACCTGATTTAGCAAACGCACAACATCAATTAGAAGAAAATCCAGATAGGCGTTACCAATTTATCCGTAAAGGTTATTTCTGTTTAGATGCTGATTCTACTTCTGAGCATTTGATATTCAACAGAACGGTGACTTTAAAAGACACTTGGGCAAAAGAGGTTGTGAAATAAGTTTTTTGCCTGGATTTTTTTGTTTGAATCTTTTTGTCTGAATCTTTTTGTCTGAATCATGATTTTCTTGATTTTAGGATAAAAAAGATTTTTTCATCATGGTAAATTAAGAAAATCAATAAGCATCAATAAAATCCTTAAATCCTGTTAATCAAAATTCAGACAAATTCAAAATTCTTCTCTCTTTTGGACTAATTTTTGGTTCTTTTGAAACAAAAACGGTATCTACTGTTTTACTAATTGACAGATAAGATGATGAGAAAGATTAAAGCAATTCACAAAACCGTTTATTCCCCAATTGATGATTTAGAAACCTTTAGGGCGATTCCTACACAGAGTATAGAATACCTGGATCCTTTTCTTTTTTTAAACCATCATGGGCCTCAATTTTACAATAAAAATAATAACGGGTTACCTTTTGGTCCGCATCCTCACCGAGGTTTTGAAACTTTAACTTATGTTATAAAAGGAGACATTACCCATCAAGATTCTGGCGGTGGAGAAAGTGTAATTAAAGAGGGCGGTGTGCAATGGATGACGGCCGGAAGCGGTTTAATTCATTCTGAAGTTTCTTCTCAAGAATTTAAGGATAATGGTGGCGAAGTAGAAGTTATCCAATTATGGTTAAACTTAGCTGCTAAACACAAAATGGTAAAGCCTAATTATGTGGGTTTGCCTTTCGGCGATATTAGCCATTTTGATTTAGACAATGGAAAAATTAATGTTGATTTAATATCTGGAAATTGGGGAGAAAATAAAGGTCCGATAGATTCTTTAAGTAATCTCACCATGACAAGTATTAGGCTTAAAGCCGATGGAAAACTCGATTTAGAAATCAATAAAAAAGATGAAATATTATTTTACTTGGCTAATGGCGAGTTAGTAGTTAATGGACAAGAAGTTCAAAAACACCAATTGGTTCAGTTTGAAAATGATGATACCAAAATCTCTATAAAAGCAAATAAAGATTCTTATTTAATATTAGGTTATGGAGAACCGTTTAACGAACCCATGGTTGCTCAAGGCCCATTTGTGATGAATACTCAACAAGAAATTATGGATTCTTATGCAGATTTTAGATCTGGAAAAATGGGAACTTGGAAGTAATTAATCCAGGCACATTTCTTCTAAAACTGCGCTTAACTTAGGGTAAGTTTTAATTAATTCCTGTTTTTTAGCCATCTCAAAATCTGCAAAATCAAAGCCTGGGGAAACGGTACAGCTGACTAAACCAAAGCTTTCATAATTTTTCATTCTTGAGGCAAACCATGTATTTGCAGGAATTGTTGCCTGCAAAACTTCTCCATTTTCTATATCATTTCCTAAATAAATGGTTTTCAATTCATCTTTTTCAATATAAAGAATTTCTAAAGTAGCACCGAATTGATGAAACCATAATTCGTCAGATTTTATTCTATGAAAATGAGATTTATTTTCTTTTTCTAACAAGAAATAAATAGCGGTTGTTAAGTTTCTTTTGTTATTATTTGCATTGTTTATTTCTTCTTTAGCTCGAAAAGTTTCTCGATAAAAACCACCTTCAGGATGCGGTTGTAACCCTAACTTCTCTATAAAGTATTTTGCTGTTTTCATGATATTAAAATTATAAAATTTAGAGCTTAATAGTATTAAAATCTTTACCTATCTAATCTTAAATTTTTGAAAATCATTATTAAAAGAATTCTTAAAATCCTATTATCCTGAAAATCAAGATTCTGACAAATTTTTGAATTGAATGGGTTTTGCGTAAGGGATTGCAGTGAAAATCCTTTTTGCTTTTCGCAAAAAGATTGTAACGGAAAGCCCGCCCCCTTGCGAAGCTTGGGAAACGCCCAAATTTTTAAATTTTTTATAACTAGATACCAATTCCCAAAACCAACTGACAACCTGACACTTTATTAATATCAGACAATAATGCTTACTGACTTATCCTGCAAAAAAATCATATTATTTCCCTTTGGCATATTCTGTGTACGCTTATGGAACAATATAAAATTTAAAAAAACAAAATAGATTATGGCATTGAACATTAAACCTATCGCAGACAGAGTAGTGGTAGAAGCTGCTGCTGCAGAAGAGAAAACAGCTTCGGGAATCTATATTCCAGATACAGCTAAAGAAAAACCTTCGCAAGGAATAATTGTAGCAGTAGGAAGTGGAAAATTTGCAGATTCTACAGGTGCGCAAATTCCGATGGATGTAAAAGTTGGTGATAAAGTTTTATATAGCAAATATGGTGGTACAGAAATTACTTACGAAGGTAAAGAGTACTTAATTATGCGTGAGTCAGATATTTACGCAGTTCTTTAAGTAGTTAGATGGTAGTTGCAAGTATCAAGTAACTTGCTAAAATATAAAGTAAATTTAAAAAACTATGAGTAAAAGTCCGCAAGTCAGTCTTGCTACTTGATACTCAATACTTCAATACTAAAATAAAAATGGCAAAACAAGTTAAATATAATGTAGAAGCTCGCGATGCTTTGAAACGCGGTGTAGATATTTTAGCCAATGCGGTTAAAGTAACCTTAGGTCCAAAAGGAAGAAACGTAATTATCGATAAGAAATTTGGTTCTCCAATTATCACTAAAGATGGTGTTACTGTTGCTAAAGAGATCGAATTATCTGATTCTTTAGAAAACATGGGTGCACAAATGGTAAAAGAAGTAGCTTCAAAAACTGCTGATATTGCTGGTGATGGTACTACAACTGCAACTGTTTTAGCTCAGGCTATTGTTACTGCAGGTATTAAAAACGTAGCATCGGGTGCAAATCCAATGGATTTAAAACGTGGAATTGATAAGGCAGTTGCTGCGGTTGTTGCTAACTTAAAATCTCAGTCTAAAACTGTTGGTGATGATAACAACATGATTAAACAAGTTGCTTCTATTTCTGCAAATAATGATGATGTTATCGGTTCTTTAATTGCTGAGGCAATGGCTAAAGTTGGTAAAGACGGTGTAATTACTGTTGAAGAAGCAAAAGGAACTGAAACCGAAGTTAAAACTGTAGAAGGTATGCAGTTTGATAGAGGTTACTTATCTCCATATTTTGTTACCAATGCAGATAAAATGGAGGTTGAATTAGAAAGTCCTTACATTTTAATTTACGATAAAAAAATCAGCAACATGAAAGAATTGTTGCCAATATTGGAAAAACAAGTTCAAACTGGTAAGCCACTTTTGATTATTGCAGAAGATTTAGACGGAGAAGCTTTAGCTACTTTGGTTGTAAATAAAATTCGTGGTTCTTTAAAAGTTGCAGCTGTTAAAGCACCAGGTTTTGGTGATAGAAGAAAAGCAATGTTAGAAGACATCGCAATTTTGACAGGCGGAACCGTAATTTCTGAAGAAAGAGGTTACAAATTAGAAAATGCTGAGCTGTCTTACCTTGGTCAGTGTGAGAAAATCACTATCGATAAAGATAATACAACGATCATTAACGGAATTGGTCAGTCAGAAGATATTAAAGCTAGGGTTAACCAAATCAAAGCTCAAATAGATACTACAACTTCAGATTACGATAAAGAAAAATTACAAGAGCGTTTAGCCAAATTATCTGGTGGAGTTGCTGTTCTTTACGTTGGTGCTGCTACAGAAGTAGAAATGAAAGAGAAAAAAGACCGTGTTGACGATGCTTTACATGCTACAAGAGCAGCTGTTGAAGAAGGAATTGTTGCTGGTGGAGGTGTTGCTTTTATTAGAGCGGTAGAATCTTTAAAAGATTTGAAAGGTGCTAATGAAGATGAAAATACTGGAATAAAAATCATTACAAGAGCTATTGAAGAGCCATTACGTCAGATTTGTGCTAACGCAGGAATTGAAGGTTCTATTGTTGTGCATAATGTAAAACAAGGTACAGCAGATTACGGTTACAACGCCCGTACAGATGTTTACGAAAACTTAATTGGAGCAGGTGTTATTGACCCAACTAAAGTATCTCGTGTAGCATTAGAAAATGCAGCTTCAATTGCAGCAATGTTATTAACTACAGAATGTGTATTAGCAGACGAGCCTGAAGAGGCTGGTGCTGGTGCAGGACATGGAATGCCACCAATGGGCGGCGGCGGCATGGGCGGCATGATGTAATTTTTGAAAGCATAAAGCGGAAGGCTAAAAGCTTGAAGCTGATTTGCTTGACATGTAAAAAATCCTTGTTCATTAATTTGGACAAGGATTTTTTTTGTTTTGAAAAAGGAAGGTTTGTGGTAATTAATTTAGGGTAGTCGGGCTTTACGCTAAATCTTTTTTTGTCTTATTCTTCGACTTCGCTCAAAACGACAAAAAAAGGATAACGCTGAGCTAAGGGCTTCCCTTTGGGACATTCCCGTTTAGGAAGTTGGGTCTGTTGTTATTAAATGGGAATTAATATTTAGGAGTAAATTTGTTTAATTACTAATACATAATAAATTAGAATCAATTAAATAATGGGTAGAAAAAAGAATGCTAACGATAAAGTACCGACATACGATCACTTATTAATTCCAACAATAAAATCTTTAAAATCTCTTGGAGGCTCAGGCACTATTGAAGAAATTAATGAGAAGGTTTATGAAATTGCTAATTTAAAACAAGAAATACTAGAAATCCCACATGACGATAGTGGTCTTCAAAGTCAAATTGATTATAGGTTAGCTTGGGCAAGGACTTATCTTAAAAAGTATGGTTTATTGGAAAATTCAAGCAGAGGAATTTGGTCATTAATTGATAATGAAATTGAAATATCAAGTTTAGATTCTAAGATTATAGTTAAAAAAGTAAGAGAAGAAACTAAAAGAATTGTTAGCAAAGAACTTTCAAGTGAAAATAGTGACGAAGTTTCTGAGCAAATTGAGACCAATATCGATTGGAAAGAGCAATTAGTAAAAGTTTTGCTAGAAATAGAACCATCAGCATTTGAAAGATTATGCCAGAGGCTTTTACGTGAAAGCGGTTTTATTCAAGTAGAAGTTACAGGTAAAACAGGAGACGGTGGAATTGATGGTAAGAGAATAGTTAGAATTAGTGGTTTTTTAAGTTTCCATATAATATTTCAATGTAAAAGATATAAAGGCTCAGTAAGTTCTGCACAAATTCGTGATTTTAGAGGCGCAATGACAGGTAGGGCTGATAAAGGTTTAGTAATTACAACAGGTACATTCACTAGGGAAGCAATAAAAGAAGCAACGAGAGATGGTGCGCCTCCAATTGATTTAATTGATGGAGATCTTTTATGTGATAAACTAAAAGAATTTAATTTAGGTGTTAAAACAGAATTAATTGAAGAAATGAGCATTAATGCAGACTGGTTTAAAAAAGTTTAGTAATAGCTTCATTAAACATTTATGAAGACTTAAGAACTTGAGAAACTCAAAATTTTTCTTCGTAACTTTAAATAAAAAATCAGATATGGACACACAAAATCAGTACACAGTTGAAGAAGTATTAGAGATTGTAAAAACTTTAGACAAAAAAGACCAAGACTTAATTAAAAACAAGTTTTTATTAGATGAATTGATGTTTGAGAATCTCGTAAAAAAAGATTTTGAAAAATAATATGATACTTTTAAAGTGCTTGCTTAATAATTTTTTAAAAAATAATAATTTCAAAATTATGACAACCATAATTAAATCCGGAATAAAACAAATTGAATTAGAGCAAATTTTAAACAAAACAAATTCTGTAAAAAAATTTAATGCTAAAAAATTTTCCGGGATAATAAAGTTAAAGGAAGCTCCTTTAGATATTCAATCTAGAATGAGAGATGAGTGGAAATAATATTTTTGTAGATACAAACATACTGCTCTATTTAATATCTGGGGACGAAACGATTACTGATATCTTAGATGGAAAGTCAATCTTTATATCATTTATTACTGAATTAGAACTGTTGAGTTTTAAGGATATGAATGAAAGTGAAGAACAAAAAATAAATGAATTGTTATCTAGCATAAGTATTATTGATATTAATCCAGAAATAAAAAGACTAGTTATTAAACTTAAAAAAATCTACAAAATCAAACTTCCGGATTTAATTATAGCATCCACGGCTTATTTCCTTAATCAACCTTTTATTACTGCTGATAAACAATTAAATCAAATATCAGAGCTGACGATATTAAATTATCAAATATAAAAATCTCAAAACTCATTAATTTTTGGAGAATTCATTGCTTAGAAATAACTATTTCTTTCCCTGATAATTATGATCATTTAAGTACCTCAGAAGCTATTGCTATTCAGTGGGAAATGAGAAAAAACATTAACCTTACACCCCTAAATAAAGAAATAAAATTAATTGGCGGTGCTGATATCTCCTTCAATAAAAATGAAGATTATGTTTATGCCGGCATCATAGTTTTAAAATATCCTTCCATGAAAATAGTTTCAAAAACAACTGTTAAAGCTATTTCAAAATTTCCTTATATTTCTGGTTTTTTGGCTTTTAGGGAAGTGCCTGCTTTATTAAAAGTTTGGAAGCTGTTGCCTCAAAAACCTGATGTTATGATTTTAGATGGACAAGGAATTGCTCATGAAAGAGGGATGGGAATTGCAACTCATTTTGGTCTATTAACAGATGTTCCATCCATCGGTTGCGCCAAAAGTAAGCTGACAGGAAATTATCAAGAACCAGAAAATCAACGCTTTGCAAACTCGCCATTAAACAGGCGTGAAAAACAAATTGGATATGCTTTAAAAACAAAAGTTAATTGTGAAACAGTTTATATTTCACCAGGTCATAGAATTAGTCTAGCGCAAAGTCTAGAAATTATAAAAAATTGTACACTAAATTATCGCATTCCTGAACCTACAAGATTGGCACATTATTTAGTTAATCAGTCTAGAGTTAAAGATATGGATGTTAAGTAGACAAAGTTATTTTGATTTTCGCTATCGATTTTAATTATTAAAAAATATTATCACTAAACATATACCCATCAAATCTTTACAAAACCATTTCACAAAATATCATACATTTGAAATTGCAATAAATCTTAATTCATTAATATTTTTAAACGAATGAAAAAACAATTATTTATAATTCCATTTTTAGCCTTGGCTTTTTTAGCAAACGCTCAAGATAAAACTGCCATGAAATATGCAGCAACTATCACAAAAGAAGATGCATCTACAAGATTAAATATTTTAGCGGCGGATGGCATGGAAGGCCGTGAAACTGGTAAAGCTGGAGCTTTAAGAGCTGCAGAATATATTAAAAGCCAGTTTGTAAGTTTTGGATTAAAAGGTCCGGTTAATAACTCGTCTTATTTTCAAATGTTAGATTTAAAAGAGAAATCTTTAGATAAAAGAGAAATTGCTGTTACCGGTAAAACTTTAGAATTTTTAAAAGATTATTACATTTTACCCGGAACATTTAATGATACAAAAGCGAATTATACAGAGTTTGTTTTTGTAGGTTATGGAATTATCTCAGACAAATATGACGATTTAACCAATGCCGATTTAACTGGTAAAGTTGCTATAGTTTTACCAGGCGAACCTATGGTAGATGGAAAATCATTGATAACAGGAACTACAAAAATGTCTGATTGGAGCACCAGTAGAAATAAAAAGTTAGCTGCTTTGAAAGCAAAAAATCCGGTTGCAATTATCACTTTAAGTAATGATATGGCAAGGATGCAAAACGCTAAAGCATACTTTGAAAGACCATCTTTAGTTTTAGGGAAAGAAACTGCTAACCAAAATTTACTGAATTTATACTTTAGCAAAGAGGCAATTAATAACTTGATATCTAAATCAGACAAAAACATAGATGGTTTAACTAACAGCATTAAAGAAAACTCAAAACCCGTAACTTTCGGTTTCTTTTCTGATTTAAGCGTTGATATAAATAGCAAAATAAATCCTTTAGAAGCTAAAAACGTTTTAGGTTTTATGGAAGGTTCTGATGCGAAATTAAAAAGCGAAATCTTAGTGGTAACTGCTCATTATGATCATATTGGGGTTGGTGAAGATGGAGATGTTTATAATGGAGCAGACGATGATGGATCTGGAACTACTGGAGTATTAGAAATTGCAGAGGCTTTCTCTAAAGCTAAAAAAGCCGGTAAAGGACCTAAAAGAAGTATTTTATTTATGACGGTTGTTGGAGAAGAAAAAGGGTTATTAGGCTCTGAATGGTATTCTGAAAATCCGGTTTTTCCACTAGAAAATACCATTACCGATTTGAATATTGATATGATTGGAAGAGTTGGCGAACTTTATAAAGGAAAGCAAGATTCGGCAAATTATGTATATGTAATTGGTTCTGAGAAATTAAGCTCAACGCTTAAAGAGATTAGTGAAAAAACCAATAAAACTTATACCAACATGGTTTTAGATTATAAATATGATGAGCCAACAGACCCTAACAGATTCTATTATCGTTCTGATCATTATAACTTCGCTAAACATGGTATTCCTATTATATTCTATTTTAACGGAGTACATGAAGATTACCATAAAAAAACGGATGAGGTTAAAAAAATCAACTTTCCTTTATTAGCTAAAAGAGCACAATTGGTGTTTTATACCGCTTGGGATTTAGCAAACAGAGCAGAAAGACCAAAAGTTGACCGTGAAAATGATATGAAGAATTAGAAGTAAAACATCCTAAAATAATTTAGGAAGCAGGTTGATATAAATTCAATCTGCTTTTTTTGTTATAAGCTAAAGAGTGAGCCAAGTTTTTCACAGAGAAAAACTATAAGGATTATGATTTATCTTCGCCATATATGGCACAAAAGCTTCAAAAAAGGAAAAGGCGAAGTTCTTATGAACTCCGCCTTCTCTAATCTAAATTAACGCTCTCGATTATTTTTACGGCATCCTATGTAGTAAGGTTACATAAAATTTTTATTTTTCGTAACAACCTAATGATGAGGGAAAAACCCTTGCTTTACCCGTTAAATCTTTATTTAAATAATCAAGAAAATAAATATTGGTTCTTAAATCTTTTCCCTTTCCATGTATTACGCTGTTTGATGGAATTTGATAGTTTTCTCTCCTGCTGTTTAGGAATAAAGGATCTTCGTTATAAATATTATTTGCCCCTAAATCTGGCTTATCTGTTTTAATATCATTGTTTTGGAAATCTTTTACAAAACCCAAATTTCCTTTTTTATCAAAATCCAGTTCTTTTTGTAAGCTTCCATAAATGATATTATTAAAAAATTGTGTTTTTAAAGCATAAATTTTATTGGCATCACCATTTAAATTATCACTAAAATAAACAGAAGGCGTTTTACGCGGAAAGTTAAAATTGAAATTTGCTAAAGTATTTTGGTAAAAATTATAATCACCACCATATAAACCTATCATTAAATATTGCCCACAATTATAAATTAAATTATTTATACCGGCTATACTTGCGGTGTATCCTAAAATGCCAGCAACTTCATGATTTTTAATAATAGAATTGGTGATTAATAATTTGGGATTAGCATTATTACTCAAAGAATCTACCCTGATACCTGCTAAAGCGTTTTTAACAACAGCAAAGTTTATTTTATTGTTGATGCTTGGCCTTAAAAAATGTAAGCCTTCCCATTGCCCTGGTTCATCATCATATATTCTTTCTGTTCTATCACTTGTAAACGTGATGCTATCAGATAAAGTTCCTGTCGCGTTTAATGTCCCGGAAATGAATAGTTTGGCATTCTTATGAAAATAAATTCTAGCTCCGGGGTTAACCGTTAAAACTACGTTTTGGCTTACAATTGCATAATCATAAATAATGTATGGCTTCCCTTTCAAAAATGTAGTATTGCTACCTATCAATGCTTTGTTTAAATAAACTGCATTTTGCCCATAAGCGGCAATTGGTATTTTTTGTTGATTACCATTTAAATTTATCTGCAATTCATCTTCAACTAAAAAAGGAGAATTTACACTATTTGGATTGATAAAAGCTTTCACAAAAACATAAATAGAATCGTTTCCTTTTATCTTGATGTTTTCTAAAGCATCGGCGGCAACGCCATTAATATTAATTTTAAATGATGATGCGCTTCCACCTGCTAACTTTAAACTAGAAACTAAAACGCTATTTTTATTATAATTAAAAATTTTTAAAACCCTATTGGTAGTTCCGCTACTTGTAAAAACGGTATCAAATAGTAAAGAATCTGTTGAGAATTGAAGTTTTAAATCAGGACTATAATCAATTTTATCATCTTTTCTGCAAGAAAAAATGATAAAACTTAAAACCAAAAATGCTAAAACCGAATTTCTCATCTGCACAAATATGGATTAATTTAACTACTCTGTGAAAGCAAGGCCTAAAATATTTATATTTTCTATTCCGGTGTTTTGCAAAACCGCAGCACAGGTTTCTAAAGTTGCTCCCGTAGTAATTGTATCATCAACCAAAAGCACATTATTCAATTTTGGATGGTTTGCTTGTACTTTAAAAACCGCCTCCATATTGTCAAACCTTAAACTTCTTGATTTACCAGTTTGACTTTCCTTTTCTAGATCCCTGATTAAAATATCAGTGTAAACGGGAATTTTTAGAGATTCTGATAAACCATTTGCAAATTGTTCACTTTGGTTATAACCTCTTTTCTTAAATTTTTTAGGATGTAAAGGAACAGGAATAATTGCTTCAATTTGGGTATAATGAAATTCTTTGCCCAACTCTATTCCATACAATTTCCCAAGCTCTACACCTACTTTTGGCTGATTATTATATTTAAGCTGATGCATCATATTTTGCACTTTACCTGCCTTATTAAAATATAAAAAAGCTGCCGCAGATTTAATTTTAATCCTTCCCCAAAACTGCTTTGCCAGTTTATTATCCGGGAATAAATGGAAATTGGTATAGGGTAATTGATGTAAACAAATAGTACAAAAGCAGTTTTCATTTTGCACTAAAGATCCGCCACATGCTTGGCAAATATTCGGAAAAAATAGTGCATCAAAATCTTTAAAAAACTGTTTGATTGATGCTGCCATTTATATTCTAATTACTTTCTTTTACTGCTAATTGCCCGCAAGCAGCGTCAATATCTTTCCCTCTACTCCTTCTAATATGTGTATTTATTCCCTGTTTCTTTAAATAATTGGCAAAAATCTCTGTTTTATCAACGTCTGCATTGGTAAAATCTGCAAAAGAAATTGGATTATATTCAATGATATTTACCTTACACGGAACATGTTTACAAAACTTTGCCAAGTCTATTGCATCTGTTAAACTATCATTTACTCCATCAAAAATAATATATTCATAGGTAACAGGATTTTTAGTTTTGGCGAAATAATATTTTAATGCTTCGGCCAATGCTTTTAAAGAATTTTGCTCGTTAATGGGCATAATTTCATTTCTTTTGGCATCATTAGCAGCATGAAGTGATAAAGCTAGGTTGAACTTCACTTCATCATCGCCTAACTTTTTAATCATTTTAGCAATACCTGCTGTAGAAACGGTAATTCTTTTAGATGCCATATTTAATCCATCTTCGGCGGTAATTCTATCAATAGATTTTAAAACATTGGCATAATTTAAAAGCGGTTCGCCCATGCCCATATAAACAATATTAGACAAAGGAATGCCATAATTATCTATTGCTTGATTATTAATCAAAACCACTTGATCATAAATTTCATCGGCGTTTAAATTCCTTTTTCTATCCATATAACCAGTTGCACAAAACTTACAAGTTAAGCTACAACCCACTTGTGAGGATACACAAGCAGTCATTCTTTCTGTTGTAGGGATTAAAACACCTTCAATTAAATGGGTATCATAAAGTTTAAAAGTATTTTTTATGGTTTTATCTGAGCTGAATTGAGAACTGTTAATTTTAACAGCATTAATTACAAAATGATGGTTCAAATTTTCTCTTAAATCTTTAGAAAGGTTGCTCATCTCGTCAAAACTTACCGCAGATTTTTTCCACAGCCATTCATAAACTTGAGTAGCTCTAAAAGACTTTTCTCCCATGTGGGTAAAAACTTCTTTCAGCTGTTTTAAATCTAAACTCCTAATATCCTTTTTAACAATGTCTTCCATAAAGAGGTTGCAAAATTAGCATTATTAAATTGGAGGTAAAATTTTTAAAATTTATGATGAATAAATTGACAGTTTTTTGTTAAAAATGGTAAGTTTAAAAAGTGGAGAGTTTTAAAACAATCTTCGGCTAAATCATTATAGATTTTTAATGCTTTTTAATTGATGCGACGCTTTAGTGCAGATTTTATTTATACAATTACTGGCAATATTATACCAAATGGGATTGTTGTAACCAACGATGATGGAAAAATTTTAGCCATAACCGATGAAAAAATTTCTTTAGACCCACATATTGAAAGATATGATGGGATCATTACTCCTGGATTTATAAATACACACTGCCATTTAGAACTTTCTCATCTTCATCAAAAAATAAAGAAACAACAAGGTTTAATTTCTTTTATTAAAGATGTAATTTATACCAGAAACTTTCCTGAAGATGTAATTCATGATGCTATGAAAAAAGCTGATGAACAGATGTGGCAAAATGGTATTGTTGCCGTTGGAGATATTTCTAACCAATCTATATCGGCAGAAATTAAGCAAAAAAGTAAAATTAAATACCACACATTTATAGAAATGATTGGACTTGATGCTAACAATGCACAAGAAATTATAAAAAATGCCATTGATTTAAAAGCTCAATTTAAAACTCCAACATCTTTAACTGTTCATGCTCCTTATTCTATCTCTAAAGAATTATTAAAAGAATTAAGAAGGTATTGCAAAAATAATGAAAACAAAATAGCCGTTCATTTACAAGAATGCGAAGCCGAGTCTCAACTTTATAAAAATAAAACGGGTCCTTTTTTAGAATTTTTTAAAAACTTAAATATTAATACAGAAACTTTTAAAGCACAATCTAAAAACTCTATTCAGGCTATTCTTCCATTTTTACCAAAAAATCAAAAAGTTTTATTTGTTCATAATACATATACTAATTTTAAGGATATCTATTTAACTAAACGTTTTGAATTAGATTTATTCTGGTGTTTTTGTCCAAACGCCAATCTATATATCGAGAACACTTTGCCAAAAATCGATTTTTTTAAACCCACTAATAATCCAATTACAATTGGCACCGATAGCTTAGCATCAAACGATGTTTTGGATATTTTAAGCGAGATGAAAGTTTTAATAAAAAACACAAAATCTTTTGCTACCGCAGATATTTTAAAATGGGCAACTGTAAATGGCGCTCTATTTTTAGGTTTAGAAAACGATTTGGGGAGTATTGAAGTTGGAAAAACTCCTGGATTGAATTTATTGCAAAATTTAAAAAACGGTGAAATCACAGATGAAACAACCCTAAAAAAGTTGATTTAATTTATCAGTTAGTATATCCTATCTTTTAAAAAACCTATTTTGAGATCTTAATTATCGATTTAAAAACACACTTTTTCTCTTTTATGAAATATACTTTTTTTATTGGATTACTTTTAATAATTATTTCAAACTCTATTGCTCAAGAAAAAACAGTTAACAAACAAGAAAAAGGCTATTTCAATATCACTGAATTAGGGTACTATATAGGATTAAATGATAGAACTGTTAAGGTAGGACCTCAGTTTTATAGCAGAACTTATAAATCAGTTCATACACTAAGTTTAAGAACTATCAATGGTTTTTTTTTAACTAACCATCTATCTCTAGGAATAGGCATTGGTGCAGACGGCTTTCAAATAAAAGATGGTGATTTTTACAACACTTTTCAATTATTCGGAGATTTAAGGTATTATTTTAAAAATCAAGATAATACTTGGTACGCCTATGGAAATTTAGGAAAAGCCATTAAAATAGATCCACAATTTGAAAAAGGATTAGCTGGCGGTGGCGGTATTGGAATTAAAGCAATGGTTTCCTGGAAAACTGCATTATTGGTGAGTTTTGGTTATCAAGAACAAGAAATAAAAACAATTCCAGAAGACCGACAAAGAATTCCCAGCGTTGCATTTAAAGTTGGATTATTATTTTAATAAAAATAAATTCTTTCAATTTAATAAAGGAGTTCAATCATGAACTCCTTTTGTTTTTAAAAAGATTATGATGTTGCTTAATTCAGTTAATTTCATTACTTTATTTAAAAAACCTATTTTTGAAATCTTAATTATCGCTTTAAAAGCTTTGAAAAATGAAAGCATTAAAAATTCAAGTTTTTGGCAGGGTACAAGGTGTTTTTTATAGAGCAAGTACTAAGGCTGTTGCAGATCAAATTGGAATAAAGGGTTTTGTAAAAAACTTAAAAGATGGTTCTGTATTGATAGAAGCAGAGGGCGAGGATTTTTTTATGCAAGATTTTTTAGATTGGTGCAAATACGGCCCTGATGATGCAAAAGTAGAAGATACTATAGTTGAAGAAATTGAAGTGAAAAATCATCAAAATTTTAACATCCTAAAGAAATAATATTGTCGACAATAAAAAAGTTTGCGGGCCAAACAGCTATTTATGGCATAAGTACCATAGCTTCTCGTATCTTAAATTTCTTTTTAACACCCATTTATACCAAAGTTTATCCACTTAAGGTTTATGGCATTTTCACAGAGATGTATAGCTATGCCTCTATTTTAAATCCTTTATTGTCTTTTGGTATGGAGACTACTTTTTTTAGATATCTAAATAAGAAAGAAGGTCAAAAAGAAACCATTTATAGCAACACTTTTTTAATGATTACTTTTATAAGTGCTGTTTTTCTGTTTACAATTTTAGCTTTTGTACATCCAATTGCAGTTTGGTTAAAAGATGCCACTACTACGCCATTAGCAGATTACATTTTATATGTTAAGTTTTTTGCCTTGATGTTGGTGATTGATGCCTTAAGTGTGGTTCCCTTTGCAAGACTAAGGGCAGATGGAAAACCTGGCAGATATTCTATTTTAAAAATCATCAACATCCTAACCTTTATTTCCCTAAACCTGTTTTTCATATTTATAATTCCTTTTATCATTAAAAACCATTTACCTCTTGCCGATTTTTTTAATAGCTGGTATCAGGAAAAATGGATTGGTTATGTATTTATATCAAACCTAATTGCAAGTTTTTTAACACTTTTATTACTACTGCCAGAACTTTTAAAGGTTCAGTTTAAACTAGATAAAAAACTATTAGCAGAAATGATGTTATATAGCCTACCCATATTTGTGGCTAATTTATCCTTTATCGTTAATGAAAACTTGGATAAGATATTTTTAGGTCGTTTATTACCCGCGTCTATCAGTCAAACGCAAGTGGGTATTTATGGGGCTTGCTGTAAAATAGCCATCTTTTTAAGCATTTTTATCAATGCTTTTAGGCTTGGTGCCGAGCCTTTTTTCTTTTCTCATGCTAAAAATGAGAATGCCAAACAAACTTATGCCACCATCATGAATTATTTTGTGATGATTATTACCTTAATTTTTGTAGGTATAGTAGCCAACATAGAAATCTTAAAGCATTTTATCCGTAATGAATCTTACTGGGTTGGTTTAGATGTGGTGCCCATTTTATTATTTGGTTATGTAAGTTTAGGCATTTACATGAATCTCTCTATTTGGTATAAATTATCCGATCAAACAAAATATGGTTTATATATTTCTGGAGTTGGTGCGGTAATCACTATCGTGTTAAACTTAATTTTTATACCTTATTATGGTTATATAGCCTCTGCTTGGGTTTCTTTAACTGCTTACACCAGCATGATGATTTTATCGTACATCCTCGGACAAAAGAATTACGCCATTCCTTATCATTTAAAAAGAAATGTAATTTACCTTTTAAGTTCTGTTATTGTTGTCTGGTTTTCTTATGTTTATTTTAAAAGAGATTTAATTATCGGAAACATTTTGTTTATCCTTTTTGGATTAATAATTTTATATACAGAACGCCATCAAATCAAAAAAATAATAGCCAATTTATGAAGATTAATATCATCAATAAATCAAAACACCCACTACCAAGTTACAGCACAGAAGCCTCTGCCGGGATGGATTTAAGAGCAAACTTAATCGAGGAAGTGGTTTTAAAACCTTTAGAAAGGAAACTAATACCAACTGGTTTATCCATAGAATTGCCTTTGGGTTATGAAGCACAAGTTAGGCCAAGAAGCGGCTTAGCTTACAAACATGGAATTGGCATTGTAAACTCTCCGGGAACAATTGATGCTGATTATCGTGGTGAAATAGGAATATTGCTGGTTAATTTATCTAATGAAGACTTTACCATAAAAGATGGTGAGCGAATTGCCCAAATGATAATTGCAAAGCATGAAACTGTAGAATTTATAGCAGTAGAATCTTTATCTGAAACAGTGCGTGGTGCTGGTGGTTACGGACATACTGGCGTTAAATAATAATATGAGCAAACAGAAAATCCTATTTTATTTATTTTTCCTATCCGGATTTTCTGTTTTAGCACAAAAAAACAAAACTCCTAAACAAGAAATCGTTATTGTTAGCGGTAAACAACTTAGTACCGAAGATAGCAATAAAGTAACCCAACTTTTTTACTCGGGTTTAAGAGAAAAAGTAGTTCAAAATCAAACCTTAGCTGTAGACTATTTTAATCAAATATTACAAATAGATCCCGCTAACCATAATGCTTTTTATGAACTAGCGCTTATTTATTTTAAAAAAGGAGATTTGACACAAGCTAAAAATTTTGCTCAAAAAGCGGTTACCATCAAAACAGATAACGAATGGTATTGGTTATTAAACGCCAATATTTATCAGCAACAGCAAGATTTTATTTTATTAGATTATGCTTTAAATGAACTGGTAAAATTAGCTCCTGATAAAATAGAATACCAATTTGATAAAGCAAATGCCTTGTTTATGATGGGTAAACCCGATGAATCTTTAACGCTTTATAATAAATTGGAGCAAAAAGTGGGTTTAACCGATCAGGTTTTACAAGGCAGGCAACGCATTTATCTAAAAAACGGGAATATCATCAAGGCTTCTGCCGATTTAGAGCAGCTGATAAAAAACAACCCAACAGATGTTAGGTATTATCTTTTTTTAGGTGATCTATATTTTTCTAATAAAATGATAGATGAGGCGCTAACTGTTTACCAAAAAGCAAAAGAGCTTGATGAAAATAATCCTTTTACAAGAGTTGCAATTGCACAAATATTAGAATCGCAGAAAAAACCTGAGCAAGCTTTTGAAGAAATTAAAGCCGCTTTTAAACAAGAAAGTTTAAATATTGATCAAAAAGTTAAAATCATTATTAAATATTTTGATGCTTTTCCTAATCCAACTGCATTAAATAGAGCGGAAGAACTTTCATTAATATTAACACAAGTTCATTCCACAGATCCAAAATCATTTTCTTTATATGGGGATGTTCTTTATCAAAAACAAGATTTTAAACTTGCGCAAATCCAATACGAAAAGGCATTAGAATTAAATAAAAACATTTACGCTATTTGGGATCAGTTATTAAGAATTCAGCTATTTTTAAATGATGGCAAAATCTTAATTGCCAAAGGCGAGGAAGCATTGTCTTATTTCCCTAACCAATATGCTTTATATTTTTATACCGGTTTTGGCTATTTACAAGAAGGAAATGCTAAAAAGGCTATCAGCTATTTTAATAATGCACTCAATTTTGACATTGATAATTTAGGGATAAAAGCACAAATATTTAGTGGTTTAGGAGATGCTTATCAAACGGAAAAAAAATATAAAGAGTCTGTTATCGCTTATGAGCAAGCCTTAGCCATAGAACCAAAAAACACTTACACCTTAAATAATTATGCTTACTATTTATCGTTAAGGGATGAAGATTTGGCTAAAGCCGAGAAAATGTCTGATTTATCAAATCGGCTAGAACCCAATAATGCAGCTTTTGAAGATACTTATGCATGGATACTTTTCAAATTAAAAAAGTATGATGCTGCAAAAGATTGGATGCAAAAAGCCATTAAGAACAATCCAAATAGTGCAACACAGTTTGAACATTTAGGAGACATTTTTTTTAAGCAGGGCGATGTAAATAATGCTTTAATCAACTGGAAAAAAAGTTTGCAAATAAATAGTAAAAATGATCTCCTTCAGAAAAAAATAAATGAAAAAAAATATATCGAGTAAAATAATATTCCTTTTTTGTATCGCTTTTCTTTTCTCGTGTAAAACGAAAAAAAATATCATTTCAGCTCCCCCATTACCTAATAAAATTCTTAAAACAGATTTTTCTAAAATTGAAACTAAACAAGCTCAATTTGAAACTTTCTCTACAAAAGCAGCCACCAACCTTACCATTAACGATAAAAATTTTGATGTTACACTTAATATAAGAATTAAAAAAGGCGAAGCAATTTGGGCTTCCATAACTTACATCGCTGGTGTGGAGGTAGCAAGAGCAATGATTACCCCAGACAGTTTAAAAATTATGGATAGGATAAATAATGAATACATTAAAAAGTCTTTTGATTATATTCATAAATTTAGCAATAACCAAATTGATTATAATGCCTTAGAGGCTGTATTAATAGGCAATTGTTTACCATTTGTATTAAATAATAATAGTACTATAAACCAAAAAGAAAACAATATCACCATAACCGGACAAACTAATCAGATGATTTACCAAATAGGTTTAAATCAATTATTAAAGCCTCAATCAACTGTTTTAGTCTCAGAGATTAATCAACAAAAATTAGAAGTAAAAATTACTGATTTTCAAGAAATCTTAAATCAATTATTTGCTAAAACTATTTCTTTAACATCTATTGCAAAGGATAAAAATGTGAATTTGATAATGGATTACGATAAAACATTAATCAATCAACCTGTAGATTTTCCATTTAATGTGCCTAAAAGATTTTCTGTGGTTGACTAAAATAAATACCTTTGCCAAAATGAAGTATTTCAAATCTATTTTAATTCTCTTACTCGTATTTTTTGGAGCTCAGGCTTTTGCTCAATCAAGATCTGAACTAGAAAAGAGAAAAGCTCAATTAAATAAAGATATTGAAATGACCAACGATATCTTAAATAAAACTGCAAAAGATAAAAAAGTTACTTTAAAACAATTGAACCTTTTGAGAGCCCAAATTCGCTTAAAAGAAGAAAAAATAAATACCATTAATTCTGAAATCCGTTTACTTGATGGCCAAATAAATGAAAACGTTAATCAAGTAAGATCTTTGCAGGGGCAACTTGCTCAACTAAAATCAGACTATTCGGCCATGATCAGGTTTGCACAAAAGAATCAAGGCTCATACAGTAAGCTGATGTATATTTTTGCAGCTAAAGATTTTAATCAAGCCTACAAAAGGATGAAGTATTTGCAACAATTTGGCGAATACAGACAGAAACAAGCTAGATACATAGAAGATACCCAAAGTTCTATAAAAGGTAAAATATCGCAGTTAAACAGAAATAAATTAGATAAAGATCATTTATTAAATGATCAGGAAAAAGAAAAGACAACTTTAGGCTCTGCACAAGATAAGCAAGCAAAAGCTGTTAGTAGTTTAACATCACAAGAAAAGAAATTAAAACAAGACTTAGCCAAAAAACAAAGGGATGCCCAACAATTAGATAGGGCAATTAGACAAGCAATTGCTAAAGAAATAGAAATTGCAAGGATAAAAGCAGAGGAAGAAGCAAGAATTGCTGCAGCAAAAGCTAAAGCCGCAGGTAAAGAAGCACCAGCTGCCAAAACTGGATCTGTCTTAAATACTACTCCAGAGGCTGCAAAATTATCTGCAGATTTTGTAAGTAACCGTGGCAGACTGCCTTGGCCGGTTGCAAATGGGGTAGTTACCCAATATGCAGGCCGACAAAAAATTGGCGTGAACGTTGTAGTAGACAATACCGGGTGGATCATTAAAACAAACCCTGGATCATCAGTTCGTTGTGTTTTTGAAGGTGAGGTAACAACAGTGATTGATATAGTAGGGTCAACAGTGGTGATAGTAAAACATGGTGAATTTTTTACAGCTTATAAAAATTTATCTTCCGTAAATGTTTCTAAAGGTCAAAAAGTAAGTACCAAACAGTCATTAGGCACAGCGGATGAGCAAGCAGAAATAGAATTTCACATCTATAAGTCAAGAGATGAGCAAGATCCAAAATATTGGTTAGCGCCTAATTAAAATTGTTAAAACTAAAATGATTATTAACTCGTTAATCAATTAAAAAATAAAAAGAATTATATTTGAATCATCTTAGTATATAAAAAAATGTTTCTACACCATTTACTCTTTTTAAACCTTGGCACACAAGAAGTTGTTTTAATAATGTTTGCTGCATTAATGCTTTTTGGCGGAGAAAAGTTGCCAGAATTAGCAAGGGGTTTGGGTAAAGGAATTAGAGAATTTAAAGATGCCTCTGATGGTGTTAAAAGAGAGATACATAGAAACATTAATCAGCTTACCGCTGACGAAGAACTTAAGAGAGAAGAAATAATTCATAAAGAATTACCAGTAGAAACTGCTTCATCTGTAACAGATGAAGAAATAAAAACACCAGCTGTTGTTGAAGTTGTTGCAGTAAAAGAAAAACAAGATTAATACACAATTTAAATAAATAAAAAAATGGGTTTAGGTGCTCCAGAAATTATCTTAATCGTTTTAGCTTTATTGCTATTATTTGGCGGAAAAAAGATTCCAGAATTAATGAGAGGAATGGGAAAAGGTGTTAAGGAATTTAAAGACGCACAAAATGGCGTTGATAAACCTGATTACGAGAAGCCAGCAGATAAAACTGACGAAAACACAAGAAATATTTAATTATTCCTGATTTATTTAGGATTCTATTAACCTTGAACCACTGAAATTCTTAATTTCGGGGATTCAAGGTTTTGTTTTATATAATGGTTACAGAAAAAATTCAATCCTACTCTAAGTTTTCCGATTTACAATTAGCATTAAAAACGGGTCAGTTTAAAGTGGTTGACCTTATCGAATATTATTGTGAGAGGATAGAAAAGTATGCTCATTTAAACGCTTTTTTAGAAGTTTTTAAGGTAGAGGCATTATTAAGAGCAGAAGAAATACAGAAAAAGATTGATAATGGCACAGCTGGTAAATTAGCTGGGATGATTATTGGCTTAAAAGATAATATTTCTTTTAAAGGTCATGAGATGACAGCCTCATCAAAAATCTTAAAAGGTTATCATGCTGTATATTCTGCAACTGTTACAAAACGAATTTTAGAAGAAGACGCTATTATTATTGGCAGATTAAACTGCGATGAATTTGCGATGGGCGCATCTAACGAAACTAGCTTTTTTGGTCCGGTTAAAAACTTTGCAGATGAAACAAAAGTTTCTGGAGGATCTTCTGGTGGCTCTGCAGTTGCTGTACAAGCTAACTTATGTTTTGCATCTTTAGCTTCTGACACTGGCGGATCTATAAGACAACCGGCAGCATTTTGTGGTGTTGTAGGCCTTAAGCCAACTTACTCTAGGGTCTCAAGATATGGTGTTGTTGCGTATGCTTCATCATTTGATCAAGTTGGCCCAATTACAAAATCGGTGGATGATGCAGCTTTAATTTTAGAAGTAATTGCCGGTAATGATTTTCATGATTCTACTTCTTCAAGCTTAAAGGTTCCAGAATATTCTAAACTATTAGATGATAAGAGCAAAAAGAAGATTGCTTACATAGAAGAAACTTTACATTCTGACGGTTTGGATCAAGAAATTAAAGACAATATACTTACACAAATACAAAATCTAAAAAACGAAGGCCATATGGTAGAACCTGTTTCTTTTGAGTTTTTAGACTATGTTGTAGCTACCTATTATATTTTAACTACAGCAGAAGCTTCTTCTAATTTAGCAAGATATGATGGCGTTCATTATGGTTATCGTAGTCCTGATGCCACAGATTTAATGAGCACCTATAAAAAATCGAGATCAGAAGGATTTGGCGAAGAAGTTAAAAGAAGAATTATGTTAGGTACTTTTGTATTGAGTGCCGGATATTACGATGCCTATTATTCTAAAGCACAAAAAGCCAGACGTTTAATTAAAGAAAAAATGGATCATATTTTAGAAAATTATGATTTTATCATCACCCCTACCACCCCTACTCCCGCTTTTAACATCGGCGAAGAAATAACAGATCCTGTTGTAATGTACTTAGCAGACATTTTTACCGTTGGAGCTTCTTTAGCTGGCTTACCTGCCATATCAATTCCATCTGGGAGAAATAAAGCTGGTTTACCCATAGGTATGCAAATTATAGGAAAAAGATTTAAGGAAGAAAACTTGTTAGCCTTTGCTAAAAATCTTAATCACTAGTTTATTCTGAGATATAAATCAGATTAAAATTTGAAATTATGAAAAAAACAATTGCCTTAATTACGAGTATAATTTTGTTAATAAGCTTATCAAGCTCGGCAAAAGAAAAATTGAAATTAGATACTTTAAAAAAGGTTAAGCTGAGTGTTTCAGAGGCAAAACTGATTAAAAATTTAATTAAAATAGATACCATTTTTGACCCTGCCAATTTAAATCTGCAATTAGAACTTTTTAAATACAACCCAAATTTAATTTATAAATACCGTTTAGATTCATTAAATGCTAAAGTACCTATGGATTATAATTCTTATGTACAAACCTATATTGATGTTTTTTTAACTAAGAGAAACGAAGAAGTTGGGCATATGATAAATTTGGGCAAATACTATTTTCCAATTTTCGAGAAAGCCTTGGCTGCCTATCATGTTCCTCCAGAATTTAAATATTTACCAATCATAGAATCTTCTATGAATCCAATGGCGGTTTCAAGAGTGGGTGCTACTGGTATGTGGCAATTTATGTACACAACGGGTAGGGTTTATGGTTTAAATATTGATAACTATGTAGATGACAGAAAAGATCCAATTGCTGCAAGTTATGCCGCTGCTGCTTACTTAAGAGATGCTTATAACGAGCTTGGAGATTGGCTTTTAGCTTTAGCATCATACAATTGTGGCAAAGGCAATGTAACCAGAGCCATTGCAAAAGCTGGTGGTGCCAGAAGTTTTTGGGAAATTCAAGGGTATTTACCAAACGAAACCAGAAACTATGTACCAGCTTTTATAGCAGCTAATTACATTATGAATTATTATGGTAAACATTCACAAATTAAACTTAGCAATGAAACTATTTTAAAAACAGATTCTGTTTATGTAAACAAATTTATATCATTTGATAAAATTGCTTCAGCTTTAAATTTGGAAGCCAATGATATTCAAAATCTAAATCCATCATACAAAAAACTGTTGATAAATGGCACAAAAGAAAATCCCAAAAGATTAATTATCCCAAAATTAACTTATACAGATTACACAAAATTTTTTGATGCATTAAATGCAGATGAAGATGAAAGTATTAAGATTGTGAATGTAATTCAGCAGCCCACAAAACCTTTTAAAACCATAACACATACAGTGAAACAAGGTGAAAACCTGAATAGAATAGCGGATAATTATAGAGTAGAAGTACAAGATATTAAGGTATGGAACAATCTGCCAAACTATAACATTTCTATCGGACAAAAGTTGGTGGTAAATAAACCTATTGAAGAAGTTATAAAACCTACAGAACAAAAATCAGATTTATTGGCTTATAAAGTTAAGGCAGGGGACACGCTTAGTTCTATTGCAGAAAGATTTGAAAATGTGACTATACAAAGTATCAAAGAATTAAATGGTTTAAAATCTAGTATTTTAACAATTGGTGCTATTTTGAAGATTAAAATTTGATTTTAAGCTTACATTAGTTGAGTTTTAAATTTGTGATATAGATGAGAGGCTTACAGATACTTAAGTTAAATGATATAGACTTCGCATTAGAAAAATACGAAAACTGAAATGAACATTACAATGACTAAAAAAGTACCAATTGCAGCTATTTTAGTTTTTTATATCATTGCGATTTCAATCAGATATATAACAGAATATACAAGTTTAGCCTCAAACCTTGGCAATAAATATTATAAGATTTTGACAGGTATTGGTCCTGCAATCGGAGCGTTAGTTGCATCAAAATTATTTGGCTTTAAAATTCCAATGACATTAAAAGGTGATTTTAAAGCGTTAATAATTCCTTTTTCTATTTATTGGTTATTGCCAATGTTGCTAATATCAACATATAGTTATATTACTACTCATGACTTCTCAATTATGTTTTGTTTAACAGTTTTAGTTTATGGACTATGTGAAGAAATTGGTTGGCGAGGTTTCTTACAACCTGCGTTAAAACCGTTACCAAAATTTACAAGTATATTCATTTTGACAATACTTTGGTACGTTTGGCATCTAAATTTTGGTTTAGACATGTCTCACTTGATATTTTTTGGCATACTTCTTTTAGGAAGTTGGGGTATTGGTATTGTTGCGGACAAAACAAATTCACTTTTAGCAATTGCTTCGTTTCACTCGCTAAATAATTTCTACCCCAAACTTGACATTGCGAAAGCTATTATTTTGATTATTTTAATAACGGTATGGATTATGACTGTAATTTATTTTAAAAGATATTTTAGAAAGAGTGACGAGAAAAACATTAGCTAACAGAATTTTCACAAAAAATGGCTGACGGCGGCGGTCTATATTAATTCTTCTGTTTTTTATTTAATTTGGTTCGATGCGAAAATGATTCTGCAAGTAATGCCATTTCTGCACAAATTTTCAAAACGTTAGGCTTTAAAAATTTTAAAGTACCTCCTATATTTACATTCTAAAAATATCAGGAAAAAAAACACATTATTCGGATTTTAACTCCTCACCTTCATTAACCGCAGTATCTAATAAATTCAGTTTCATTTCAGAGAGTTTCTCTCCTCCTTTAATTCCGAAATCTAATGTTCTAATTGGGAAAGGGATCATGATGTCATTATTATCAAATGCTTTTTTGATTAATATAATCGCTTCACTTTTGGCACTTAAATAATCTGCCTGATGGACAGAATTTAGCCAAATTCTTAAATTAAAGTTAATAGAGCTATCACCAAATTCATCGTAAAAAACTTCTACTTCTTTTTCTAAATCCCTTTGAGGTAAATCTGCCAAACATTTTTTAACTAAACTTCTTACTTTTTCTAAATCATCGCCATAAGAAATACCAACCTTAAAATCTAAACGTCTTTTACCTGTTGAAGAAAAGTTTTCAATTGCGTTTTGAAACACATCTTTGTTGGGTATAATCAATCTTTGCCCTTGTAAAGTTATCAGTGTTGTATCACGCAGATTCACTGCTTCTATCCTACCCATTTTATCGTTTACGGTAACTAAATCTCCAACATCAAAAGGGCGCCTAAAAGACATAAATATACCCGACATGAAATTAGCTGCAACATCTTGAAAAGCAAAAGCTAGAGCTAAGCCTAATATACCAGCTCCTGCCAACACAGTAGTCACTGCTTTATCTAATCCAATAATATTAAGAGCTGTAAATATGGCAATCAGAATAACAATGATGTATGTAAAAGAAGAAAATAGTTTATTGATGGTTTGTATAGAAGATAATTTTTGGATGATTTTATACGAATACTTCTTAACAAGTTTGGCTACTAAAATTCCTATTATTAAAACTACTACGGCAACAACTACATTCGGAAGTAACTTAATAGTTTCTGCAAACCATCTTTGTAATTTATCTATCAATAGGTTGTAAGCGTTATTAAAATCCATATATAAAAACTATGTGTCTAAAATTATTTATAAAATAGCAATAACTTAACCAAAATAATTTATAGAAATTTTTGCAAGAGTGCTAAAACAAAATGGCTAATATTAGATAATCTAACATTAGCCATTTAAAATATTTAAACTAATTAAAGTCTACTGCCCAACCAAAAAAACAGCATTACTAAAAAGCAGTTTACCGTTTTCCCAAAAGCTACGAAATAGTGGATCATCGGCTAAGTATACCACTGAGCCTCTTCCTAACTCTTCTACTCCAAATAAAGTTCCGTCTTGTAGTTTTTGCTTTATCTTAGCACCAGTAAAACCACTTACATAACTAGATTTTTTTACATAACCAACATTCCAACCTTTTTCTAAAAAACTATAAATATTAGTATCAAGCTTTAAGCTAAAATAGTAGTTAGGATAACCAAAGGCCAATGGATTTGTGTTGTCTAATTCTAATTTATAGATAGCACCTGGTATATTGTTTGTCAAGTCTTCACGTTCTCGATTTCCGTAAACTTTTAAATTGGCATAAACATCTTTTTTAATATCCTCCTTACCATCTTTAATTGGTTTATCTTCTTTGCTTTTTAAGCTAAAATCTTTCTTATCTGCAAAAGATTTTAAAGCGCCATCAATGGCAATTATTTTTCCTCCTGCTTTTATCCAATTTAAAATTTTATCATTAACTAAGTCTGTATAATAACCATCTGGCACTATCAATACATTTATATCATTCCATTTTACTCTTCCTAAATCATCTGTTTTAATTACAGTTATTGGATATGCAATTTCCTGTTCAAAGAAATGCCATACTTCCCCAAAGCCAATAGAATTAACATCGTCTCCAGCCAAAACAGCTACTGTAGGTTTGTTTATAAATCTGATTTTATCAGATCCAAAATCTGCTCCTTTATCTACAAAGCCACTAGTTATTTTACTTAAAACTTGATTATTTTCTTTAGCTAGTTGTAATAGTTTTTGGTCTAATTTATTACCCATTGCTTCATTACTTGTTTTGGCAATAATTAAAGAACCAGCCTCATATTTTTTTCCATTTACCTCAAATGGGGATTCGGCATACCTTACTTTAATATTGTTTTTTAATAAAGAAGTTAAAAACTTTACATCATCAACAGATTTCCACTCGCCAACCCAAGCATAAGCTTCGCCAGATGGATCTGGCTCCATAGGTGTAGGTGGGGGAGCAATATTGGTATTAGGCTTGATAGCTTCTTTTAAGGCATAAGCTTGCAAACCATAAGCATAAGGCAAAGCCCAGGCCGTAATATCATAGGTATTAGAATCGGCAACAAAAGTTTTTGGTTCTAAAAGTACATTAGCCAAAACTGATTTTGGCTGATAAGCACTCACCACTATATCGGTTTTTTCTATACTAAAAGTTTCCGTTTTACCATTCACATAATTATAGCCCGATGATTGTTTAGAAACACCATAACCAACTTCAATACCGTTTGCTTTTAACAAATCTGCTAGTTTTTGAGCATTGGTTTTATTTGTAGATTTAATAACATAGGTTTTATACTCGCTAGTTGGGTTATTTTTTCCATCGTTGTAAAACTTTTTAAACTCTGAAACTACTTTTTGGGCATTCTTAGAAGTTGCTTCAATAGTAGAAAGTCCGGTAGTATAATGATGGTTTATCCTATCTTTTAAAGTTAGCGTATCGCCTTCTTCATTTAAGATTGCCAAGCCAGCAACGCCACCTCCGCCTTGCTCAAACGTCATCCCAATAGAACCGCTATAAATTGGATAAGTATCGCCGTAAGAAGGGTAAAGAAGATCAAAACGTTCTTTGGTAAAGTACATCCATCCTTTTTCATCAAAATATTTAGCATTGTTTTTCCCGATGATGGTTTGAAACTCTACTTGCCAAGGCGTGATTACTTTATGAAAAGGAGCTGCTGCAGGAGCAAAATAATAAGGTTCATTTACGCCTTGTTCATGAAAATCTACATGAACTTCCGGCAACCAACTATTATAAAGCTTTAACCTCTGCTTCGTTTCAATTTGAGTTTGCCAGGCCCAATCTCGGTTCAAATCAAAATAATAATGATTAGCTCGGCCACCTGGCCAAGGCTCTCTGTGTTCACGAGAATAGGATGTTGCATTAGGAATTAAGTTAGCAACAGGATTATAAAAATTCACATAACGATCCCTTCCATCAGGATTAATACAAGGATCAATCACTACAACGGTATTAGTTAGCCACTCTTTTGTTTTTTGATTGCTTGGATCTAATAAATCATAAATGGTTTTCATAGAAGCTTCTGTAGATACAGACTCGTTACCATGTACATTATAACTTAACCAAACAATGGCAGGCTGATTTGCTATTAAATTATTTTGCAAAATACCTGCGTTAGATAAATTACTTTTTCTAATATCATCTAACCTATTTATATTTTCATCGTTGGCTATAAATGCTACCATTAAATCACGACCTTCATTAGTTTTACCATAATATTCCAGCTTGATATTTTTTGAGTTTGCTGCTAAATACTCGTAATATTGAACAACCTTATAATGTAAGGTAAAGTGCGTTCCTAATTCGTAACCTAAAAATTGAGACGGCGTTTTCAAATTTTGTTGTGAAAAACATAAGTTTAAACTAAGGACAAAAAGGGTAATTATTAGTAATAGTTTTTTCATATAACTAATCTAAATAAAAAACATTAATTAATTTAGTGAATTATCAAATCTATTTCAATGAATATTACCAATTTATATCAAATTTATTTAGAACACCCTGAAATAAATACTGATACCAGAAAAATCGTAAAAAATTGTCTTTTTTTTGCCTTACGTGGCGAAAATTTTGATGCTAATTCATTTGCCGAAACTGCATTAGAAAAAGGTGCGGCCTTTGCGGTAATTGATAATCCAATCTATAAAAAAAACGAGAAGTATATTTTGGTAAATGACACTTTAATTGCTTTACAAGAATTAGCAAAATACCATAGAGAGCAATTAAAAATCCCCGTAATTGGCTTAACTGGTTCTAACGGAAAAACCACGACTAAAGAACTGATCAATAGTGTTCTTTCTCAAAAATTTATAACATTAGCTACTGTTGGCAATCTTAATAATCATATCGGAGTTCCCTTAACACTACTAGAAATCAACGCATCGCATGAAATTGCTATCATTGAAATGGGAGCTAACCATCAAAAAGAAATTGAAATGCTTTGTGAAATTTGCCAACCTAATTATGGATTGATTACCAATATTGGAAAAGCGCATTTAGAAGGTTTTGGAGGTGTTGAAGGAATTAAAAAAGGCAAAGGTGAGTTATATGATTTTTTAGAAACGCATAAAGGAACTGCATTTATCAATAAAGATAGCGAGGTTTTGATTAAAATGGTGCAACAAATAAATTTAACATCTAAAGTTTATTACGGTAAAAGTAGTGATAATAATATTTCAGGCGAATTGATTTCAAACCAACCTTATTTAGAAGTTAAATGGAAACCAAATTCAAAGAAAAATTATCAGGTTTTGAGTCAATTAACGGGCACCTATAATTTCGAAAATATTTTAGCTGCAATTGCTATTGGATTAAATTTTGGGCTTTCGCCCGATGAAATTAATAACGGAATAAAAAATTATCAGCCTCAAAATAATCGTTCGCAAATTACCAAAACCAGTAAAAATACAGTCGTTTGTGATTTCTATAATGCCAACCCAAGTAGCATGTTAGTGGCCATAGAAAACATAAATCAGCTTAAAGCGGATAAAAAAGTTTTGATTCTAGGTGATATGTATGAACTTGGTGATGAAACAGAAATGGAACATTTGAATATGATTACAAAAGCATTATCATACCCTTTTGATGAGGTAATTTTTATTGGTGAGTATTTTTCAAAACAAAAGTTAGAATTTAAAAAAGGCTTATTTTTTGATTCTACCGGCCAAGCTATTGATTATTTAAAAGATAAGAATTTAAGAGATGCATTGGTTTTGGTTAAAGGATCTAGAGGAATGAAACTGGAAAGATTGATGGAGTTTTTATAATTACTGGAAAGATTTATCTAGCTTAATAGCCAGAAAATCTTTCCAATAAATCAATTCTTCAAATTTTCTTCAAAAAGCTTATAAATCCTAGAATATTCATCTCTCCAACTAGTTGGTTGCTCAAAACCATGGTCTTCTATCGGAAAAGCTGCTAACTCCCAATTGTCTTTTTTCAATTCAATCAAACGCTGGCTTAACCTCACAATATCTTGGAAATTGACGTTCAAATCTAACATACCGTGGCACATTAATAGATGTCCTTTTAATCCATCTGCAAAATTAATTGGCGAACTCATTTGATAAGCCTTTTCATCATTAAAAGGTTCGTTTAAAATATTAGAGGTGTAACCATGATTATAATGTGCCCAATCTGTAACAGAGCGTAATCCTGCTCCTGCCGCAAATACATCAGGGGTGGTAAACATCGCCATTAGCGTAATAAAGCCGCCATAAGAACCGCCGTAAATCCCAATTTTTTTTGGATTAATGCCATATTTATCAACTAATAATTTTGCTCCATCAACTTGGTCTGTCAAATCTTTTCCGCCCATGTGGCGATAAATTCCTGTTCTAAAATCTCTGCCATAGCCAGCGCTTCCTGTATAATCAATATCTAAAACTGTATATCCATTATCTGCTAATAAATTATGGAACATATATTCCCTAAAATAACTGCTCCATTGGTAGTGCACATTTTGCAAATAACCTGCCCCATGAACAAAAATTACCGCTGGTTTTGTTGCATCAGAATTTTTTGATTGGTATAATCGAGCATAAACTTTTGTTCCATAACGATTATTGAAGGTTACCATTTCTGGTTCTCTCCATTGGTAAGATTCAAATTCTTTAGTTGTAGATTGAGTGATTTGTTTAGCTTTTGCTCCTGCTTTATTAGGTTGTAAATAAAGCTCCCAGGGTTTGTTAGAATAGCTATATCTAATGGCTAAATATTTTTCATCTGGCGAAAGCGTTATCTCATTTCCACCTTTCATAGATGTAATTTTCACAGCTTCACCACCATTAACAGGTATTTTATAAAAATGCGTAATCC
>JBBRYE010000025.1:0-34182 GCA_038237895.1 Sphingobacteriales bacterium | reverse complement strand
TTTGGCTACTATATCTTATCACATTAAGTGATTTTGATCCTATTTTTTATCACTCCCAGAATCGCTCTGTTCATGTTCCCGTTTCATCGGGGTGCAAAGATGTGGTTATTTTATATAACTTCCAAATCTTTTTTTTTATTTATTTACGTTTGTGCAAAAAATTATTTTACCTCAGACGGGTTGCAAAAGTGTATTAATTATTTGTATTTATCAAATTAATTAGAAGATATTTTTGATTTTATTTATGTCTAAAAATATATCTAATTTAACAAAACTTACATTGCTTGATTTCAAATAAATGCCATCCTTGCGATTGCGGAGTGCAAATATGTGGTTTTTAGATTTAAGAGACAAATGTATTTCTCTTTTAATTAAAGGAATTTATTAACGAGCTGATAATGTGAGACAATAAATTAAGAAATGATATTATTAATCCATTTATATTGAATTTTCTAGATTATTAATTCAAGAAGTTCATTTTATTAAAATATTATAAACCATTAATTAATATGCTTCTTTATTATAAGCTCATAACATTTATTATCTAATAATTTCTGGTATTAAAAAATTATCATTAAGAATGTAGATAATAATATTTTGCGATTATAAAAAGGATTTAAACTCTTATAAAGAAAAAGACTAAAGTAAATAAATACTATATTAATTAAAATACTCCTTATTGTAGGAGCATTATAAAATATAGATATGATGTAATTACCAACAGATAAAATTATTCTTCAAAAAAATTTAAAACTGTAAGTGTTTTACTGTTTGACCTTTGTTTTTAAGTTGTAATAAAGAATCAATTCCAATTTTTAAATGAGATTCTACTTGCTCAACTGAGGTTTTGGAGGAATCATTTTCAGCAGTTTTAACCCCTTCTGGAATCATTGGTTGATCTGAAACTAATAATAATGCACCTGTTGGTATTTTATTAGCAAATCCTGTAACGAAGACAGTAGCTGTTTCCATATCAACAGCCATAGCTCTTAAATCCTTGAGGTATTTTTTGAACTCGCGATCGTGTTCCCAAACTCTACGATTAGTAGTATAAACTGTACCTGTCCAGTAATCACGTGAATGCTCTCTAATAGTAGTTGAAATTGCTTTTTGAAGTGCAAACGCTGGAAGAGCAGGAACTTCGGCAGGCAAATAGTCGTTTGATGTTCCTTCACCTCTGATTGCAGCGATTGGCAAAATCAAATCACCAATTTGATTTTTCTTTTTTAAACCACCACACTTTCCCAAAAATAAAACTGCTTTAGTTGTTATCGCAGTCAACAAGTCCATCATTGTAGCCGCAAGTGGGCTTCCCATACCAAAATTAATAATTGTTATTCCGTTTGCTGTTACGCTTTGCATTGGTTTATCTAAACCGTATATAGGAGCGTTATCATGCCATTCAGAAAATAGTTGGACATATTTTGAAAAATTTGTTAGTAAAATATACTGCCCAAACTCATCTAACGGCCTACCGGTATATCTGGGAAGCCAATTTGCTACGATATCCTCCTTAGATTTTAATCCTTTTTTTATGGGAGAAGAAACCTCCTTATGGGGTAGAACTTCAACTTGCTTTTTTTTAATATCTTTTTCTTCGTTCATAAAATTATGTTTTAAAAAAAAATCCCGATTAATTCGGGATTTTAGTTATGCTGCTTTTAGCTTTTTAATATCTGATTTTTCAAATTGCTCCCTGGCGTAATTCAGATCTATTATTAATTTTTTATCCTCATGCTTCTGCGAGGGCATTTCAAACATTGCATCTATCATGATGGCTTCGCAGATTGACCTTAAACCTCTAGCGCCTAATTTAAATTCCATTGCTTTATCAACAATAAACTCAAATACGTCGCTTTTAAATTCTAAATTTATATTTTCATAACTAAACAATTTAGTGTATTGCTTTACTAATGAATTTTTTGGTTCAGTTAAAATGCTTAGTAATGTTTCCCTATCTAAAGGATTAAGATGAGTAATGACAGGAACACGACCAATTAATTCAGGTATCATACCAAATGCTTTTAAATCTAGCGGTGTAATATATTGATATAAATTTTTTATATCTACATCGTCATTATCTGCTTTAAATTTATACCCAACAGTTTGTGTTCTTAACCTATTGGCAATTTTCTTCTCGATTCCGTCAAATGCACCACCACATATAAATAGAATATTATTTGTGTTAACAGGAATCATTTTTTGATCAGGATGTTTTCTACCACCTTGAGGCGGAACATTTACAATAGTACCTTCCAATATTTTAAGCAGTGCTTGTTGAACACCTTCGCCAGAAACATCCCTTGTAATAGAAGGATTATCACTTTTACGAGCTACTTTGTCAACCTCATCAATATAAACAATACCTCTTTCCGCAGCGTTTACATCATAATCTGCTGCTTGGAGAAGTCTGGTAAGAATACTTTCTACATCCTCACCGACATAACCAGCTTCAGTTAATACAGTTGCATCGCAAATGCAAAAAGGAACATTTAAAATTTTTGCGATAGTTTTAGCCAATAAAGTTTTTCCTGTACCTGTTTCACCCACCATCATTATATTGGATTTTTCGATCTCTACCTCATCTTTACCAATTTTTTGGTTTAATCTCTTGTAATGATTGTAAACGGCTACTGCCAATACTTTTTTCGCATCGTTTTGACCAATAATATATTGATCAAGATGTTCTTTTATTTCTAATGGTTTTAGCAAAGTGAGCACTGGGCTCATATTTTTTCCTTTTTTCAAGGTCAATTCTTCTGCCAAGATATCATTTGCTTGTCCAACACATTTGTCACAAATATGCGCATCCAACCCAGCAATCAGCATTAAGCTATCTTGCTTACCAGCACCACAAAACGAACATTTTATATCTTTTTGATTTTTAGTCATTACTCTTTTCTTTGTTTGCAACTAATATCTCATCAACCATACCAAAATCTTTGGCTTCTTCTGCTTTCATCCAATAATCTCTGTCTGAAGCTTTTTCTACCCATTCGTAAGTTTGACCAGAATGTTTTGAGATAATGTCATAAAGTTCTTTTTTCAACTTTAACATTTCACGCAAATTGATTTCCATATCAGAAGCCACTCCTTGTGCACCACCTGAAGGTTGGTGTATCATAATACGAGCGTGTGGTAATGCTGCTCTTTTTCCTTTTGTACCAGCACACATTAAAACTGCTCCCATAGATGCCGCCATTCCTGTACAGATTGTTGCTACATCTGGAGAAATAAACTGCATCGTATCATATATACCTAAACCTGCATAAACAGATCCACCTGGTGAGTTGATATAAATTTGAATATCTCTTTTAGCATCTGCAGATTGTAAGAATAACAATTGTGCCTGGATGATATTTGCATTTTGATCATAAATTGCATCACCTAAAAAAATGATACGATCCATCATTAATCGAGAAAAAACATCCATTTGAGCAACGTTTAATTGACGCTCTTCTATAATATAAGGAGTCATCCCTTGAGGCTTATAAATTGCCTGAGTATTGTTGATGTATTTATCTACGTGTAAGCCTCCAATTCTATGATGTTTTACTGCGTATTTACGGAACTCATCTTTATCTATATTCATATCTTATTGTTGTATTAGAATTTGTTTATTATTATAAACGCCAAATTGAATAAATGTTTTGATAAATGCTAAAATGCTTATCAATTATAGGTAAAATTTTTGGTTTTAATTTTATGTAAAAGGCAGCCTTAATTAGGCTGCCTTTTAAAAATTTATACTTTGTTAAAGTTATTTCAATTCTTGAAATTTATTATAATCAATGTCTTGTTTATCTAAAGTAATTACTGTTTTTAAGTAATCAAAAACTTTTTGAGCTTTTACTTCATCAAAAATACGATTTGCATTTTCTTTATCTTGTAAAAATTGAGCTGTATACTGACCTAATTGTTCTTCTGAAAGTGCTTGAGGACTATACATTCTGAATTGAGCATCTAATCTTATCTTTGCTAATTGATAAACATCTTCATACTTGATTTCTATCTTTTGGTCTTTCATGATTTTATTCTCTACCAATGTCCAACGTAGATTTTTGGCAAAATCACTATAACCGCTTTCTAATTCCTCATCATTAACTTCTTTATTAGCAACTTTTAACCATCGCTTTAAAAATTCGTCTGGCAAAGGCATGGTTGCTTTTTCTGAACCATATTTATATAAATCTGCAGCTAATTTTTTATCAGCATCTTGAGCCATCATTGATTCTAACTCTTCAGTTATTTTTGATTTAAATTCTTCTTCTGTTTTAACTGTATTTTCTCCAAAAAGCTTATCAAAAAATTCTTGATTTAAATCTGATTCTTCTAATCTGTTAATATTTTTTACCGTCAGCTTAAATTTAGATTTTGGAATAATTGGATTCTCTTCCTCTAGCTTTAAGATTTTAACTAATAATTTTTGATCATCAACAGCTGTTACTAAATCAAAAGATTCAATTACATCTCCTTTTTTTAATCCGATAAGTGATTTTAATATTGTAGCATCCTTAACTGCGTCTAACCTTAAAGAAGTGGTAACGTTAATTCCATTTTCAAAAACAGAACCTTCGGCGTTAAGCTGAATAAACTCTCCAAAAATTACATCGCCATCGGCAACAATTTCTGGATTAGTCATTTTACCATAACTTCTTCTAATACTTTTTGTACGAGCAGCTAAAGTTTCATCATCTACTTTGATATTATATTGAGTCAATCTATCTTTTGTAGAAAATTCTACATCAACTTCAGGAGCTAAACCTAAATCGTAATTAAAAACAAAATCATCATTAAAATCCCAGTTAAATGAAGTATCATCTTCTTTTGGTAAGGGCTGACCTAAGATTTCAATTTCATTTTGTTGAATGTAATTATTTACAGCTTCTGACAACATGGTATTTATCTCTTCTACCAAAATGCTTTTACCGTACATTTTTTTAACATGTGCTGGAGGAACCATTCCAGGACGGAAACCTGGGAGTTTCATTTTTTTTGCCTGATCCTTAATTTTTTTATTTACTGCCTCTTGATAATCATCTGGAGTAATTTTAACGGTAACAATTGAATTAAGGTCGTCAGTTTTTTCCTGTGTAATATTCATTATCTGCTGTTTTTCTTTTCGTTTTGTGTGATACAAAAATCCCTCCCATTTTGTGGGAGGGATTGGATTTATGTGCGGAAGAAGGGACTCGAACCCCCACGCCGTGAAGCGCCAGATCCTAAGTCTGGTGCGGCTACCAATTACGCCACTTCCGCATTTAGGATTTTCCCAATATTAGGTGTTTCTAATTTGGATTGCAAAGATATGATTAGTTAATGTTATTGCAAATATTTTTTGAAATGATTGTATAGATTGTTTTTCGTGATTGCTTAGTTTTCTTTAATGCAAAGATTATAAGGATTTTTTAAGGTTTTGAAAGTATGGGGCGGATTTCAATAATCTACTTCCATACCAGCTAAACATTTCTCCGTCTACTAATTTGATTTTTGCATTTGGCCAAATTTGTTGGAAATTTTTAATATGCTTTTCTTTGAATGGATAAGGTTCTGATGAAAGTAAGACCACTTCTGGGTTTAGCGCTTGTAATTTTAAATCTGAAAATTCTGGATATCTTTTCTCTTTTATTAGATTTATTAAGCCACAATTTTTAAGCATTTCATTAATATAGGTTTGATGACCGGCTAACATATTTGGATTTTGCCAAATGAAATATAATGTTGATTTAAGGTCGTTTTCATTTATACTTATTTCATTAAAAGATTGTAGAATTTTTTTAGAAAGATTTATTGATTCTTGTCTTTTATCAATCATCTCCCCTACTGTTGCAATCATTTCTAATGCATCATTTTGATTAGAAATATCACTCATCCAAACTGGGAACAGTTCCATTAAAGTTTCAATATCCTCTTTTTGATTTTCCTCTTTGTTTCCAATAATTAAATCGGGCTTTAAATCAATTATTTTTTGGATGTTTAATTTTTTAGTCCCTCCTATTTTGGTGGTACTTTTAAATTTATCTTTGGGGTGTATGCAAAATTTAGTGATGCCAACAATTTCATCAGTTAAACCTAAATCAAACAATAATTCTGATTGTGAGGGAACAAGAGATATTATCCTTTTTGGAGGAAAATTTATTTTTATGGTTCGATTTAATTGATCTTTAAAAGTTTTGATAGTCATTTAATAATTATAGGATAGCATATTAATGGATAAGATTAATAATAAATTTTCTTTTGTTTGGTTTTTATCATTAGGATTATTAACCACTGGAATTCTAAATTTAGGATATTTTAATTCGGATAGAAAAAATATTCTTTCTATTTGGGTAGGATTCTCCTTTCTTTTCATATCCTACTTCATTATTTTATATAAGTTTAATAACCCATCTATGAGATGGCAAAATAATTATTTAGCCATAATTAGTAGAGTAATCTTACTATTCTCTATCCCTCTTTTAAGTGATGATATCTATAGATTTATTTGGGACGGCAGCCAAATATTACATGGAATTAATCCTTTTATTTACAAACCAAAAGAATTGATGTCCTTCAATTATGATTGGGTAGATACTTTGTTGTTCCAAAAGATGAATTCCCAAAATTACTTTTCAATTTACCCGCCTATAAATCAGTTTATTTTTATGCTGAGCGCAATTCCGGGCAAAGGAAATTTATTAGCATCAGTTACAATAATTAGGATTGTTATCATGCTTTTTGATTTTGGTAATATTTATTTTATTCGAAAGCTTCTAGCTTACTTTAAAAAGGATGAGAAACTGGTTTTTATTTATGCCTTAAATCCTTTAGTGATTTTAGAATTTACGGGAAATCTTCATTTTGAAGCCTTAATGATATTTTTTACTTTATGGAGTGTTTGGCTTTTATTAAACAATAAATGGATTTTGAGCTCGGTAATTTTAGGATTAGCAGTTTGTACTAAATTATTACCAATTATTTTTTTACCTCTTTTTATTAAATATATAGGATGGAAAAAAACTATTTATGCAGGTTTAATCTGTGGATTTGTAGTATTGATTTTGTTTTTCCCTTTTATCCATAATTTAAAACTTCTTGAAAATATAATTTCTAGTATCCAACTTTATTATGGCAAATTTGAGTTTAATGGCAGTATTTATCAATTGCTAAAAGCCATAGGTTGGGAAATACTACATTACAATCCCATTGCTTACACCAGTAAAATTTTGTTAGCGCTTACGCTGATTGGTTTTTTAATTACTTATTTAAAAAGCAAAAATATAATGGAAGGCATATTTTGGTTGATGTTTGCTTACACTATATGTGGCGCCATTGTGCATCCTTGGTATATTTTAATTTTAGTTGCCTTAACTCCATTTGTAAAATGGAGGTTTGCTATAATATGGTCGATTTTAATTTGTTTAAGTTATTTCACCTATCGTGTTGTGCCTTATGATGAGAGCTTATGGTTGGTTTTGGTTGAATATATTATTTTGGGGATGTTTATAATTTGGGAGATTTTTTATTTTCGTGATTTCATAGAGGTTCGTGATTTCATAGATTAAAAGGATTACACAGATTAATTTCTTAATTGCACAGATTTGTGTGATTGCACACATTTTTATTGAAACATTAAGAAATTAAGAAAGATTGAGCTTGCATTTTGGTTTTAATAAACTTAATCTATTGTTTCTTGTTTTGCATTACAATATTGATTGCCTTACTCTTAATAATTTTTTCAGTAAATCTTCTAATAAAGTTAAATCTAGCATATTTGCGGCGTCAGATTTTGCGTTTTTGATATCATCGTGGGTTTCTATAAACAGACCATCTGCACCAACAGCAATTGCAGCTTTTGCAATTGTTTCTATTAATGATGGTTTACCGCCAGTTACTCCGGAAACCTGATTTGGTTGCTGTAAAGAATGAGTACAATCCATTACTACAGGCACATTAAAAGACCTCATTTCTGGAATTCCTCTATAATCTACAATCAAATCTTGGTAGCCAAACGTATTTCCTCTATCGGTTAATATTACATTACTATTTCCACTTTCTATAATTTTATCAACTGCAAATTTCATAGAACCGGCTGATAAAAATTGACCTTTTTTAACATTTACAAATTTTCCAGTTTCTGCTGCAGCTACTAATAAATCAGTTTGTCGGCATAAAAAAGCTGGTATTTGTAAAACATCTACATAGGCTGCTGCCATCGCAGCATCTGAACTTTCATGAATATCTGTTACGGTTGGGACATTAAATTCTTTGCCGATTTTTTCAAGAATTTTAAGTGCCTTTTCATCTCCAATCCCTGTAAAGGAATCTTTTCTAGATCGATTAGCTTTTTTAAAAGAACCTTTAAAAATGTATGGGATTTCTAGTTTATCGGTAATCTTAATTATTTTTTCTGCAATTCTTAAAGCAATATCTTCCCCTTCAATAGCGCAAGGGCCTGCCATTAAAAAGAAGTTTTGAGAATTGGTGTATTTTAATTTGGGGATGTTCATTTAATTTTGAATGAGTGAATTTTGAAGGATTGAATTGGTGAACTTTGAATGATTGAATTTTAAATATTTGTATTTTGAATGATTAATAAATTTTAGATGATTATTTGAATTTGAGTTAGGGATAGCAGTGAAAATCCTTTTTTGTCATTCTGAACGGAGTTGAAGAATAAGACAAAAAAGATTGTAATAAATAGCCAGCCCGAACGCCCAAATTAATATTTGTTTTAAAATGACCTAAATTTATTAATTAGGATAGCCAGAGTGCTATCCCATACGTACGAAAAAATTAATTTCCCAATTCTGACATGAATTTAATCCTCATCAATTGTATTTCTTCTCTGTTATAATCATCAGAACCCAATTCTGATAAAGCATCATCTATAGAATCTACTTCGGCTGTTTTAAAATAGTCAAAAACTTCATCTTGGCGATCCTCGTCTATAACCTCATCAATAAAATAATTAAGATTAAGCTTGGTACCTGAACCTACAATAGATTCTACTTCTTTTAAAATATCCTCGTAACTGATACCTTTAGATGCTGCAATATCTTCTAAAGAAATATGTCTATCGATATTCTGAATAATAGAGACTTTTAAAGCTGATTTATTTGCTGTGGTTTTAACCACAAAATCTATCGGACGATCAATGTCATTATCTTCTACGTATTTTTTTATTAGCTCTATAAAAGAAGTACCAAACTTTGCGGCTTTACCATTTCCAACTCCAGAAATATGTTTTAGCTCATCCATATTAATTGGATAATGTGTACACATTTCATCTAAAGATGGGTCTTGAAATATAACGAATGGAGGTAAGTTTTTTTGTTTGGCAATTTTTTTACGCAAATCTTTTAACATAATTAAAAGTTGCGCATCAACTGCTCCGCCGCCTTGTTGCGAAGCATCATCATCATCATTTTGTGCACTTTCCATTTCTCTGTTCATGATAAAACGCAATGGATAAGGGCTCTCTAAAAATTTCTCTCCAGATTTTGATATGCGGACTAATCCAAAATTATCAACATCTTTGATTATAAAATTATCTAATAAAGCTTGTCTTAAAACAGATTTCCAAAGAAGTAAACCTTGCTCTTTCCCGATTCCAAAAAACTCACTTTGATGATGTTTGTAAGATTGTATTTGTGCAGTTTCTAAACCTAAAAGAACGTTTATAATATATTGATCGTCAAACTTATCTCCGTTTTCTTGGATAAAAGTTAATACCGTTTTTAAATAATCTTCTGCATTAAAGTGCTCCTTTTTTGCTCTACAATTATCGCACATGTTATTGCAGCCAACTTCATTAAAGTTTTCGCCAAAATAATGTAAAATCTGCTTTCTTCTACAAACAGCAGATTCTGAGTAGTCAATTACTTCTTTTAATATTTGTGTGCCAATTTCACGTTCAGAAACCGGTTTATCTTTCATAAATTTCGCTAGCTTATCTACATCTTTTTCTGAGTAGAAAGCCACACAAATTCCTTCTCCACCATCTCGGCCTGCCCTACCCGTTTCTTGGTAGTAGCCTTCCATGCTTTTAGGGATATCATGGTGAATTACATAACGAACATCTGGTTTATCAATGCCCATTCCAAATGCAATGGTTGCTACAATTACGTCAACGTCTTCCATCAAGAATTTATCTTGCGTATCTGCTCGCACTTTTGGCTCTAAACCAGCATGATATGGTAAAGATTTTATGCCATTAATTGATAACGCGTTGCTTACTTCTTCTACCTTCTTACGGCTTAAGCAATAAATAATGCCAGATTTACCATTATGATTTTTAATATATTTTACAATTTCTTTAATTACGTCTCTTTTTGGGCGTACATCATAAAATAAATTAGGCCTGTTAAAAGAAGATTTAAACAAGTTGGCATTTGTCATGCCTAGGTTTTTTTGAATATCGTATTGAACTTTTGGTGTGGCGGTAGCTGTTAAAGCGATTAAAGAAATATCATCTCTGATATTATTGATAACTTGTCTTATTTTACGATATTCTGGTCTAAAATCATGACCCCATTCAGAGATACAATGAGCCTCATCTATGGCAACAAAAGAAATTGTCAATAATTTTAGAAAATCAATATTATCTTGCTTTGTTAAAGATTCTGGAGCAACGTAAAGCAATTTAGTTTCCCCAGCCAAAACATCTTCTTTAACTTTTGCAATTTCTGATTTATTAAGAGACGAATTTAAAAAATGTGCAATACTATCTCGTCCGCCAAAAACTCTTAACTGATCTACTTGGTTTTTCATCAACGCAATAAGTGGAGAAATAACTAAAGCGGTTCCCTCACTCATTAATGCTGGCAGTTGATAACAAATAGATTTACCACCGCCTGTTGGCATAATTACAAACGTATCATTCTTTTCCAAGATGCTGTTAATGATAGCTTCTTGATCGCCTTTGAAATTATCAAAGCCGAAAAAAGTTTGTAAGTTGTCTATTAAAGATTTTTTAATCTGCATTATTAAAGTCAAAAAAAACAGTCCATACTGATTTTAGACATCAAAATAACATATTTTTGTGAAATAATAATATTTTAATTATAAACTTTTACATTTTGAGATCAGTACAAGAGATATTAGAGGTTGCAAAAAAAACAATTTTAATAGAGGCAACTGCCGTAAAACAACTTTTAAACCAACTAAATTCTGATTTTGCTCTTCTAACTCAAGAAATATTAAACTTAAAAGGTAGGGTAATTATTACTGGAGTTGGAAAAAGCGCCATTATAGCACAAAAAATAGTTGCCACTTTTAATTCTACTGGCACACCTGCTATTTTTATGCATGCTGCTGATGCTATACACGGCGATTTAGGTATTATCCAAAAAGATGATTTAGTTTTATGCTTATCTAAAAGCGGTAATACCTCTGAAATTAAGGTTTTGATTCCATTATTAAAACAAGGAAATAATAAATTAGCTTGTTTTGTTGGCGATACAAAATCTTTTTTGGCAAAACAATCAGATTTTGTAATTGATGCAAGTGTAGAAACAGAAGCTTGTCCTCATAATTTAGCACCTACTACAAGTACAACGGTACAAATGGTTTTGGGTGATGCTTTGGCCATTTGTTTGCTAGAGTGTAGATCATTTACAAAAGAAGATTTTGCAAAATATCATCCCGGCGGAGCGTTAGGTAAAAAACTTTATTTAAAAGTTAGTGACTTATGCAATCAAAATGAAAAACCTGTAATTGAAATTGATGCTACTGTAAAAGAAGCAATACTAGAAATTACAAAAAAGAGGCTTGGCGTTGTGGCAGTAGTAAATGGTAAAGAATTAGCTGGAGTAATTACTGATGGCGACTTAAGAAGGATGATGGAAAATTACACTTCATTTGAAAACTTAAAAGCGGTAGACATTATGAGTAAAAACCCCAAAACTATTGATGCAAATGAAATGGCGGTAAATGCTTTAGCAGTGATGAAACTACATAATATCACTCAGCTAATTGTGAAAAAAGACAATATGTATAATGGAGTTGTACATTTGCATGATTTATTGAAAGAAGGAATTATTTAAACCAATTTATAATGAATAAAAACAATTATGCTTTAATTATGGCTGGTGGTGTTGGAAGCAGGTTTTGGCCTGTAAGTAGAACAACATATCCTAAACAATTTTTAGATGTTTTAGGAACCGGAAAAAGCTTGATTCAAAATACTTTTGACAGATTTAAAAAAATTGTACCTGTAGAGAACATTTATATTTTAACCAACGAGAATTATTTTGATTTGGTTAAAGAGCAACTACCAGAATTAACTGACAATCAAATAATTGGGGAACCAATTATGAGAAATACAGCTCCTTGTATAGCTTATGGATGTTATAAAATCAAACAGTTAGATAAAGATGCCCAAATTGTTGTTGCTCCATCTGACCATTTAATTTTAGAGACCGAAAATTTTGTAAACATCATAAACAAAGCTTTGGTTGCCGCTAAAGAAAATAAGTGTTTAATTACGTTAGGAATTAAACCTTCTCGCCCGGATACTGGATATGGTTACATACAATATTCAGAAGAAACCATTACAGATAATTTGCATAAGGTTAAAACTTTTACTGAAAAACCATCTTTAGAAATTGCCCAAACTTTTTTAGAAAGTGGTGATTTTTTATGGAATTCTGGAATTTTTATTTGGAGTGTAGGAGAAATTATAAAAGCTTTTGATACCCATTTACCAGATATGAGCGAGATATTTAGAAATGGAAAATCTCATTACAATTCTAAATCAGAAAAAGAATTTATACAAACGGCTTTCCAAAAATGCACCAATATTTCTATTGACTACGGCATTATGGAAAAAGCGAATAACGTTTATGTTATGCCTTCAGAATTTGGTTGGAGCGATTTAGGAACCTGGTCTTCAGTTTATGATTTAGCTGATAAGGATTATGTTGGAAATGCGGTTATCAATCAAGAAAAAGTAATGATGTATAACTCATCCAATTGCATGGTAAATGTCCCTCATGATAAGTTAGTTGTATTAAATGGATTGCATGATTTTATTGTGGTAGAATCTAATAATATGTTGATGATTTGCCCAAGAAGCGAAGAACAACACGTTAAACAAGTTGTTACAGACGTAAAGCAAAAGTTTGGGGTAAAATATATTTAACAAATATTACTGATCAAAAGGTCATTCTCTTTAATGAGGGAATGACCTTTTTTTATACTTTCAATTTAAGAAAACTTTCTCACTACCAAATTATAATTCTCTATTTTAGAAATGATAATATCAGTTCCATGGTCTATATATCCATCGTCAGAAACTGCATCAAACCATTCACCTTCGATATCAATTCTGCCAGACGGGCGTAAATCTGTTTTGGCAAAACCTCGTTTTCCTAATAATTCTATCCTTGGTTTTTTAACTTGATAACCTTGGTTAGATTGCTGCTCATCATTTAAAACCAATTTTTGGAAAGCGCCAGATTTTAAAATATTACCCCCAAAAATCACAGATAAAGCAATTGCAGCAATCATCGACACCAAAACAATTAAAAAAGATTGTGTTATTCGTTCGCTTCCGCTGATGCTGAGGTCGAAGAAATCATTTAAAATTAAGCTCATAGCCAACCCAACAATAATAAAAATGATTCCTAAAATACCAAATATCCCAAACCCAGGAATTAAGAATATTTCTAATACCAACAATATAACTCCGCCAACAAATAATAAAATTTCCCAATTTGCGGCTAAACCTTCTACGTAAAGTGGTGCAAAAAACAATAAGGAAGCAACAATGGTAACCAACAGCGCAAAACCAATTCCGGGTGCTTGCAACTCAAAATAAATACCTCCAATAATAAGTAATATTAAAATACTGCTTACCGCAGGATTAGTTAAAAAACCAATTATAAAATCTGTTGTAGTTGGTTGGTAAACTGTTTTTTGAAAGTCGGAAATCCCTTCCTTTGCTAAAACATCATTAATTGAATTTGCTTCCCCATTACAAAAGCCGTTTGCAATCGCTTCATTTGTAGTAAATGTTAAAACTTTACCTTTCTCATTAATGTCTTTTATTTCCACATTAGGATCAACAAAAGCCTCAGCAATTTTTGGGTTTCTTCCTTTTGCTTCTGCAGTTGTACGCATTAAGCCACGCATATAGGATTGATATTTTTCTGGTAAAACTTCCCCGTTTCCATTTACAACACTTGCAGCACCAATACTAGCTCCACGAACCATATAAATTTTATCGCAAGCAATTGAAATTAAAGCCCCAGCAGATGCTGCATTATTATCAATATAAACTATAGTTTTTAAATTACTGTTCAAAATTTTAGTACGAATAGAATCGGCATAATCCAAAAGACCACCATAAGTATTCATATCAACAATCATGACGGTAGCACCACTTTTTTTAGCTGCTTCAAATGCTTTTTTAGTTGCTCTCCAAGCGGCCGGGTTTATTTCTTCTTTTAAATTTAATTGATAAACCTTAGTTTGCGCCAAAATATTAGTGGTGCACAAGCATATCATTAAAAACAAAATTCCATTAATTAATCTTTTCATAGTTTCCGCATCAAAAAGATGATTTCCTCTAAATATACTGCAAAGCATTTACACTCCCTTAAGCCAAATCAAATTATTTGGAAAATTATTTTAGATGATGATAATGAAACTTTAATATGGGAAGCCAGAACTATTGATAAAAAAGTTTTTTTTAACGCATATGATTTTAAAAAAGATAAATATCTTTTGCTAGATTTTTATTTTGAAGAAGATTGGCTTTTAAATATTCAAACTGTTAAAAATGATATACTTTATCTTACAGGTTTTGAAAGTGAATTTTCGCCCGTACAGAAAGGAATAATCGCTTTCGATTTAAAATTGAAGAAAATTTTATGGCAAAATTTTAGTGTAACACTCCATCAATTTACCCAACAAGGATTGATTGTTTTTGATCCAAGAGTTAATCCCAGAAAATATAAATTACTAAATACTGAAAACGGCGAATTAATAAATGTTGTTTTAATGGAGGAATTAAATGTTTTAAAATCTTTTAAAAACGAGATTTTTTTGCCCAAAATTATTGACGAAAATAAAGATTGGGAAACTACACACCAATTGATTTACAAAGAATTAGAGATTACATCAGGTTATAATCCACAAGGAAATCATTTTGACCAATATATCAAAATTAAGAAAAACAATAAAGTTTTGTTTGAAAACACCATTAACCAAGGTATAACAAAGAAGAGTTTTGATACGTTCTTTATCTGGCAAAGCAAACTGATTTTTATAAAAAACAAATCAGAAATTGTGAGTTATTTAGTATAATTGCAAAATTTTTAAAATGAATAAAAATCATTTCATGAATTATAAAAGCCTCCTGTTTTTTATGTTTTTTTTTACGATATTTTCCGTAAAAGCCAGTTCTTTTAGGGATTCTGTTGGGGTAGAAAACTTAAATGGCAAAAAACTGATTTTACACAAAGTAGAACCTAAACAAACATATTACGCTATTGGTAGAAGATATGGCGTAAGCCCTCAGATTATTATGGAATATAATAAAAATGCGAGTTTACAGCCATCAGAAATAATTAAAGTACCCACACAAATACCTTTTAATAATCCGCCTACAGTTTTTTCTTCAACTCCTTCTAAAAAAGAAAAAGAAACGGATAAAGCCAAAGAGATAACCCACAAAGTTGCAGCAGGAGAAACGCTTTACAGCATTGCTAGTAAATACAATATGCGGGTTGATGATCTTAAACTTTTAAATGATTTAAAATCAAGCAGTTTAACTATCGGACAAAAATTAAAAGTAATCTCTAATGAAAAAGTTAGCTTAACACAAGAGGTAGAGATTAATGATAAAGGAAAACCACAAGTTGTTGCAGAAAAAAAACCTGAGTATAAACCAGTAAATCCTAATAAGATTAAATATTTAGATACTACCGATTCTCAGAGTAATGTAGAAATTCCAAAAAATAGGTATGGTATTACTGCAATGAACGACAAGGGTTTGGCAGTTTGGATTGATGATAATAATTTAGATGCAACAAAAAGTTATGCATTGCATCGGACAGCCCCAGTTGGAACTGTAATAAAAATCACAAATCCTATGACTAGCCGAAGTGTTTTTGCTAAAGTTGTAGGTAGATTTACAGAAAACGAAACTACAAAAGATGTAATTATTGTGGTTACTAAAGCTACTGCAGACGCTATTGGCGCATTAGATAAAAGATTTTTGGTTAACATCACCTTTGGCGTACCGAATGAAAATTAACAAACCTTATGTTTTAGGAGTTGCCGGTGGAAGTGGTTCTGGAAAAACCTTTTTTTTAAATTGTTTTTTAAATCATTTTTCTCCAGAGGAAGTTTGCTTGGTTTCCCAAGACGATTATTACATCCAGATGGGAGAAATGACTCCCGAAGAAAATCGTCTTCATAATTTTGATTTACCAACCTGTATAGAAGTTACCCAGTTTGAAAACGATGTTTTTGATTTATTAAATTATAAAACTGTTTTCAAAAAAGAGTATACATTTAATAACCCACATGCTATCCCAAAAATTTTAGAGATTAAACCCGCTCCAATTCTAATTTTAGAAGGTCTTTTTATTTATCATTATGAAAAAATAGATGCCATTTTTGATGGTCGTATATTTATTGATGCTGCCGCTGAAATTGCTTTAGAACGAAGGTTAAAAAGAGATTTATTAGAAAGAGGTTATTCTGAAGACGACGTGATGTATAAATGGCAAAACCATGTTATTCCAGCTTATAATGAGTATTTGTTACCACATAGATATAGATGTGATAACATTATAGAAAACTCTACAAATGAACTAAAACACATTTTAGATATTACTGACGAGATTTCTAAAGACTTGAAAGTGAAACTAGGGTTTTAACTATTGCGAAGTTCTACAAAATAAAAATTTCATCTCCAAAAAAAGAATGCTTACATTTATCGCTATATTTTTAAAATCTAATCTCTTAAAAGATTTAAAATCAATACTCGTTTAATACTAAATAAAATCATAAACCACCTAGGTTTATATAATTAAAAGGCTTATAGCCAAAGGTTTTAGCTTCCTTTAAAAGCTCTAAAATTTCCAGAATGATAAATAACATAATAGATACTTTTGATTACAACACTTCTAGAGAAAAACTCATTTTAGCTGAGTATGGTAGAAATGTTCAAAATATGGTGGAGTATATTGTGGCTTTGCCTACAAAAGAAGAACGTAATAGATATGCCCAAGTGGTAATTGATATGATGGGTTTTTTAAATCCTCATTTAAGAGACGTTCCTGATTTTAAACATAAACTTTGGGATCACTTGCAAATCATATCTCAATTTAAAATAGATGTAGATTCTCCTTACGCCTCACCAACAAATGAGGAAATGAATTTTAAGCCAGAAGCTTTATCATATCCACAAAAGCGTATAAAATTTAAACATTATGGGCATACTGTAGAGTTGATGATTAAGAAGGCAAAGGAAATTCCAGAGCCTGATAAAAAGCAACACATGGTTAATTCTATTGCCAATTTCATGAAAATGGCATATACTTTATGGAATAAAGACCATGTTGCAGACGAGCAAATTATTTCTGATTTGAGAGATTTATCTAATGGAGAACTAGATTTAACTAATGTGGTTTTAAATAAAGTAGAAATTAAACCACCAACAAATCATACGAATACAGGTAGCAGAACACAAAAAACGGGCAGTCGGGGTGGAAGCTCAGGAGGAAGTCGTCCGAGTAATAATAACAACAATATTAAAGGTCGACAAAAAAGTTATTCTAATAACGGCGGTGCCGGCGGTAGACGACCTAACTAATTTATCTAAAAAATTTATAAAATGTTCAATTCTAAAGAGTTGAACATTTTTATGTTTAATCCAATTATAAAATTATCTAAAAATGATGAATGCATTTGAGATTCGTGGAGGGAAACCTTTAAAAGGAGAAATTATTCCTCAAGGAGCTAAAAATGAAGCCTTACAAATATTATCAGCAGTTTTACTTACCAAAGAAAAAGTTATCGTTAGTAATATCCCTGATATTAAAGATGTAAATAAATTAATTGAGCTTTTACAAGATTTAGGAGTAGATGTAAAACGTATTTCTAAGGATACATACGAGTTTCAAGCGGCAAACATCAATTTAGATTTTTTTCACTCTCAAACTTTTAAACAAAAAGGTGGAAGTTTAAGAGGATCTATCATGATTGTTGGACCCTTGTTAGCAAGATATGGTAGAGCAGCAATACCGAAACCAGGTGGAGATAAAATTGGAAGAAGACGCTTGGATACCCATTTTTTAGGATTCGAAAAGTTGGGTGCAAAATTTATTTACAATGCAGAAACTGGTTTTTTTAATATTGATGCTACCCAATTAAAAGGAACTTTTATTCTTTTGGATGAAGCATCTGTTACCGGAACAGCAAATATTGTAATGGCAGCTGTTTTGGCACAAGGAATTACTACAATTTACAATGCCGCTTGCGAACCTTATTTACAACAGCTTTGCAAAATGCTAAATAGAATGGGCGCAAAAATAACAGGTATTGGTTCTAATTTACTGAATATTGAAGGTGTTAGCGAGTTAAGCGGAACTGAACATCGTTTATTACCAGATATGATTGAAATAGGCTCTTTTATTGGCCTTGCGGCGATGACTGAATCTGAAATAACCATTAAAAATGTTTGTTATAATGAGTTAGGAATTATCCCTGATACTTTTAAAAGATTAGGGATTAAAATGGAATTGCGTGGAGATGATATTTATATTCCTGCTCAAAAAAGTTATGAGATTGATACTTTTATAGATGGTTCTATCCTAACAGTTTCTGATGCGCCGTGGCCAGGATTTACGCCAGATTTACTATCCATTGTTTTGGTTGTTGCTACTCAAGCTAAAGGTTCGGTTTTAATACACCAAAAAATGTTTGAGAGCCGACTATTCTTTGTTGATAAATTAATAGATATGGGCGCACAAATTATTCTTTGCGACCCACACAGGGCAACTGTTATAGGATTAGATAAAAAGTACCAGCTAAAAGGTATAGAAATGACTTCACCAGATATAAGAGCAGGGGTTTCTTTATTAATTGCAGCTTTATCAGCTTCAGGCAGAAGTACTATTTACAATATTGAACAAATTGAAAGAGGTTATCAAGATATTGATACCAGATTAAAGGCATTAGGTGCTGATATTAGAAGACTATAAATAAAAACTCTCCATAAGGAGAGTTTTTATTTATAACTTTTTTTGGTGTAAATTTTGAACAAATAATTTTAATTATCGATAATAAAAATCTCTTTTTAATTAAAACTTAATATTGATTTTAAACGTAATTGAATTAAAATCATCAAATTTAAAACAAAAAAGATCATCATGAAAAAGGTTCAAAATATTTTAGCTGGATTATGTATCGTTGCAATTTCTACTAGTTGTACAAACGGAAGTCCTAAAAATCAGGTGAAATCTGCAGAAACTACTCAAGCTTCTTCTTCAGCAGAAAAAACAAGTGTAGATGTAGCTTCGGTTAATCATTCATCATTTGATAAATTATTAAAGAAAAACGTTTCTGATAATGGAAAAGTTGATTATGCTTCTTTTGTTAAAGACAAAGCAGCATTAGAGGATTACATTACTTCATTAACAAAAATTAACCCCGCCAAATTTTCTAAAAATGAGCAAACAGCTTATTGGATTAATGCTTACAATGCATCAGTTATAGATAAAGTTGTAAGAAACTATCCAACAAAATCAATTTTAAAAATTGCCGGAGGAAAAGCCTTTGATGAAACTCTTCCTTACAAATTTAACGGTGAATCATTATCTTTAAATGATATTGAAAAGAAAAAATTGATGGGAAGCGATTTATTTGATGGCCGCATTCATTTTGCAGTAAACTGTGCCGCTGTATCTTGTCCAACTCTTCAAAATCAAGCTTATACCGCAACTAACATACAGAGTTTATTAACTTCTAATACAAAAGCTGCATTAACAAATCCAGCATTTAATAAATTATCAGCTGATAAAGCATCTTTATCTAAGCTTTTTGATTGGTACAAGGCAGATTTTGTTAAAGCTGAAGGAAGTGTAGAAAATTTTATTAATAAATATACAGCTACAAAAATTAGCAAAAACACAAAAATTGATTATTTAGAATACAACTGGGATTTAAACTCAAAATAAAAAACCATCCATTTAAACCTCAAAACCTAAATGAAGATTGTAATTATTGGTAATGGAATCTCGGGAATAACAACCGCAAGATACATTCGTAAAAAAAGCGACCATGAAATACTGGTCGTTTCTAGTGAATCTGAACATTTTTTTTCTCGTACTGCCCTTATGTATATCTTCATGGGACATATGAAATATGAACATACCAAACCTTACGAGGATTGGTTTTGGAGTAAAAATAGAATAGGACTTAAAAATGCCTATATCCAAAATATAGATTTCGATTCAAAAAAGCTTTTAACTGATAAAGGGGAAGAAATTATTTATGATAAATTAGTGATTTCTACGGGATCAATAACTAATAAATTTGGTTGGCTAGGGCAAGACTTAAAAGGTGTACAAGGTATGGTGACCAAACAAGATGTTGAGCTGATGGAAGAAAACACAAAAGGTGTTACCGATGCTGTTGTTGTTGGAGGAGGATTAATTGGAATTGAAATGGCAGAAATGCTACACTCAAGAAATATCCACGTTAATATGCTAGTTAGAGAAAACTATTATTGGGCTGGTGTTTTACCAAAAGAAGAAGCAGAATTAATAGGTAGGCACATTGCCGAGCATAAAATAAATTTGATTACTAATACAGAATTAAACGAGATTGTTGGTGATGAAAATGGTAAAGTAAAAGCCATCATTACCAAAGATGGGAAGGAAATAAAATGCGGTTTTGTAGCATTAACGGCAGGTGTAAGTCCTAATATTAAATTAGTAAAAGATTCTAAATTAGAAACCGATAGGGGCATATTGGTAAACGATTATTTAGAAACTAATATAAACGATGTTTATGCCTTAGGCGATTGTGCCCAATTTAGAAATCCCAAAGAAAATCACCCACCTGTTGAGCAGCTTTGGTACACTGGTAAAATGCAAGCTAAAGCTTTGGCCAATACTATTTGCGATAAAAAAACTAAATACGATAGAGGGATTTGGTTTAACTCTGCAAAATTTTTAGATATAGAATATCAAACTTATGGAGTAATGTTAAAAAACCCATTAGAAGATGAAAATACATTTTATTGGGAGCATCCTGATGGTAAAATATCTTTTAGAGCAAATTTTACAAAATCTGATGGCACTTTAAGAGGCTTCAATTTTTTTGGCATTAGATTTAGACAAACCGTTGCAGATGATTGGATTAGGAATAATAAAAACGTTGGCTATTGTATTACTAATTTAGATAAAGGTTTTTTTGACCCAGAATTTTATAAGAGTTATCATAAAGAAATAGTCGAGATATTCAATCAAAAGCATATCCAATATAAGGCATCCATCCCCAAAAAGAAATTTTTAATTTTTTAAATAGGCAGCTCAATAAATCATCATGAAAATAATCAGATACCTTGGTTTAAGCATTTTTTTAATTTGTTTTGCTGTTTTTCTCTCTTTACCTTTTTTAGGAAAATATAAACTAACAGAAAAAATATTTACAGAGAATTTTTCTGATGTAAACCAACAAAAAGTTTTAAAACCAACTTTAGAAAATCTTTTTAATAAAGAATATACCAGCAACATAACTTTTATTAAAGATTACGAGAAAGCTTTTGATGCTGCTAATAAAGATTTTAGAGACCAAAAGCAATGGGATAAAGTAATTAATGATAACCATGTTTTGGATGTGGTTAAGGATAGTAGTACTGGAATTATAAAGGATAATACTTCCCTATTTTTTATGATATGCTTTTTAATTAGTGCTTTAGGAGGATTAATGTACATGATTCCCGCTTTATTTATTAAACCCGTTGCAGGGATTAAACATAATAACATATTTAAAAGAGGGATTACAAATCGTGGGATAATTGCATTTTTGTTTGCTGCATTTCTAATTACTTTTTACATATTTCTTTATCAAAAACCTGCTTATTTAAGTAATTGGGTTTTATTGGTTGATGGATTGAGCAATTCAATATCTGGCGGTAAGGCTTCACAATGGTTTTTATATGGCTTTTTATATTGTTTGGTAATGAGCGTGATGAGTGTAAGGATGTTTATCAAATACAGAAACAATAATTACGAAAAATTAAGAACGTGTTCAGTTCTGTTTTTTCAAATTGCTTTTGCATTTATGATACCCAACATTTTAACAAAGCTTCAATTGCCATCTGTGGATTTTAAGAATATTTGGCCATTAGATTATACTTTCTTTTTCGATTATCATTTAAATGATTTAACATCAAGAGGGATGTTGGGTTATTGGATGATAGGTTGGGGTATTTTTTTAATAATTGTTGGCGTACCCGTTATGGTTTATTTCTTCGGTAAAAGATGGTATTGTAGCTGGGTTTGTGGTTGTGGCGGCTTGGCAGAAACTTTGGGAGACCCATTTCGTCAATTATCAGATAAATCTTTAAAAGCATGGAAATTTGAAAGAATTGTTGTTCACAGTGTTTTAGTTTTTGCTGTGATAATGACAACCGCAGTTTTATATACTTTCTTTACAGGTTCCCCAAAATTATTAGGAATAGATACTTATTCTATCCGTCAGACTTACTCATTTGGAATTGGGTTTATGTTTGCTGGGGCTATAGGAACAGGTTTTTATCCAGTAATGGGAAGCAGGGTTTGGTGTAGATTTGGTTGCCCTTTAGCAGCATATTTAGGCATAGTACAACGTTTTAAATCCAGATTTAGAATCACTACTAATGGAGGTCAATGTATTTCTTGCGGCAATTGTTCTACCTATTGCGAAATGGGAATTGATGTAAGAGCTTATGCGCAAAACGGTGAGAATATTATTCGTTCATCTTGCGTTGGATGTGGAGTTTGTGCAGCTGTTTGCCCAAGAGGCGTTTTAAAATTAGAAAATATGGTAGAAGAAGGAAGGTTTGATGCTTACGTTAGGCCAGAAGAAAGAGCATTTTAATGATTGATAATTTATCAGCAAGGAACGTTTATGTGATCATTCCGGCCTATAACGAAGAGAAATCTATTGCCAAAGTCATTAATGATATTCCAAAAAATTTAGTCAAAGAAATTATCGTTAGTAATAACAATTCTAAAGATAATACAGCTTTAGAGGCTAAAAATGCGGGTGCAACAGTTATAAATGCTTCCACACCAGGTTATGGTAATGCTTGTTTAGAAGGAATATCCTATTTAAAAAGTAAAGTAAAACCTAAAGATATTATCGTTTTTATTGATGGAGATTATTCAGACTTTCCTCAAGAAATAGTTGACGTGATTTTTCCAATCCAAAATAAAAAAGCAGACTTGGTAATTGGTTCAAGAGCATTAGGAGTTAAAGAAAAAGGATCAATGACCTTACCTCAAAAATTTGGTAATTGGCTGGCAACAAGATTGATAAAAATATTTTACGGAGTTAAATTTACAGATTTAGGCCCTTTTAGGGCAATTAGTTGGGAAAATTTAATGCTTATAGGCATGGAAGATAAAACTTATGGGTGGACTGTTGAAATGCAGATAAAAGCAGCTAAGCTTAATTTAAAATGTGTTGAAATTCCTGTAAAATATAGAAAAAGAATTGGTGTAAGTAAGATATCCGGAACTTTTAAAGGCGTAATTTTAGCCGGTTATAAAATAATATGGATGATATTTAAAAACTTGTAATTTCGCATTCCTACAATGATTTGGCAAATTTCCATATTAATAATTTATACAATCTCATTAAGTATCATCTTAATATTTAGTGTTGGGCAAGCTTATCTTATTTTTTCTTACCTAAAATCAAGAAAAAAAACTGATGTGATTCCTATCATGCCTGCAAAAATTCCATTAGTAACAGTTCAATTGCCACTTTTTAACGAATTATATGTTGTAGAAAGATTAATAAAATCTGTATGTAATTTAAATTATCCAAAAGATAAATTAGAAATCCAAGTTTTAGATGATTCGGATGATCAATCTTTGCTTCAAACAGAAGGCATCATTAACCAAATGAAATTATTAGGATATGATATAGTTCATATTAAAAGAGAGAAAAATATTGGGTTTAAAGCCGGTGCGTTACAATACGGTTTACAAACAGCAAAAGGAGAATTTGTAGCCATTTTTGATGCCGATTTTTTGCCTGAATCAGATTTTCTTAAAAAGTTAATTCCTTATTTTAATCAACCTAAAATTGGTATGGTGCAAAGTAGATGGGGTCATATTAATAACGATTATTCATTATTAACAAAAATACAAGGCTTTGGCTTGGATGGCCACTTTACTATTGAACAAACAGGGAGAAATAAAGCAAATCTTTTTATAAATTTTAACGGCACAGCTGGTATTTGGCGTAAAGAGTGTATAAACGATGCTGGTGGTTGGCAACACGATACCTTAACAGAAGATTTAGATTTAAGCTACAGAGCTCAGATAAAAGGCTGGGATTTTACTTATGTAGAAAATGTAGTCACTCCTGCAGAGTTACCTGTAGAATCTAATGCTTTGCGTTCTCAACAACATAGATGGACAAAAGGAGCTATAGAAACTTCTAAAAAAATGGTGATGGAAATTTGGAAGGCAGATGTTGGCTTAAAAAAGAAAATATTTGGAACCTTACACTTAATGAATTCTTATGTTTTCATTTTTGTGTTTATAACTAGTATTTTGAGTGTTCCGGTTTTAATAATCAAAAATCATCACAATATAAATCCTGTTTACTTTAACTTAATGACCATTTTCTTGTTGGGATTTATTATAGTAACCATTTTTTATGTTGTTGCCACTTTGTCTAAAAGGGAAAGTATAAAATCTTTTGTTAAACTTTATCCCTTGTTCTTATCTGTTTCCATGGCTTTAAGTTTTCATAATTCCATTGCGGTTTTAGAAGGGATTTTTGGTTTTAAATCAGATTTTATTAGAACACCAAAATTTAACATTACTGATATAAAACAAAATTTTCAAGAAAATATTTATGTAAAACGGATTTTACCAAAAGCTTTTTTTGCGGAGTTTGCTTTAGTATTATATTTTGCTTTAGGATTGTTTTGTGCTTTTTACTTTAAAGATTTCGCTTTATTCCCATTTCATTTAATGCTATTTACGGGCTTTTCAATTTTAACTTTTTATTCCTTTAAACACAGTTTAAAAAGAACTTAAAGCTTAACCATTGCGCTCAAAATGAGTGTTGTAAAATTGCTATTTAATCAATTTTGATTAGTTATTTATCATATTAAGTAAGCTAAATAAATTGATTTAATTGAAATTTAAATCAAATTTCTATCCTTAAACCAAACTTCATCAGGCTCTGCCACAAACTGATTTATTTTTTTTATGATTTTAATGGGATCACTTTCATCAATTACTAAATCTCTATTTATGGGTTTCAAAAAGCGTTGTTCTACCATTACATCCATTTGTTTAAAAAGAAAGTCGTAAAAACCACCCACATTTAAAACGCCAATTGCTTTTTTGTGTAAACCCAATTGTAGCCAGGTAAGCACTTCAAAAAATTCTTCTAGTGTTCCAAATCCTCCTGGTAAAATTAAAAACGCATCAGATAAATCGGCCATTTTTTGCTTACGCTGATGCATATTTTCGGTAATAACCATCTCCGTTAAACCTTTATGGCCAACTTCTTTATCCATTAAAAATTGAGGAATAACACCGATAGCTTCCCCCCCATTTTTTAAAATAGCATCGGCAATTAAACCCATTACACCAACGCTTCCTCCACCAAAAATCAACTTAATATCATTATCAGCCATTTCATTAGCCAATATTTCGACAGCTTGTTTCAGAATAGGGTCTCCGTTAAAATTAGAACCGCAGTAAACGCAAAGGGATTTTATCATTGTAATTTTTATTTGACAATTTAAAAATTTGATGATTTGACAATTGCCTATAAGATGAAATTATTATGGTTTCTTTTAGCAATTTCTAAATCAATATATAGTCTCTGTAGTCGAATTTCAGTCTTCTGACTTCGGTCTTCTGACTTCAACTTATCTACTATAATTAGGAGCTTCTTTAGTTATCGTAATATCATGAGGATGAGATTCTCTTATGCCTGATGCTGTAATTCTTACAAACTGTGCTTTCTGTAAAGTATCAATATCTTTAGCTCCGCAGTAACCCATACTAGCTTTTAAACCACCTAATAATTGGTGCATCACTTCTGCCAATGTTCCTTTATAAGGCACTCTACCAACAATTCCTTCTGGAACTAATTTTTTAATATCATCTTCTACATCCTGAAAATAACGGTCTTTAGATCCAGATTCCATTGCTTCAACAGAACCCATTCCGCGATAAGATTTAAATTTTCTTCCTTCGTAAATAATGGTTTCCCCTGGCGATTCTTCAACTCCTGCAAATAAAGAACCCGCCATAATAGAACTCGCACCTGCTGCAATTGCTTTTGCAATATCACCAGTATATTTTATTCCACCATCTGCAATAACCGGCACTCCAGTTCCTTGTAAACCTTTGGCAGCTTCATAAACAGCATATAATTGCGGTACTCCTACTCCAGCAATAATCCTTGTGGTACAAATAGAACCTGGTCCAATTCCAACCTTAACACCATCTGCACCAGCATCTGCCAATGCTTTTGCGCCAGCGGCGGTTGCCACGTTTCCTGCTATAACTTGTAAATCAGGATATTTAGCTTTAACTGCGATCAATTGATTAATCACTCCTTTAGAATGCCCATGAGCGGTATCAATAGCAATAACATCTACTCCTGCTTTAACTAGAGCATCTACCCTTTCCATGGTGTCATGGGTTACACCAACTGCACCTCCAACTCTTAATCTACCATGTTCATCTTTACAAGCCTGTGGAAAATTTTTGAATTTTTGAATATCCTTAAAAGTAATTAATCCGCTTAGTTTTCCTTGCTTATTTACCACAGGTAATTTCTCAATTTTGTAATCTTGTAAAATTAATTCTGCTTGGGCTAAATCAGTTCCTTCTGGTGCGGTAATCAAATTTTCTGAGGTCATTACTTCAGAAATTTTTTGAGACATATTTTTTTGGAATCTTAAATCACGATTGGTAATAATGCCCACTAATACATTGTCTTCAGAAACCACTGGAATACCTCCAATTCTATATTCCCTCATAATTTTAAAAGCATCGCCAACTAAAGCGTCTTTATGTAAAACCACGGGGTCTTGAATCATTCCGCTTTCAGAACGTTTAACTCTGCGTATTTCATCAGCCTGTGCCTGAATACTCATATTTTTATGTATCATGCCAATACCACCAGCTTGTGCAATGGCGATGGCTAAATTAGAATCGGTTACGGTATCCATTGCTGCAGAAACAATAGGAACATTCAATTTTATCTTTTTGGTTAAATAACTGGAAGTATCTACTTCGCGGGGCAAAACTTCAGAATAAGCGGGTACTAAAAGTACATCGTCATAAGTTAAACCGTCGGCTAAAAATTTTGTGGGATCAAGTTGCATAGCAAATAATTAAGATTGATTATTTGCAGGGCAAAGATAGATTTTTTTTGGTTTTATTTTGATTAAAGTTTAATATGGATATTAAATGATTGTTAATTTTAAATATCATGTAACCTCAACATCCAGAAATATTAAATCCCTACCTTTACACCGCAAATTGCTCTATCGCTGTCCGATTAATTGCGGAGAGAGGAAAGTCCGGGCAACACAGGGTACCTTGCTTCCTAACGGGAAGGAGCTATTTATTAGCGACAGAAAGTGCTACAGAAAATAAACTACCGATAAGCAATTATTGGAAAAGGTGAAAATGTGAGGTAAGAGCTCACAACTTTGTATGGCGACATGCATCGTGGTAAACCTCAGGGGTTGAAAGACCAAATAAGTCTCGATTTTGGGGCGTCCCGTTCCAATTGTTTATTCAATATCGAGATGGGTAGGTCGTTAGATCATAACAGCAATGTTATGGCAAGATAAATGATAGAGACATACTGATTAATTCAGGATGACAGAACCCGGCTTATAGATTTGCATTTTTTAAGCATTTTAAAGTCCTGCGATTAATTGCAGGACTTTTTTTATTTAAAACTGTCTACATTTGAATACACTCTTAAAACTTAAACTCAATTATGGCAAAAATTTTAATCATTGATGATGAAAGAGCAATTAGAAATACTTTACGTGAAATCTTAGAATATGAAGATTATAAAGTAGACGATATAGATAACGGAACTGATGGCTTAGAAATGATTAAAAATATCGGATACGATTTAGTATTATGCGATATTAAAATGAATAGAATGGATGGAATGGAAGTATTAACTTCTGCTCAACTAAGTCATCCAGATGTACCTTTTATCATGATTTCTGGTCATGGAACGGTAGAAACTGCAGTTGAAGCCTCTAAAAAAGGAGCCTTCGATTTTATATCTAAGCCACCAGATTTAAATAAACTTTTAATTACTGTACGTAATGCTTTAGAAAGAAAAGTTTTAGTAACCGAAACTAAAGAGTTAAAGCAAAAAGTAAATAAATCTAAAACCCGTGAAATTTTAGGTGAGTCTGCGGCTATTACTAAAGTTAAGGAAACCATTGATAGGGTTGCACCAACAGATGCAAGAGTTTTAATTACAGGTGCTAATGGTAGTGGAAAAGAATTGGTTGCAAGATGGTTACATGAAAAATCTAATAGAGCAAGCGGAACTTTAATTGAAGTAAATTGTGCAGCTATACCGTCAGAATTGATAGAATCAGAGCTTTTTGGTCATGAAAAAGGTTCATTTACATCTGCTATAAAGCAAAGGATAGGAAAATTTGAATTGGCAAATGGAGGTACTATATTTTTAGATGAGATTGGCGATATGAGTTTATCGGCGCAAGCCAAAGTTTTGAGAGCATTACAAGAAAATAAAATAACACGTGTTGGTGGCGAAAAAGAAATTGAGGTGAATGTTAGGGTAATTGCTGCAACTAATAAAGATTTATTGAAAGAAATTGATGCTGGCAATTTTAGAATGGATTTATACCACAGGTTAAATGTTATTCATATTCACGTTGCTCCTCTTGTTGAAAGAAAAGATGATATCACTATGCTTTCTGAAACGTTTTGCGAAGAGATTTGTAATGACTACGGAATGCCAGTGAAAAAAATTACCACCGGAGCTCACGAAGCGCTTAAAACTTTACCTTGGACAGGTAACATTCGTGAATTGCGTAATGTGATAGAACGATTGATAATTTTAAGTGAGAAAGTAATTACTGAAGATGATGTTAGAGCTTTTTCTAACCCAAGTGGAAGTATTTACAATCCTACAAATCACATAGAAAGCTCAAATAAAGGATTCGATTTTGATAATTTTTCTAAATTCCAAGATTTTAAGGATAATGCCGAAATGGAATTTATTAAATTTAAGTTAGAAAAAAACAACTGGAATGTTTCTAAAACTGCGGAAGATATTGATATCCAACGTAGTCATCTTTATAGTAAAATTGAGAAGTTTGGGTTAAAAAGAACAGAATAAAATTTATTAATTTGATAATGAAAGCTCTAGCATGATAACTAATATTATAAATGCTAGAGCTTTTTTATTAAAATACAATTATTAAAATGAGTACAGAATTAATTAATTGGGACGATTTTTCTAAAATTGATATCAGAACGGGAACAATTATTAAAGCAGAAATATTTGATGGATTAAAGAATCCAGCTTATAAACTTTGGATTGATTTTGGAGAATTAGGTATTAAAAAATCGTCTGCACAAATTACAAGGGTTTATAAACCCGAGAAATTGGTTAACAAACAGATAATTGCTGTAGTTAATTTACCACCAAAACAAATAGCTAATTTTATGAGTGAGTGTTTAGTTTTAGGAAGTGTAGATGAGGATAAAAAAGTTATATTATTGAGTCCGGATTATTTAGTTAAAAACGGACTTAAAATAAGTTAAAAACACCAATTAGGTAATTTATTGCTAGTCAATTTTGGCATGAGATTAGCAAGTGCAAGTTCTTATTAATAGCATGAGATAAAATATGGACCAAGACAAATACTTCCCAGGAACCGCAAAAAGAGCATTAGAATTACTCGGCTTGTTTTTAATCGGCTATATTTTTTACATAGGAAGTGGTATTTTAATGCCTGTATTAATGGCGTTTTTTTTAAGCATGATGCTACTACCTATTTTTAGATTCTTTAGAAATAAAAAATTTCCAGAACCTATAGCTATTATCATCCCCATACTTATTTTTTTAATTTTTATCGCATTATTGCTGTGGTTTTTTACCGCTCAAATTCAAATTTTGATTGGAGATTTCCCTCAAATTAAAGAAAATATGAATGTTCATTTAAACTCTTTAAGTAAGTGGATAAATGGCTTTACAGATTACTCTACCAAAGAACAAGTAGATATTATTAAAGAACAAAGCAATAAGATTTTAAATAATACGGGCACTATATTATCTGGTGTAGCTGGTTCGGTATCAGGAGTTTTAATATTCTTCGGTTTATTACCAATCTATATTTACCTCATTTTATTCTATAAAAATTTGTTATTAAAATTTGTTATCATGTGGTTTGATAAAAGTCAAATCCCTAAAGTTGAAGATGGTTTAAATGATATGGAAGAAATCATAAAAAGCTATTTATTAGGGCTTTTAATTCAAATTACTTACATCACAATTTTATTAGGCGGAACTCTTTTACTTTTTGGTATAAAACATGCTTTATTGATAGGCGTATTATTTGCGCTTTTAAACTTAATACCCTATGTAGGCGCTTTAGTAGGGAACTTGTTGGGCGTTTTATTAACAGTAAGCTCTACCCAAGAAACTTGGCCAATATTTACAGTATTAATTGTGATTGCAGTAGTTCAGTTTTTGGATAATAATATTTTAATGCCAAAAATTGTGGGCTCTAAAGTAAAAATAAACAGTTTAAGTGCCATTATAGGTATCGTTTTAGGAGGCACTTTTGCTGGTATTTCAGGAATGTTTTTAGCACTACCAATTATTGCTGTGCTTAAAATCATATTTGATAGAGCAGAAGGCTTTGAAAAATGGGGAGTTTTATTGGGTGATGAAAGGCCTAGTGAAAATCCTATGGGAATTAAAAGTATTTCGAAAAAAACTGAAAAAGGAATTAGCGGTTAACACTTTTTTTAAAAAAAGTATGATTAGCTTTTTTAATGAAAAAGTTGGCTATCAATTTTTCCATATTTTTTTGGTGTTGATTTTAGATGAATTATTTATTAATCCAGTCAATATCTTTCTGTAAAAGAGAAAGTGTTTCTGCCTCTAAACTATCAGAATCAGCTTTAAAATCATAAACCCAAGAAGCCATTGGTGGCATACTCATTAATATAGATTCTATACGTCCATCTGTTTCTAACCCGAATTTAGTGCCAGAATCATAAACTAAATTAAACTCAGCATAACGGCTTCTACGTTGATATTGCCATTGTTTTTCTTCTAAAGAGAAATGTTTTTCACGATTTTCTTTTACAAGTTCTGTATAAATAGAAACAAATGAGTTGCCAATTGCTTTAGAAAATTCAAAAATTTGTTCCCAAGAAATTTCTGTATTTATCGGCGTAAGCCTATCATAAAAGATCCCTCCAATTCCTCGAGTTTCGTTTCTGTGTTTGATAAAAAAATAGTCATCAGCCCATTTTTTGAATTTAGGATAAAAATCTTGACTAAACTTATCGCAAGTGTCTTTTAAATGTGAATGAAAAAATTTAGCATCTTTTTTAATGATATAATGAGGAGTAACATCAATACCACCTCCAAACCATTGCAATGTTTCATCACCAGTTTGCATTTCGAAATAACGGATGTTCATGTGGATTATTGGCACCCAAGGATTGTGAGGGTGCAAAACTATAGAAACTCCGGTAGCAAAAAAATCTTCTTTATCTGTTTTAAAAGCTTTTTTAATTGTTTCTGGCAGTTTACCATACACAGCAGAGAAATTAACTCCTCCTTTTTCTATTAAAGCTCCATTTTGTATTACTTTACTTCTACCGCCACCACCGCCTGGGCGTTCCCAATTTTCTTCCTCAAACAACGCTCCACCATCTAAGGCTGTTAATCCTTGTACTATACTAGATTGTATATTTTGATAAGCATCTGAAATATCTCCTTTTTTGATCATTAGCAAATTAGCTTAATGTTAATCTTAATTTATTTCTGTAAGCAGATAAAAACCTTGTTTTAGAGATAAATCCAACAAAATCTCCTCTATTAAAAGCAGGCAAATACCATAAATCTGCTTCTTCAAATTTATTAATAATTTCTACTACAGAGTCTGCCGTATCTACCTGAAACTTGGTTTTTGAAATCAACTCTTTAACAGATAATGTTTGTTGTAATTCTGGATCCAATAAAACCTTCCTTACCTTATCAAACAAAATAAATCCAACGTATTTATTATTATTATCCTTACAAACAATAATGTTGCGATTAGATTGTCTGATTAAAGTAAGCAACTCGCCTAATGAACTATTAGAATTAATTACTTCAAAATCAGTATCAATTATTTCTTCAGATTTTATTAATCCTAATAAGTTTTGATCATAATCTTCAGTAAAAATCTGCTTTTGTGCAACTAAATGCTTCTTCTCCATAGAATAAGGTTCAAATATCCTAGCAATAGCATAAGCCGATGTTGATACGAGCATTAATGGCAAAATTAAATTATAACCTCCAGTAATCTCTGCAATTAAAAAAATTCCCGTTAAGGGAGCATACATTACTCCACTAATTACCCCGCACATCCCTACTAAAGTAAAATTACTAACAGGTAAAGAATGATAGTTTAATTTATTATTAACCGCAGCAAAAAAGTAACCACTAAAGGCACCAGCAAATAAAGATGGAGCAAAATTACCTCCGCTTCCACCTGCAGATACGGTGAAAGAATAAGCAAAACTTTTGAAAAGAAAAATTAAGCCTACAAATATGATGAGTGCCCAATCGCCAAGTTGTGGTATGTTAAAAAGACTTTTTGTGATGATTTGATGTGCATCTCCAGAAGCAAGTATTTTTACACTGTTATAGCCCTCGCCAAATAAAGGAGGAAAAATAAAACACATTAGAGCTAGTAATAATCCCCCAAAAACTGCTTTAGAATAATCACTCCATTTAAACTGATGTTTAAAGAAATGTTCTATCTTCATGGTTGATCTAGAGTAGTAAACAGAAACTAAACCGCTAAAAACACCCAACATTATATAATAGAAAATATTTTGATAATCAAATTCTTTTAGCGTTTTAAAATCTAATAAGATGCTATCATCAAGAATAATCTTAGAAATTAAAGCACCACAAACTGCGGAAATAATAAGAGGAATAAAATCTGAAAAAACTACGCCTACTAGAATTACTTCTATAGAAAACATCATCCCTGTAATAGGAGCATTAAAAGCTGCTGCAATACCAGAAGCTGCACCACATCCTATCAATAAAATTCTTTCTCTGTAGCTCAGTTTATAAACGCGGGCAAAGTTAGAACCTATTGCACCTCCTGTAACTGCTATGGGGCCTTCCAAACCCGCAGAACCACCAAAACCAACTGTTAACGCACTAGCTATAACCTGAGAGTACATTTTATATCTGGCCATTATCCCAGAGCGTTGGGCAATATCAATTAAAAGATTAGAAATTCCTTTGCCATCTTTTCCGTTTAGAAAAACTTTTACTACCCAAACAGTTAATAAAATACCTAATAAAGGGAGAAATAAATTTAAATAAGGGTAGTTAAAAACTTCTAATTGAGCATCTATTATAATATGAAGTTTATGTACGATAGATTTTAATAAAACGGCAACAATTCCTGTGGTTATCCCAACCAATATTCCAGAGATGATTAGAAATTGATTTCTACTTAAATGATCATGAAGATATTTAATTAAAAGCGTGTGGTGCCTTAGAACTTTTATAATTTTGTTACTCTTCAATGTAATTTAAATCTTTTCCGTAAGTTTCTTCTAAATTATAAACTGAAACGAAAGCAATAATTAAAGTAGAAACCCCAACAATTAAAGCAGCATTTATAATACCAAAAGGAGTTTTAAGCCATTCAAAACTTAATGTTACTAAAACAAC
>JBBRYE010000024.1:0-34435 GCA_038237895.1 Sphingobacteriales bacterium | reverse complement strand
GGTATAAGAATCAAACATAGACCATTCGCTTGTACCTATCCTAATCGTTTCACCACCATTAACGCCTAAATCTGGTCTTGGGCCAAAATAGTTATGGTCAATAATATCGTAATTTGGAGTTTCAGAGAGCCAAATCACTAAGGTTGTACCTTGATGAGTTTTCCCCGTTAAAGCGCAATGATCAACCCTGTTGTGTGTACCATTTACAGAAACCCATTTATAATCTATGGTTTTATCAGCAGGGTTATAATTTAAAATACTGCTGTTTGTTAAACGGCAATTTCTTGAGTTTTTAGCAAATGTTATGATATCCCCTTTTTCAGAAAAACCATCAGCAAATGCTAAACCAGCAACAACCAAATATTCGCCATCAATTTTTAAGGTAGAATTACCCGACAAGATAATTTCTCCTGGCTTTTCGGTTGTTAAAATTATAGGTTGCTTTTCAGTTCCTTTTCCCTTAAAAATTATTAGTTGATTTTTCCAATCTCCAACCTTCATAATTATTTTATCGCCAGGTAAAAGTTTTAAAGCTGCAATATCTTGCGCATTGTTTACCGGATATTCTTTGGCATAAGCCTGAGTAAAAAGTGTTAGAAAAGCAGCAATTAAAAATATTTTATAAGCTATTTTTTTCATTTATTTTTTAGATAATTACTTGTTTAGGGTTGATTTTAAATATGAATACTTTAATATGATTTTAATAATATTGCAAAATGCAATTACTTAAGTTTGTAAATGCTTTTTGCTTTTAAAAAAGTCAAATTTATTAAGCAAATCTTGTATCGATAAATTATAAAAGTTTATTGTTTACTGATTTATTAAAAGTTTAAGAAAAGCTTAAACCTCCGTTAATGTCAATATTAGTTCCTGTAATATATGCAGACTCATCAGAGGCTAAATAAATCACTAAATCTGCAACCTCCTTAGCTTCTCCTTCTCTTTTTAAACAAGTTGCGTTGGCTACATTAACACGTACTTCTGGTTTTGTAAAAGTATCATGAAAAGCAGTTGCAATCATACCCGGTGCTACGGCATTAACTCTAATGCCTTTGGGACCAAATTCTTTAGCTAATCCTCTTGTATAGGTCATTAGTGCTCCTTTTGAAGTTGCGTAAACAGTTGCTCCCGGGCCGCCACCATCCCTACCGGCTAAAGAAGAAAAATTTATAATAGAACTACCTTTTGGCATAAACGGAGTAACAGCTTTAACTGCTAAGAAAACAGATTTCAAGTTCATGTCCATCACAAGATCAAAAAATTCTTCGTCCATTTCGGCAGTAGATTTACGAGCTACCAAACCACCCGCAACATTAACCAATATATTTATTTCTTCGCCAAACGCACTTTTTGTTGCCGCAACTAATTGCTCAACTTGTATAGCTTTGGTCATATCTGCTTTCACAATAATTGCTTCGCCACCCGCTTTTTTTATTAAATATAAAGTTTGATCAGCATTTTCTTGATTGCCGAAATAGTTAACTACAACCTTAGCACCTTCTTTTGCTAATTGTAATGATACTGCTCTACCAATATCTCTAGAGCCACCTGTTACTATTGCTACCTTATTTTTTAAACGCATAATTTTTATTATTTAATTGTGATTTTTTTTGTTGTGATATATTTGACACTTAACCAAGATAATGGCACCAAAACAGCTGCTAAAATAAAAAATGATTGATAGCTGGTTTGTGTGATTATTGGTACCGCCCATGTAATTAACAAGGTTCCAGCAACTGCCGCAGTACCTGCCATACCGGCAACTGTACCAACGTTTTTACCGTTAAAATAATCTGATGGTAGAGTTTGAATGTTGCCAATTAAAAATTGAAAACCAAATAAGGTGATCCCAATTAATACCATTGCAAACATTGGGGTTTCTTTTAAACTACTAAGCTGATAAACAATACCTATTAATGCGGCAAGCATAATTGCAGAACCTAATGCAATGGCAGTTTTTCTGGCTTTTTCTGCATCCATTCCTTTTTTTATTAAAAAAGAGGAGAAATAGCCACCTGCTAAACTCCCTATTGCTGCAAATAAATAAGGAACCCAGGTAAATGCACCAATCTGCTTAATATCAAAAGAAAACGATTCTTTTAAGAAAGTTGGTAACCAGGTTACAAACAACCACCAAACTGGATCGATAAAAAACCTACCCATAATAATTCCCCAAGTATTGCGAAACTTTAATAATTCTTTCCAACTTAAAACCGGGGTATCATCAGCACTTACTTTTCCGGCAACAATAGGTTTACGAGATAAAATATGTTGACGCTCATCTTCGGTTAACCATGGATGTTTATCTGGAGTAGATTTATTAACCACTAACCAAGGAATAACCCAAATTAAGCCTAAAACTGCTATAAAAAGAAAGGTTACCTTCCAACCAAAAGCAATAAATAATAATGCTATTATAGGCGCAGATACTACTGATCCTAAAGATGCTCCTGCTCCAAAAATACCTTGGGCTATTGCTCTTTCGCGTGGCGGAAACCACTCTGCATTATTTTTAGTTGCCCCAGGCCAATTACCAGCTTCGCTAAACCCAAGCATAAACCTAAAAATGCTAAATGACATTAAAGATTTTGCAAATGAATGTAATGCAATAGAGATGCTCCATCCAACAATAGAAAGTGTCATTCCTATTCTTGTACCTACTGCATCCATTAGCTTACCTGTAAATGTTTGCCCTAATGCATAGGCAATCATAAAAAAGGTTGTAATTAATGCCAGCGCACTTTTATTATCAACATCGGCTATGCCAAAATCTTTATAAATGTAAGGCCACAATATGTTTATTGCACTTCTATCTATATAATTGATAACGGTTGCTAGCCCAATTAATGAAATTATCCACCATCTTAATCCTTTTACTTTCATTTTGTAATTCTTTAAGAATTATAGCTCCAATAATTAGAATTTATACTGCTACATATTTTATTTATGCTTGCTGTTCTACTTTAAAAAATCTTCTCTGTGAGGACTAAAAACATCGATCAATAATCCTGGTTCATGGCATACTATACCATGAATTTGATGCGGAGGCACATAATAACCATCTCCTTTTCTTATGATTTGCTTTTTATCGCCAATGGTCATTTCAAAAACACCGCTTTCTACATAAGTAACCTGAGAGTGATGATGCTCATGCAATGCACCAACCGCTTCTGCTTCAAATTTTACTTTAACCAACATAATTACATCATCATAACCAAACATTTTTCTTTGAATTCCATTACCTAAATTTTCCCAATTGGTTTCTGTTTCTATTTGAAATAAATTGCTTTGCATATTTTAGTTTTTAATTATTTAATATGATAATTATTCTGATCAATATTGTTGTAACTATGGATTTTAAGAAGCCATTACTATTAATTATTTTGACTCAATTTTTGATTCTTTTTTATTATAATTAATTGAGTATTGATATTGCTTATTTTTTATTTTAAATGATATTATAGTTTGTTTATCATCTGTACTTACCAATTTAAAATCAGTAATATTTCCAGCAGGATTTAAAACCGATTCGTTTATTGGATCTATGGTTCCGTGAGTTTCAGTAATACTCACAAAAGTTTGATTGTTAGCTTTAGGCTGAGATAATATAAAAGCTTTACCATCCACCAAATTCATATCAGGATCATTTGCACCAATTGATACCAACTTAACTTGTAAAGGACTTTCAGAGGCAAAATGAGTGGTATAGAACCGCTTGTTATTGAGAATACTTACATAACCACCTTTTTCATCTAATTGATTTTGGGCGTTTAACCATAAATGTTGGTAACCATAACGTTTACCTAAAGCTTGTAAATCATTACGTTGTGCATCTAAATCAAAAGAAGTATTAACCATTTGGCCTTTATACCAAAAAGGCAAATCATATTGATGGTCTTGGGAAGAACTAACTTTAAAAACATCTATTAATAAAGGTTTTGCGCTTTCTGCAACTTTCACTAAAGCTGTTGTCCTAATCATCTGCACTCCTTCATAAGCATAATCTTCTTTTGCGCTTACTACCTGCAAATCTGGCTTCGAAGAAAAAAATAATAAATTTGGATGTTGTAAATCGGCTTCGGTTACTTTTGCATTAAAATTTGATATTTGATCTACCACTAATGTATTATGTGCTACAGTTTGCTTTGCCCAAGAATCATTTTCAGGAAGATAATTTCCTCCTCCTTTGGTATCAATATTTAAAAATCTAGCAGCCCCATAATCGTAAAACAATTCATTATTATTGTCATAGAATAGAATATTAAGACGATCGAAATGCCCATGCCCCATACCTTGAGTTGTGGCTTTTAAAACTAAACACTGTTGGTCTTTATTTGGTCCGCTTCTTAAAATTCCTAAACCTCCTTCATCTCCCTTTCCTCCATCTCTAATCCATATAGATTGATATTTAAAAGGTTCGGCTTTATGCTCTGAAATAGCCTTCGCCACTTTTAAACCTGCATCAGAAACAATTACTTTATTTTGTTTTAAAGCAATATCTAGTAAATCTGCAGATGGTTTAATATCAGCATAAGCGATATCTAAACCATAAACTATCTCTACAGATTCATAAGTTTTATCTTTAATAGCATCATTTATAGGGAAAAATGCTTTATTAGTGTAGGTTAACTGTAAAGCAGTTTGTATGGCTTTCTCTAACAGTCTATTCCTGTACTCAAAAATTTTTAATTTTGGTTGATAATTATTAATGGCTTTAGCAAAAAGCACAAATGGAAGCAAGGCATATCTTTGATAATAAGGACCTTCGGCGTAATATCCATCTGGAGAAAAGAGTTGATTTATTTGAGCCAAATAGCCTGTTTTACCATCCTTTTTAGAGCCATATAAAGCCATTTTTACATATTCTGGTTTATTTAAAACATAGCCAGTCATCCCTACGGCTGCTAAATCCCAAGTACCGTGATTATGTATTTTATCTAAAACATCTTGCCTATCTTCAGTAAAAAATTTAAGAATAGGCATAAATAAATGTTGCTCTATAGTTGCTCTATCTTTTACCGTTATGGCATCAAACACTAAATCATAAGCTTGTATGGTATAAACTTGCCAAACAAAGTCATTTAAGCTTTGCCAAAACATTTTACCACCTTCTTTACTATTCTTACTTTTTGGATGAATAGGCCATGATTCATACTGTGAAGCATAATTAAGCAGCATTTCCTTTACGTAATTTGCATATTTTTTATCTCCAGAAATTTGATAAGCAGTGGCGCAATTGAGCATGTTGGTATAATTGCGCTTATGTTGTTCATGAGTAAATCCTCCTCCCCCGTCTTTAGGAACAGGAACAACTATAGGCAAAGCTAAAACCAAATCGGCGTCTGCTTTAACGCTTAAGTATGATTGCTTCAATAAAGGATAGGTTTTACAACCATTTTTAACCGCAATTATATTGGCCTCACTCAGCATTAAATTTGGATGAGTTTGAGCAATAGATTTTGAGAAAAATAAGGCAAAAAACATTATCACTACCACTTTTTTAAAGTAGTTCATATTTAATTTGATTTTATATTTTATTTAGGATTGGATAGATTTAAAGCGCTATCCTTTAATTTCTTCTATTATATTTTTAGTAGCGAAACCAGCTTTACTTATTTGCCATATTTCATTTAGATGTGCAGCCATGGCATCTTCAGCCAAACTAATATCCTGTTGGTCAATAGCTGTTAATATAGCTCTATGCTCTTTAACGGCGGTTTTTCCTCGGTTTTGCCCACAAATTTTATTATCTACAATATTTTTAATCAAATCAGGAATCAAAATTAAAATCATAGACTCGATAACTGAATTTTTGGAGGCTTTAGCAATTTTAATATGAAAAATCATATCTTCTTCTACAATGTCTTGAGCACCACTTTTTACTCTGTTTTCGTATTCTAAAAGTGCCTCTTTTATTTCTTCTAAATCTTCATCGGTTCTTCTTTCTGCCGCCAGCTTAACAGAGGTTAATTCGAGATGATATCTAGCTTCTATTAAGGCATTAAAATCATCCTTATTATACTTAATAATGTCTGATATGATACTATCAATTACATTTATACTTAAACCAGCTACATAAGTACCACTTTGAGGATTAGTTTTTAATAAACCATAAAATTCAAGTTTTAAAATCGCTTCCCTAATATAACTTCTTCCAACGCCAAATTTATCTGATAAAACACGTTCCGCGGGCAGTCTGTCACCTGGTTTCAATTGACCAGAATTTATCAATTGTTTCAATTGATAAATTATTTTATCAACTGGACTTTCTACCTGTATTGTTGTAAGGGTATCAATCAAAGATTTCATTAAAAGGATTTTAATTTGGTAAACCAATTAATTGGTTTACCAAATATAGTAATTCATATGAATTATTAAAAAAATTATGGTTTTATTTTATAAATTTTTTGGTATGTGGCGACAATTTCAAACCGAAATTCTTCTAAAGAATTATTCTGTTATTTAGTCTGACAATTTAAGGTTTAGTCTCTTTTGCAACTCCTCTTTTTGCATTCCAAAAATTTCAGAGATATTTTGTTTAAGTGCAGGAAATCTAAAAAAGTGATTCATATGAATACCTTCGAGTCTAAATTATGTTCTATAAATAATCAATATACGATGACTTAAACCGTTTTCCGTGAACAAATCTAATATTTAAAAGTGTACACCTTATTGTTCACATGAAAGGTAGATTAAAATGTACTTAAATAGACTGTTAAAAAACAGAAAACCCTCTAAATCATTACATTTAGAGGGTTTTGTACTCATTTAGACTGTGTCTCAGTCGGGATGGCAGGATTTGTATCCTTTTCTCTAAATATCTTTATTTCAGCTCATTAAAGCTTCAATCCAAATACGGGTAACCTTTTGGTTCTCATCCTATTTGTTATTCAAATTTAATGAAAATTTATGGAATTAAAGATTGCTTTTTCAGCATATTTCCTCAATACGAAATTTTATGAATGTGATTACCAACATTACTTTTTATTTCTTAAAAGATTAGTATTTTGTTATATGGAAATAATCACTTTTTGAGATTAACGATTATTTTATTACCAACGACCAATATTGACTCTTCTCAATCTAACCTATTAACCTTCTAAAATGCTCATAAATCATTACCATCGCCAAGATTTCTTTCGCAATTATTCGAGAGATAAAGGGTTAGGTTTTTCTTCCCAGCTTTTTTCCCTAATTCGTGAAACTAATGCTTTGATTATTGATTGCTTAATTCGATTAAATGTACATAGAGATGAAACATCATTTTTTGATTAAATTAAAGCTGTTATAAATTAAACCATACTAAATAATTGTTCCGAAGATTTTGCATAGTGAAGGCGGACATCAAAAGCAGCGCAAATATTCCTCAAAAAATGTTCACCAATCTTGGTCACTTCTATTGAATTTTCATGTCTGATGATTAATCCATCTAATTCTAAATCATGTAAACGGTATAAACTTTTTTTGAAATCATGGCTCATTAAATCCAATCTATCCCAACTGGTTTTACCTGTACACATAATGTTTAGGATATGCTTGCGCATCAACAAATCATCCTTGGTTAACAAATGGCCTTTTACCACAGGAAACTCGCCGTTATTAATCATCTCATAATATTCCTCCACTTTTTTAGCGTTTTGGGCGAATGAAAACCAAGTATCGCTAATGGAAGAAACACCCAAACCAATCATCAATTGGGTATAATTATTTGTATAGCCCATAAAATTACGATGTAGTTTATTCTTTTTGTAAGCTTTGTTTAGGCTATCCCTTTTTAGCGCAAAATGATCCATCCCAATTTCTACATAGCCAAATGCTACCAAACGTTTTCGGCCTAACTCATAAAGCTCTTGCTTAAGTTCGTAGTTGGGCAAATCCAGTTCGGTAAACATCCGTTGTCCGGGTTTTACCCAAGGCACATGGGCATAATTGTAAAATGCAATACGATTAATTGCCTTTAGCTTACTTTTCGCAATGGGTCTACAAAACTCGTTGGTAACAAGGATTTCAAATGCAATTGTAAGGACTACTCATCTTACGGGGCTTTTTACCGATTTGGGTATAGAATTATCACAATTATTTTTTTATAAAGAAGCAGCACAACAACAACAATTAATCTCGACGATTAAGCTTAGGGTGAGGATTATTATCTTTTTTTTCACTGGAGGTGTTATTGGTGGCGTTTTCTATTCTTATATAAACCTCAGCATATTAATACTGCCCGCAACGCTATTAATCATGGGCCTATTTAACGAAACTGTAAAATTCAAACTGATTAATTGGAATCGTAAACACAAAGCTAAATAGTATATAAAATGGGTGTTAATCGTAATTGTTACTTATGTTAGATATTACTAGAATTTACTAATAATATTAGAGTTCTACAATATAGAAAACCCGTTTAAAACGGATAAGCAATTTTAACATGTAATTTACAATTAATTATTTTGAGAACGTATATTTAAAAAAATTGTATTCTAACCAATTAAACCATTTGGTTAATCATGAATCTGGAATCATATACATAACAAAAACATTTGGCTACATGAAAAAGCTACTAGTAATTCAACATCAAGACAAAAGAGCAGATGAGATAATTAATTTTTTCTTTAATAAATGTATGAGATGGACAGGTACGTTCATTGCTGCTTTTGGTGGTTTGGATACCTTTATATTTTCTAGAGTATTGGAAATCACTAAAAACACTCAACAGAATTATAAAAGAACTTCAATTCTTACTCATTGAAATAAATGGTCTAAATACCTCAAAACGAAATAATAATTTCTATTGCTACTAGCAAAATATCCTTAAGTACAATAAAAACTAATGTATAATTGATGATTGCAAAAATAGTTTTAGATATTTTGAATTATTAAAAAAAAGATGATAACATATGCTAAAATATAAATTAAAATGTATGAATGATGTAACTATCCCTAAAAATTTTGTAACACTTATTATAATTTATAGCATGAGATTTACGCAACGGTAACTGCACCTTAATTAAAAACAAACAAAATGAGAAAATTAAAATTACAAATGCAACAGACTGTGGACGGTTATGTTGCCAGAGTAAATGGTAGCATGGATTGGATGCAGGGCGATTCGAGTGAAGAGTCTCCAAAGTACGCAAACGATTTAATAGACTCTGTTGACACTCTTCTTATGGGTAGAAAAATGACCCAAGATTTTATCATTTATTGGGAAAATATAGTAAACAATCAGCCTGATAATCCTTGGTTTTCATTTGCACAAAAAATGGTTGATATTCCAAAAATTGTTTTCAGTAAAACCATTACAACCATTGCAGGAAAGAACGCAAGCGTAGAAAATGGTGACTTAGTAACTGTTGTAGAAAATCTCAAAAATAAAAGCGGCAAGGATTTACTAGTATTTGGTGGAGCAAATTTTGTATCATCACTTATCAAAAACAATTTGATTGACGAGTTCAATTTAATTGTGAATCCTACTGCAATTGGATATGGATTGAAAATTTTCACCCAAACAATAAAACTAAAACTCATTAACAGAAAATCATTTGGGAGCGGAGAAATTATGCTTCAATATGAGCCAGACAACAGTTAAATGTATTTAACAAATACTCAAATAATGATATGATTACACTAACATCAAAAGATTGGGACAAAAATAGTTTACAAAAAAAGTGAATGGACCTGAAGTTATTTTAGCAGATGTCGCATTTTGTAGCAAAAATATTAGATATCATAGGGAAGCAAATGGGCAAATAAATCAGTTGTGAATAAAAGTGAAAAAAGAGATAACGCTATTTTCTGGACTTTCAAAAACTCTACCGTTCCAATTAGTAAATATATGCCAGAAAGAATAAAATATGAAAAATTATAGTATTAAATTCATTCTTGCTGTTTTGTTTAGCTGCACTTCATTGATAAGTTGCGGGCAGCCAATTAAAAAAGAAAAACAACAAGATAATATACAAAAAAGTTGGGATAATAGCATTAAAGGGAGCTTTGTAGTACATAATAAGCTTTCTTTAGATAGTGTAGAAATAAGAAATTTCTTTAAAAACCACTCCCAATTGAAAGGAGTTGAGGATGATGTTTTTCTTTTTTATAGCGGCAGAAACTATGACTATGCTTGGTATGATGATGGCAGATTAATAGAACAAGCTAGCAACCTCTTTAATAGAGTTATTAATTTAGAGAATGAAGGTATTCACAGCAAGGTTCCCTATCAAAATACTTTAGACTCTTTATTCAATCTACCAGAAGCAAGCCATCAAGACAAACCTAATATTTTATTTGAACTATTGCTCACGGCAGATTACTTTGTATTCTCCAAATTAAGCTGGGAAGGCATGGACAAATCCGTAAGTGAATCTTTAAAATGGCACTTACCAAGAAAAAAAATAAATTATGAGCAATTTTTGGATAGTATATTAATAAATTCAGATGAAAATAAGCAATTCAAAGAACCCGTTTACCGACAATATGATTTATTGAAAGCTTATCTCAAAAAATATAAGGAATTAGATACAAAGGAAGTTTGGGCAAACTTTAAAAACAGCCGAAAAGGTAATCAACTAGGAGATTCTTCATTACTCATTGCTCAAATTAAAAAAAGACTTTATTTATTAGAAGATTTTCATGGGGATACTACCAATAGCTTTTTTGATAACAGCTTATCTAATGCGCTTAAGGTATTTCAGCAACGTAATGGCTTAACTATTGACGGAAAGTTAGGTGCAGAAACCATCAACACATTAAATATCCCATTAAAGAGCAGAATAAAACAAATTGTAGTTAATATGGAGCGAAACCGATGGCTGCCTGTTACTAAATATGAAGATGTTCTTGCCGTAAATATCCCCGATTTTAAATTACATGTTTTTCATAAAGATAGCCTATTATGGAGCAGCAAGGTAGTAGTTGGTAAAGGCACACATCCAACCACTGTTTTTTATGGCGAAATACAAACCGTAGTGTTTAGACCTTATTGGAATGTACCTGAGAGTATCGTAAGAAATGAAATTTTGCCTCAAATGAGAAAAAATAATAACTATTTAGCACAACATGATATGGAAATTACAGGACATAAGAACAGTTTGCCTACTATGCGGCAAAAACCCGGAATTAATAACTCTTTAGGCTTGGTAAAATTTCTTTTCCCAAATAGTTATAACATCTATTTGCATGATACACCTGCCAAATCTTTATTTGGTGAAACATCAAGAGCTTTCAGTCATGGATGTATCCGTGTGGAAGAACCTATTAAACTGGCTAATTTCCTACTTCGTAATCAAATTGAATGGACACCAGAAAAAATAAATTCATTTATGCATAATGGCAAGGAAACCTTTGTAAAATTAAAAACTAAAGTTCCTGTATTTATCGCTTATTTTACTGCTTTTGTTGGGCAAGACCAAAAATTAAATTTTAGAAAAGACATTTATAATTTAGATGAGCATTTAGCGGATATGTTATTGGAAGATAAATAGATCAAATTAATTTTTAAAATCATTTCCAATATTTTAAAAGAAGAATTGAAACTGTATTATTATAAAAAGATTGGTATTGATAATTGTTTGTTAATTATCAGAAAACCACATTACCATTTTACTGGAAACTAGATAAATGACCAATGGTAAAATCATGAATTGCAAAATCGGCGAAAGCCCAACATTCAAAATTGGAATGATAGGCATAGTTTCCGCATAACTCCAAGTCCCGATTGATAAATGCCTAGTTTCTGCAAGAATAGCACCAACTCCGCCCGCAACAATCAAGAAAATAACCCTTGTTAATTTTAAGTTTTGGATCCATAATGCATCTTTATAAATCATAGCGAAGCCGAAATAGAGCAGCATTACCATGATTGCATCTGCCATGGAAGCAAATAGGCAAAAAAGAATATGACTAAATGAATATGTTCCTTCTTTGTACAAAAGGATTTGCGAAATCTCCCAAATTACGTTTAATAGAAATGCAAAAAAAATCACTGCAAGTACACACTTTTTAAATGTCTTTTTTAAGGAGGCATTTTTTAGTAAAATAATATACAATAAAATATCGAGCGATATAGCCAATAAAGGAATGATAACAATTGAAAATGATAAGCTCCGCATTATGCGTAAATTTTAAAAAGCCTTTATCCCTAAGATTTAGGTCGCTTTTTGTGGTATTAACTTTTCATTTAATATGCTGAAATGTTTTTCAATTAAAAACGGTTCATTATCGTGGGTCCATTCTAAAGAGGCTGTCCAATCTCCATCTGTCAAATCTTCAATGTTAATCTTTACCATAAAATCTTTGTCGCTTTTAAAGTCTAACATTTTGACATTATCCTCTTTCAAATTTTCTCTTATCTGAACCTTTCCTTTTACAAGATGTGTGAATTGAATTTTTAAATCTTCCATAACTAATAGTTTATAATTTTATTCTATATATTCTTTGTCTACTATTTTAAAGTTTCTATTAAGTAGAAAAAACTGATTATCATGTTCCCATTCTAAAGAAGCTGTCCAAGTTCCATCATTCAGATTATTGATATCAATATCAACCGAAAAATCTTTATTGCTGATAAAGTCTAGCATTTTCACTTTTTTCTCCGTTTTTTTATTTCTTAGCTGAATTCTGCCTTTCACGGGATGCGAGAATTGAATCTTTAAGTTTTTCATAACGATGTCTTATTTATCCAAATTTGGAGCAAAATCTGCATTTAAATAATGACGAAAATCATAGATTTTTATGATGTGAAGGTGATTTTGAAATTTAGAAATAGAGGATTAGAATTTTACACTAATCTATTTGGTTATGCACTATCATAATATCAAAATAAACAGTGAATTCGTTTCCAATGTCCATATACTTCACTAAATCTATTGGTGGACTTACTTTAAAAGAGCTCATTTTTAATGATTTAGCACCTGTAACATTTATGTTCCCATCTGGTTTAATTTCAAAAATTGCTTTTATGGTTGCAATTTGATTATAACCGGCAATCCCAAAATTCCCTTCTGCCTCTACTAAATATTTCCTAAACCCAACAGAAGAAATTTTAAAATACACTCCATTAAAATATATCCTATTTTGGTATCCTTTTAAAGCTTTATATACCCTTTTACTCATTAGCGGATAATCACTTTTTAAGTTTTTAGCTTCTATATAAAACCTTAAGAAATTAATTTTGGAAAGCCCAACAGAATCCATTTCAAGATTTGTTGTGAAGGAAATACTATCCGTTTTAATTTCCCACTCCCTAACATTTGATTTACCTTGAGCGCATACATATCCACTTAAAAAGTGAAAATCTTGAGCCACCAAATTATTGATAGAAAGAATAAAAATTAAAACCGAGGAAAGTCTCATTATCATAAAATCTATTTAAGTCTTAATTCCAGATTTCAATTATTATAAAATTATTCAATGAGCAATTCATTAAATACTGCTAAAACACCTGGTGCATTCCAAACAATTTTTTCTGCTTGTTCCTTTTGGTACAGTGATTCTACTGTTCCGTTCAAGTGTATATTGTTCTCCTCAACTCTTACCCTTATATTTTGACCAACCGTGGCAGAATATCTTAAAAGTGCATGCTCTATAATTCTTTTTTCTAAATAATCTTTTGTTTCTGGAATCAATTCTAAGTTATTGGTTAACGTTAAAACTCCTTTCACACCTCCAACCGATTTTTTTGCATCTTCCTTTTGGAAATTATAGGTTACTTGCCCTTCAAGAGTAACATGCCCCTCTTCTACTTTAACCTTAATACGGTCAGAAGGAACCCAACTTAATTTTAGGTATTGGAGTACGTTTTTAGCAATCTCTTCATCCGTACTTTTAAAACTAGGATCTATCTTAACTGTTAAATGTTCTATAATCACTTTTACCCCATCAATGCTTTTTACAATTCTTTCTGCACTAAGTTTATCATTATAGTTTTGAACCTCGCCAGATAAGGTTACAATACCTTCATGAGCCAAAATATTAACATTTTCGGATTTTAATAAAGGATCCCATTTAAAAGCATCTTTAATATCTCTTTCTAAATCTTGGTCATTTTTCATTTAATCATAGCTTAGTTATGAATAGTGAAGTTCAGGATTTAGTTGGGCCACATGTTATGTAATTTTGTATATAAGTTACATTATTCACACTTTCAATTTTTGTATTAAACAACCAGCCTTAATGATGCACATCATCAATTAAGCTGACTTACATCACTCTTTTGCGAGTGGCTTACATATACCTTTAAGATAGCGTGTTATTGTTGTCATGCTGAATGAAAAACATTTATAAATTAATATAAAACCATGATGTATAACGGTTATCAATTTTGGGGAATGGACATGATTTGGTGGTTTCTCTGGTTTTTTTGGATTTTTTGGATTTTTGCTACGCCATATAAAATCCCTGGCCAACGTAGCGCAAAAGATTCGCCTTTAAATCTATTGAAAAAGCGTTTCGCATCAGGCGAAATCAATAAAGCAGAATACGAAGAATCTAAACTTATTTTAGGTAAAGATTAAGATGAGTATCTATATACAGTTAGGATGGCTTTTTATATTGGCCATCCCGATTGCCTGTATGGCTTGGACAGTTACGCATGAAGAAATTTTTCAAGAACCGAGAGAATATTTTGCCAGAAGAAGCATAAAAGGCAAGACCATTTTAGAAAGAAAGTTTTTTTATCTGTTTACCTGTGAGTACTGTTTTAGCCATTATGTAACTATTATAGTATTGATTTTTACCGGTTACCATTTACTATTTTTTGATTGGCGTGGTTATGTGATTGCTGGCTTCTCTTTAGTTTGGATAGCCAATATTTATATGAGCCTATTTGCCCTAATTAGGGCTGAATTAAAAAAAGATCATACGGAAACTAAGGAAATAGATGAGAGGTCTACTAAACAAACAAAGTCAAGTGATAAAAAGAAATTGTAATAAAATTATTCTGAAATAACATTAATCAAACTCTATATGAAAACCATAGCTGTATTAACCGATTTCTCTAAAAGGGCTGAAAATGCAGCCAGATACGCATTTCAATTGGCTGAGCACCTAGATGCCAATATCAAATTGTATAACTCTTTTCTTGTACCTGCCAATATTCCTATGTCCGGCCAAATTGTTTGGCCTATGGAAAGTTCAGAAGAATTGAAGATTGAGCACTTGCATCAACTTAAATTATTTGGCGCAAAACTAAAAAAGGAATTCTCAGCAAAAGCTATTCTAAAGTTTAAGCCAGAGATTGAATATGAATGCCATGATGGGGATTTTACCAGCTATCTTAAAATGTTAGAAGCAGAAAACGACATGATACTTTTGGTAGTTGGCAATCATGAAAAAGGGATTTCGAATTGGTTAATGGGTAATCATGTAAATGAATTGATGGACCACGTCACTTTACCCGTATTGGTAATTGGTGAGGAACAGAAATTCACAAAAATTGATAAAATTGCTTTTGCTACTGATTTGAGTACGGAAGATATAGAGCAAATCCATTCTTTATCGGGTTTAGCTAGTGCATTCAATGCAGAAATAGTGATTGTACACGTGGCAGATGAAAAGTATAATGAAAAAGATTCTCAAGAAAAAGTAAATCACCTATTAAGCGAAGTTACCTCAAAAATAAATTTTTCTAAAGTATACTATCGCCAAATTAAGAGTAGTGATGCGGGGAGCGGTTTAGACTGGTTTACAGCGCATGGAAAGATTGATATGTTAGTGATGGTACACCATCCTCAAACATTTTTTCAAGAATTGTTTAAGGGGAGTTTAAGTAAAGAAATTGCAGCAAAGATTCATCTACCCTTAATGGTTTATCCTTCTATGGCTTCTTCAGTTCCAGTTTTTTAGTGGGATCTGTAATCTTTTCTGTAAGAAATTAAATTATTTTGATAATGGATATCAATGTTAAAAGAACAGAATATAGCATTTGAATATCCTATAAAAAAGGCCGCTGCCTTAACTGTAGAATCCCTTTTAAAATCCTTATTAACTGATAAGGATAAAGGCATAAGCGATGCTGAAGCTTCTAAACGATCTGCAAAATTTGGGCTAAATATCTATAAAAGCCAAAAACAGAAAAGTATTTGGCAAATGGTTTTAGAGCAATTTAACAGCCCAATCGTTTATCTTCTTTTTTTAGCAGCTTTCGCCTCGCTCTATTTCAAAAACAACATAGAAGCTACCACCATATTTATTGTGATTTTGGTAAATGCCTTAATTGGTTTTTTTATGGAGTTACAGGCCAGAAGCTCTATGTTGGCATTAAAAAAAATGGATATCAGCTATTCTAAAGTTATTAGAGCTGGTAAAACAATTGAAATTGCATCAGAGCAACTTGTTCCTGGAGATTTGCTTTTATTGGAAGCAGGTGATATGGTTTCTGGTGATGGAAGAATTATTTTTTCTAATGGCTTACAAGTCGACGAATCTTCCCTTACGGGAGAGTCTTTCCCGGTTTCTAAAAATGATGACACCCTAACCGAAAAAACAGCATCTACCTATGCGCTGAATATGGTTTACAAAGGAACTGCCATAGTAAATGGAAATGGCAAGACAATCATCACCGGAATTGCAGAAAATACAGCACTCGGTAAAATTAGTGAAATGGTTGGAGGCTATATCTCTAAAAAAACTCCGCTTGACGTAAAAATTAGCAGGCTCACTAAAAAACTGATTTTGATTACTTTAGTGATGACTGTTTTATTTGCACTTTCAGGAATCTTAGAGCACAGACCTTGGTTACAAATTCTAAAAACAGCTATTGCTTTGGCCGTTGCTGCTTTCCCAGAAGGATTACCAATTGTAGCTACCGTTGCGCTGGCTTACGGGATGTTATTGATGGCAAAAAAAAATTCTATTGTAAAAAAGCTCTCTTCGGTAGAAACACTAGGTTCGGTAAATGTGATACTCACCGATAAAACCGGAACATTAACAGAGAATAAGATTTATGTAGAAGTAATGAGTTTCCCTGAAGAGGAAATTCATGTATCGATAAAAAAAGGAATACTTGATTTTAAAGGGGCTAGGATTGAAAAAAGCAGTCGAAATCTAGAGCTGCTGGTTAGGATTGGGAGTCTTTGCAATAATGCGCCTTTAAATCCATCGGCTAATGATAAAAAAGCTTTTGGTGATCCTATTGAGATAGCACTCTTGCAATTAGCTGATGCTTCGGGGTTTCCCGCAAAAAACACCAAAATAGAATTTAAACGAATTTCCGAAATTCCTTTCAGCTCTAAAATAAAGATGATGGGAACTCTTCACAAAAAGGATAATGACTTTTTCATTTCTGCGAAGGGCGCTGTAGAAAATTTATTACTAAAATGTACAAGCATACAATTAGGTGATGTTATTGCTGATTTGAGTGAAGATCAAAGAAAAAAAATCCTTGAAAATTCAGAACAACTTTCAGCTTCTGGGCTTAGGGTTTTGGCATTTGGCTACCTTAAATCTGCTGAAAAGCCCGAAGAAGATTATCTTCAAAAACTAATATATGTGGGCATGGTTGGGTTTTTAGATCCGCCAAGGGCTGATATAAAAAATGCAATAAGTGTGTGCAGATCGGCAGGAATCAAAATAGTGATGATTACTGGCGATCATCCTATGACGGCTTTGAATATCGCTAAGAAAGTAGGGATTACTGATGGTATAGATAATAAGGTAATTTCAGGAAGCGAATTGCCTGAAAAGGAATTGTTAAAAACCGATTGGACACAAAGGATTTTAAATACAACAGTATTTGCCAGGACCACACCTAAACAAAAATTAGAGATTGTAGAAGTGTATCAAAAAGCTGGTTTTATTGTAGCCATGACTGGCGATGGTGTTAATGATGCTCCCGCACTCAAAATGGCAGATGTTGGCATTGCCATGGGATTACGAGGAACTCAAGTTGCAAAAGAAACCGCTAGTATTGTGCTAAAAGACGATTCTTTTAGTTCTATTTTTTTGGCTGTAGAACACGGAAGAGAGATTTTTCAGAATATCCAGCGTTTTGTAATCTATCTGGTTTCCTGCAACCTCAGCGAGATTTTTATTGTAACGCTTCTTGGGTTTTTAGCACCTGCATCCATGCTTTTTCCATTACAGATTTTATTCTTAAACATGGTAACAGATGTTTTTCCGGCATTGGCATTGGGCCTTGGCAAAGGGGATGAAACCGTGATGCAAAAACCACCGAGAAATCCAAAATTAGATATTATCTCTAAACGTAACTGGCTGGTTATTTATATCTACGCAATACTGATAACAGGCACTAGCTTATTAGCCATCTTTCTGTGTAAAGTTTATGTATCTAAAGATGCGATTGTAATCAATAATGTGGCATTTATTACGCTTGCTTTTTCGCAACTTTTCCATGTTTTTAATATGTCATCAGTACATTCTGAGATGATAAAAAACGAGGTGACCAAAAATAAATTTGTTTGGATCGCTATTCTACTTTGCTTTTTCTTAATCACTGGAGTTTATGCTTTTCCGCAAAGCCGTATGGCGCTCAATTTTATTCACATGCCATTTAACGCATGGATTATTGCTGGGCTTGCTAGTATACTTCCATTATTTCTTGTTCAAGTATATAAATTGCTTAGAAAAGGAAAATGGTTGGGAAAAGATTTAAAAAATGTTAAAAGCTAAATGCAAAAACCTAAATGGGTGTTTATGATAGTAGCGTATTATTTGAAAACTAGAATAAGCGTTAACGATAGAATTGGTAGCTTTCCTGATTAAGTTGATTTTAAAATGGCTAATTAATAAAATTTATACATAATAACATGATTTCAACTACAGAGATATTAATAAGATTTTCACTCGCATTATTATGGGGAGGATTGGTAGGAGCAGAACAAGAATTTAGGGGTAAAAGTGCTGGTTTCCGCACCACTATTATGATCTCTATTGGGGCTTGCTTTTTCACTTTGATGTCTATCACGTTGGGTGCACCAAACAGTATTGATAGAATTGCTGCTAATATTGTAACCGGAATTGGTTTTTTAGGAGCCGGAGTAATATTTAAATATGAGAATCGTGTAAATGGAATTACCACCGCTGCAACCATTTGGGCAGTTGCTGCGGTAAGCGTGGGGATTGGTGCTGGTTTTTATTTTCCATCAGCTTATGCCTGTTTCCTAATTTTATTTACCCTAGTGGTACTGCCTTATGTAGAAAGTTCAATATCCAAAATAAATCATTTCAAAACGTTTAGGATAGAGTGTTTACAAACTAATGATGCTATAAAAACAATAGAACATGCTATAAAAGAATCTGATTTAAAATTTAAATTGATCAACCAAAAATGGGAAAAGCATATAGTTTCATTTACATGGAGGGTTAAAGGAAAAGAGAAAAACATCAAACACTTTATATTGCTACTCAGAAAAAATCCTTTAGTGCAAAAGCTAGAATGCTGACCATTGATTTAAACCGATTAGAAATTTGATAATTAACGATTTAGAAGAAGATAGAGGGTGAAATATGAACAGTAAAATGGGATAAACGGATATGACATTTATCATTATTCGTTGTGTGTAGGATCATTATAAATTGTCTCAATAAATATCACATTTACAGTAATCATAAAAATATCCAAAATCAAATCATTATGAAAAAGAACATGGGCACAGCAGATCGAGTAATCAGATTTGTACTCGCCATCATCATCCTCGTTTTATATTTTACTCAAATCATTAGCGGTGCTTTAGCCATCATTTTACTGGTTGTATGTGGCATATTTATAATCACTAGTTTCATGAGCTTTTGCCCTGTTTATCCTCCTTTTGGCATTAGTACAAACAAAAAATCAGGCTTAAACCAACCTATTAAATAACAAAACAATGGAACCATATTATTATAACGTAGATACCAATTGGGAAAATAGCCGTAAAGGCATCATCTGTTCTCCAGAATTAAACAAAAAGAACGGTGTTTGTATAGAAGTTGCCACACCACCAGAATTTCCGAAAGGAATTGAAGGAATTTGGTCGCCAGAGCATTTGTTTGTGGCTGCAGTTAGCGGTTGTTTAATGACTACATTTTTGGCTATTGCCGAAAACTCTACACTAGAGTTTACAAGTTTTAGTTGTAAAGGAAAAGGAAAACTAGAAATGGTAGACGGCAAATTAATGATGAGCGAAATCATACTAAAACCAACCGTAATAATACATAATGAAATTTTTAGAGAGAAGGCCATGCGCATTTTAAAAAAATCTGAAGATGCTTGTTTGATAGCCCATTCTGTAAAATCTAAAATAATTATGGAAGTAACTATTGAGGTAGAACCTCTTTTGATTGAAAGTATTTAGATCAACGTTTATAACAGGTTTAATTAAAGAAATAGCCATACGCCGTGATAAAAGTTAATATAGGCTTTACATTGTTTCTTGATATAAATCACATAACAAAATCAATATATTAACTTTTGGAACTGATTACAGAATAGTCTTTAAAACTAGTTATGAACCGAAGAAATTTTATCACCCTAACAGGAGCTACTTTTGTAGTTGCAGGTGGTGCATATTACTTATCAACCGATAAAAGCAATTTCCTCAGAACTGATATTAAAGATGTTTCATTAAGGAGAATACCCCTTAATAAAGATGAAAGAGTAATTTTAGAATTAGCCTCACTTGCACCAAGCGGCCACAACACACAACCTTGGTTTGTTAAATATATTGAACCTTACCATTGGATTATTGGCAACGAAAAAACCAGATGGCTTTTGGGTGTAGACCCAACACAACGAGAAACCATATTATCTATTGGTGCTTTTTTACAAAACCTAGAATTTGCAGCCAGTAATTTTGGCTACGATTGCCAGTTTAACCTGCTAGCAAAAAATAATCAGGATGAAGATGTGATGGAAGTGAAATTGACAAAAACTAGCCATTTAGTAAAATATAACGTTCAGAAAATCAGAGATAGAAGAACCATAAGGTCAAACTATTTGATTGATGTTTTAAAAAAGGAGGATGTTAATTGCCTGACGGCCAATGAGCTTGATTTTATCCATTATATTCCCAACTCATCAAAAGAACATCAATGGCTAAATGAGCAAACTATTGAAGCAAACAAATTACAAGCTTACCGCAATAACGCCGAAAAAGAATTGGCACAATGGATACGTTTCTCCAGTAAAGATGCCAAAATTAATTGCGATGGACTAACGTTGGCAAGCATGGAAATAGAAGGTTTAAAAGCTTGGTATCTAAGAAATTTTTACGGAAAAGCAGATGTAATGAAAAATAGTTTCAGACATAAAAGTATTGAAAGCGTAATAAAACAAGTCTCTAAATCGGCTGGTTGGTTGCTCATTACAAGTAAAGATAATTCGGTAGCTACATTGCTTGAAACAGGTAAACGTTTTCAACGCTTGCTTTTAAAAATACGGGAAAGAAACATTGCCATTCATCCAATGACACAAATTTTGGAAGAGCCATCAACAATGCAAATATTAAATTCATCCATAGGCATTGGCGGCAGCATACAGTTTATTTTAAGGATTGGTTATGTTAAAAATTATCTTCAACCTGTTTCACTTAGGCGGCCTGTGGATTGGTTTGTGAGAACATAAATTTTTTACTAAAACTAAAAAAACATAATGATAATTACACTCTCCATAGTTGGCCTGCTTCTATCAATCCTAATAATAGGAAAAATTAATTTGTCATTAAAATTCGGTAAACAAGTTAGAGAGCTTTTTGCCCAATCAAAAAGTATATCTGCCCAGACATTTCAAAAAAAACAATTAGAAAGTTTACCAGAACCTGTACAACGGTATTTCAATCATATTTTAAAAGAAGGGCAGCCCTACATAAGTTATGCAAGAATTAAACACGAAGGTCAATTTAAAGCAGACCTTAAAAAGGGTTGGATGAACATAAAAGGCGAACAATATGCAACAACAGAAAAACCAGGCTTTATTTGGAAAGGTACAACAGCGATGTTTGTAGCAAGAGATATGTATATTTCAAAACACGGAAGATTAATTGTTTCGCTTTTTTCAGTTTATAATATTGTGGATGCAAAAGGGAAAGAAAAATATGATATTGGAGAAATACTTCGTTGGCTTGGAGAAAGTATTTTATATCCTACAAATTTTTTACCAAGTGAAAGATTACAATGGTTTCCTTTAGATATTAACACAGCAAAACTTACTTTTAATTACAATGGACTTTCCTTGTTTTTCAAAATTACAGTTAATGAAATTGGCGAAATAACGGAGATGGAGACAAAGAGATATTTTGGTGAAGAAAACTTGGAAACTTGGATTATTAAAGCAACCAGCTACAAGGAATTGAATAATGTAATAATACCAACTGTCTTTGATGTTTTATGGAGATTAGATAAGGGAGATTTCAGCTATGCGAAATTCAATATCACAGAAGTTGAGTACGACAAACCTGAAAAATGGGAAATATAAACACAAGGTGGGTAACTAACCTATCAAAAATCACCTTTCTACTTTCACTCATTTTTATTATTGCTTGTCATTCTAAACAGGACACTATTAGCCCTGTAAGGCAAAGCATTACCGTATCTGTTTATGCTTCCGGAGTGATTGAAAGTGAAAACCAATACCAAGTTTTTGCTACCGTAAATGGTATTGTAAATGAAGTTTTGAAAGATGAGGGTTCATCTGTGGAAATTGGTACTCCTATTCTATCCATTATAAATGATGCGCAAAAATTGATATCAGATAATGCAAAACTATCTGCGGATTTTAATGCTTTAAATTTTAATCGGGGGAAATTAGAGGAAGCAAATTCATTGGTTGCTTTAGCAAAAAACCAAATGAATAATGATGCGATTTTGTTAGAACGACAAAAAAATCTATGGTCGCAAAATGTGGGTACAAAAGTAGAATTAGAACAAAGAGAACTTGCCAAAGAAAACTCAACAAATAAATATACTTCAGCAAAAGAAAATGAAACTGAGGTAGAAAAACAGTTGGCTTTCCAATCCAAACAAGCCCAAAACAACCTATTAATCAGCAATAAAAATACTGGTGATTACTTGGTAAAAAGTAAAGTAAAAGGCAAAGTATATCAAATGAACCTTGCTAAAGGAGAAATTGTTAATCCCCAAACTCCAATTGCTATCATAGGTGATGATCAGAAATATCTATTGAAAATGCAGATTGATGAATATGATATTGTATCCATAAAATTGGGAATGCCCGTTTTGGTAGTTTTAAATAGCTATCGCGATGCTGTTTATAATGCAGTGGTAACCAAGATCAATCCGATTATGAATTTGCAAAACAAAACCTTTACAATAGAAGCAAAATTTGTAAAACCACCAACTATACTGTACCCTAATATTTCTTTTGAAGCAAATGTGGTAATCAACACAAAAAAAGATGCTTTACTGATACCAAGAAATTACTTGCTAAACGATTCTACAGTGGTAAATAAAGCTGGGAATCAAATTAGAATAAAAACAGGTTTGAAGGATTATCAAATGGTAGAAATTCTCTCCGGAATAAACGCAAACGATGAGTTAATCTTACCCAAGCAATGAAATTAAAACTCATTGCCCAGATTTCTATGGCTTTACTTAAAGCAAGGTTAAAGCAAACAATGGTTGCTGCTTTTGGGGTAACTTTCAGTATCACTATGTTTATAACTTTGTTAAGCTTTATGGCAGGTTTAAATGATTTGCTAGATAATTTGATTTTAAACCGCACCCCTCATGTAAGGCTTTACAATGAAATCTCGCCTTCTCCAATCCAACCTATTGCCAGGTCAACAGCCTATCCAGGTGCTTATAATTTTGTAGAGCATGTAAAACCCAAAAATGAATTGCTAGAAATTAGGAATAGTGAAGCTATAATTAAAGCACTAAAAAAAGATGATAATGTGATAGGTATTGCGCCAAAAAACACAGTACCTATTTTTTATAATGTGGGCTCTGTTAATTTAACCGGTATTATTGATGGTATTGATGTTGATGCAGAAAACAAACTCTTCAAATTTCAGGATTATGTAGTAGATGGTAAAACCATCGATTTAAAAAACACCCCAAACAGTATCATATTAGGAATTGGCGTTGCCAAAAAAATGCTGGTTCAAGTGGGAGATAACATTCAGATAACAACCAGTAATGGCACTAGATTTCCTTTAAAAGTAGTCGGCTTTTTCCAATCTGGAATAGACGAAGTAGATAAAATTCAAAGTTATGTTACACTAGCCACTACTCAAAAAATATTGGTTAAACCTATCAGCTATATTACTGATCTTCAGATTAAATTGTATGATATCGCATTAGCACCAGATTTGGCCAAAAAGTATAGTCAATTATTTGGAACTGATGCAATAGATATTCAAACAGCTAACGCCCAATTTGAAACCGGCAGTTCTGTACGTACATTAATTTCTTACGCAGTTGGCATTACCTTGCTTATAGTAGCGGGATTTGGGATCTACAATATTCTAAATATGATGATTTATGAAAAAATGGATTCTATTGCAATTCTTAAAGCAACTGGTTTTTCTGGTAAAGATGTAAATGCGATATTTATAACCATTGCTTTAACCATTGGTTTAGTTGGTGGTGCGCTTGGATTAATTTTCGGATTTGGTCTCTCCTCAATAATTGGAGAAATTCCATTCAATACGGCTTCTTTGCCAACCGTAAAAACTTATCCCATCAATTACAATCCAAAATTCTATTTAATTGGAGCTGTATTTTCCATCATTACTACCTATTTAGCAGGATATTTTCCATCCATAAAAGCCAGCAAAATAGATCCTGTAGATATTATCCGAGGAAAATAGTTATGGATAAGAAAGTCATTGAAGCCATAGGCATTAATAAATCATTTCATGATCCACTTACTGTAAAGGTGCTTACTGATATTAGTTTTTCTATAAATTCTGGCGAATTTGTTTCTATTGTAGGTAAATCTGGCTGTGGTAAATCCACTTTGCTCTACATTTTATCTACCATGGATACCAACTATGAAGGAGAATTATTTCTGGATGGTATCTCCATGAAAAATAAGAAAGATGCAGAATTAGCCAAAGTGCGAAACGAAAAAATCGGTTTTGTATTCCAGTTTCACTACCTACTTAACGAATTTAATAACTTACAAAATGTAATGCTACCCGGGTTAAAATTCGGAAAACTTACAACAAAAGAAATAGAACACAATGCTTATGAGAAACTAAAAATATTGGGGATAGAAAGTGAAGCATTAAAATACCCAAATCAATTGAGTGGCGGTCAAAAACAGCGAGTAGCAATTGCTAGGGCTTTAGTTAATGAACCTTTAATTATTATGGGTGATGAACCAACCGGTAATCTTGATAAAAAAAACAGCGACATCGTATTTAATATTTTCAAGGAATTGGCAGAACAATATCATCAATCTTTATTAATAGTTACCCACGATTTGGATTTTGCCGCCAAAACCCACAGAACCATCACTATGGAAGATGGAAAAATAATGAGTGTTATGTTATATTAAATATTATTAGCTAAGGCTCATACCTTGAGAAGGATATTTCAAAGTTCTAAAAGGATGATTTTAAAAGAATAAGACTTCAATAAATTAAAATATTTAAAATGGAAAGACGAAAATTTTTAAGTATTACAGCAGGTACAATCGTATTTGCAGGAGCGGCAAGTTATTTGTTTAGCGATAAGGCTAATTTTGTAAGAGATGATAGTATTCCAAAACTTTCTGACAAACCATTCCTCGAAACTAAAGAAAAAGAAATTTTGTTTCTAGCATCTCTTGCACCAAGCGGACATAATACCCAACCTTGGCTTGTAAAATATTTAGAACCATACCATTGGATAATTTGCAACGATAAAAGCAAATGGCTAGCAGGTGTGGATTCTACCCAAAGAGAAACTATGTTATCGATTGGTGCATTTATTCAAAATTTGGAATATGCCGCAAGTAATTCGGGTTATCATTGCCAATTTGAAATTTTAGCTTCCACTAATCAGGACGAGAACATCGTTAAAGTAAAACTGATAAAATCAGAAAATGTACCTGCTTTTGATATTGATAAAATTAAGAAGCGCAGAACAGTACGTTCAAATTATCTTAACAACCCACTCAAAAAAGAAGACGCAGCTTACCTATTTAATGAAGATCCAGATTTTTTTAATTACCTCCCAAATGGAGCAAAAGAATATGCTTACTTAAACGAGCAAACCATTGAAGCAAACAAAATTCAATCCTATCGCGATGCAGCCGAAAAAGAATTGGGAGAATGGATCCGGTTTTCTAGCAAGGATTCAGAAAAATATCGTGATGGGCTAACAACTGCCAGTATGGAAATTGATGGAATACCAGGTTGGATAGTGCGCAATTTTTATAACAAAGATAGTGTGATGAAAGATAGTTTCAGAGATAAAAATATTGAAAATGTTATTAAACAGGTATCCCAATCAGCAGGTTGGTTGGTAATTACCAGTAAAGAAAATTCTGTTGTTGCATTATTAGAAACTGGTAAACGGATGCAACGGTTATTTTTAAAAGTAAGGGAAAAAGGTATTGCCATTCATCCCATGTCGCAGATTTTAGAAGAACCATCAATCAATAAAATAGTAAACCAATCCATAGGCAAAAAAGATAATATCCAATTTATTTTAAGAATAGGTTATGTAAAAGATTATCCCGAACCAGTAACATTAAGGCGACCAGTTGATTGGTTTGTGAGAAGTTGAGAAAAAATTTATAATGAAAATTTTTGTAAAAAAAATGATTGCAGCAATGCTCACCATACTTTTATTCGGAGTTCTTTTTCTGATAGTTGTTTTGTTTATAAATAGTCCGGGTAAAACAAAACCATATCTTGATAAAGTTGGAAATATAATCAAGGGCAGCATTTCAGAAAAAACTTTTATCACCCTTAATGGTGTAAAGCAAGGAATGTTTATAAAGAGCAAAGATGAAACACATCCGGTTTTGCTCTTTCTTCATGGAGGCATGCCCGAATATTTCCTTAATCAGAGTTACCCATCTGAACTCGAAGATTATTTTACTGTGGTTTGGTGGGAACAAAGTGGTTCAGGAATCTCCTATCATTCTAATAATTCATCTGAAGCGATAACCTTGAAGCAAATGGTAGATGATACCATAGAATTAACAAATTATCTACGCAAACGCTTCAACAAAAATAAAATTTATCTAATGGCGCATTAAGGTGGTAGTTTTATTGGGATACAATCAGCAGCAAAAGCTCCAGAATTATTCTATGCTTATATCGGTGTTGGGCAAATGAGTAACCAGCTTAAATCAGAAAAACTTGCATACGAATACATGCTTGAAAAATACACGAAAAATGGTGACAAAAAAATGGTGCAAAAGCTGGAGAATGCTCCCGTTACAGACAGTATATCGACTGAATATCTTGCCTTTCGTGATAAAGCAATGCATAATCTTGGAATTGGAACTATACACAAAATGAAATCTGTAATTACAGGAATCTTTATGCCGTCTTTAACATTCAAAGAATATACATTGAAAGAGAAATACAACTTTTGGGCGGTCAAATCAAAATCGGGTGTTAGTATACTCTGGGAAGAAATGCTGGCAACAAACCTGATGATTAAAGTGCCAAAATTGGAAATTCCAGTATATTTTTTTGGAGGTGTTTATGATTATACGGTATCAATCATTTTAGCAAAGGAATATTTAGAAAAGTTGGAAGCACCTATTAAAGCATTTTACACTTTTAAAAAATCGGCCCATAGCCCAATTTTTGAAGAACCACAAAAACTAAAAGAAATTTTTGAATTTGATATTTTGAAAGAAAAAAACTCTTTGGCTGATAAAATTTAAGAATATAAAAAACCATTTTTCCGTATCCAAATAATTATGAATTTTGAAGAAATAATAAATTATAGACGCTCGGTAAGACACTACAATGCTATTTCAATTGATGCTGAAAAGGTGAAATATTGTTTAGAATTGGCTGTATTGGCACCCAATAGTTCAAATATGCAACTTTGGGAGTTTTATCATATTACAAATCCAGAAACTTTAAAAAAACTCTCTATCGCATGTTTAAGCCAACAAGCAGCTACAACTGCCCAACAAATGGTCGTTTTTGTAACAAGGCAAGATTTATTTAAACAAAGAGCAAAAGAAATGTTGGGATTAGAAATTCAAAATGTATTTAAAAATAGTCCAAGGGAAAAACAAGAGAAAAGGATTAAACATTGGAAATTATACTATGGCAAAATAATGCCGTTTTTATATTTCCGTTTTTTTGGTGTTGCAGGTTTTATCAGAAAAATTTTTGTCAGCATCGTTGGTCTTTTTAGTCCAATCACCTACCAAGTATCTGAAAGCGATATAAGAGTAGTAGTTCATAAATCTTGTGCTTTGGCAGCACAAACCTTTATGCTGGCAATGTCTAACGAAAAGTATGACACTTGCCCTATGGAAGGCTTCGACAGCAAAAAAGTGAAACGTATGTTGAAATTGCCTTTCGGAGCAGAAATAAATATGGTTGTTTCTTGCGGAATAAGAAATGAAAAGGGAGTGTGGGGTGATAGAATGAGAATTCCTTTTGAAAATATTTATCAAAGAATTTAAAAACGAAATGACAAAAAACCATTACTATCTCTCTGTAGGAATTCTTTTCATTCTTTCACCATTTTCACTTGTTTGGAGAGGGCAATCTTCATTATTGCCAATTATTAACACATCAAACATTGACTTAGCATTCAAAACAACCATCGCCCATATTTGGCATATTATTACAACTGAAAATTAAATTTTTTGTGTCGCATTTCTTATTATGTCCGTTTATAAAGATGTAGAAAAAGTAAAATTTTCAGCCTGTATGATTGCAGTTATTATGGCTGCCCGTTTAGTAGTTATTGTTGGTAACGCATTAATTAAGAATGAGCATGGCGTTTCGAATACTTTAACCGAATCAATAGTGATACTTGTTTTGGTTGGATTAATCATTTTAGGAATAAGGAAACAAGGAAATGTTAAATTTTCGCAATCTGTTACAATCTAAATTCAGATATCATGAGAACTTTTGAAACTATTTTGTTTGTCATTCTATTCGCATTTTTACTTAATTGGGTGATAAACAAGAACCAAAGATATTTTTGGTATTGGGCTATTGTTTTAGGATTTGCAGCAATACTTCAGATTTTTATAGAAGGAGTAAGATGGCAAATATATCCAGCACTTTTTTTAGTCATACTTTTTCTGTTTTCCGATTTTTTTAAAAGTAATCTTTTCAAGAAAATATTTGTTCCTTCTTCCGTTATATTGTTGGTCGTAGTTGCAATTCTTCCTGCATTTTTTCCTGTGTTCAAATTTGAAAAACCTTCCGGGAAATTTGAAATTGGAACCTTAGTATATCATCTAACAGATACAACAAGAAAAGAAATCTTCAGCAATGAAAGCAACAGAAAAAGAGAAATGATGATTCAGATATGGTATCCTGCCAAGAAAAATATTCAAGAAAAACCCGCCGCTTACATTGAAGATGCAGAAAATTTTACGCTTGCACTTGCTAAACTTTTTGAATACCCTCAATTTCTTTTTACCCATTTAAAATATGTGAAATCTAATGCAATTCACAGCGCAGAAATTAGTAACAATGAAGTAAAGTTTCCTTTACTGATTTATCATACAGGCATTAACGGTTGTAGGCAACTCAACACTTTTCAAATTCAAGAATTGGTTTCTCAGGGTTATGTTGTTGCCGCAATTGACAATCCAGGAGCTGTGGCTTTGGTACAATTCCCTAACGGTATATTTATAAAAGGATTAACAATAGAAAAAATTATGCCGCTAATCCATCAAAGTATTGAAGATTTACCCGAACCCCCAAAACTAAACGGCATCGAAATGAAAGATGGCGTTATCCCATATTTTGCTAAAGATATTTCATTTGTAATTAACTATTTAGAAAAAATAAATGAAAATGATTCTCAAAAAATTCTAACTCAACATATTGATACCGCTAAAATTGGAGTGTTTGGTGTTTCCCTCGGCGGAATTGTTGTGGCCGAAGCCGCGTTAAAAGACAACCGGATAAAAGCTTGCTTGATTATGGAAGCGCCAATGTCTAAAGATGTAATGAAATACGGATTGAAAACTCCTACCATGATAATGACCCGTGATGCAGAAACAATGCGGATTGAAAGAAAAAAATCTGGCGGCTGGACTGAAAAAGACATATTACAACATCAATTTTCCATGAAAAATATTTATAACAGGCTACCTTCAGAAGGATATTTTATTCAGATTCCAAAAATGTTCCACGTTGATTTTACAGACCTCCCTTTATGGTTTCCTTATGGGAAGTATTTTGGGATTACTGGTGGGCTTAAAACAGATGAAGCACATCAAATAATTAATTCATTCAGCGTTTCATTTTTTGATAAAGAGTTAAAAGGAAAGGGATCTGAATTTCTTAAAAACCCTCTTGAAATCTATCCTGAGGTTATTTTTAAAACTAAACTAAGATAAATAAAAATAATGGAGAATTTACTAAAGGAATTAGAAGACATCCATAACAGGATGAAAAAAGCTGAGGATGAAAAAAAGATGCTCATCAATGGTGTTAAGCCACCCTATCGCAATAGTGCCGTTAATCTGATTGATTACTTAGCACTACGATCACAAAATATTGAGTCGCTTCAAAAACAGCTGCATTATATGGGGTTATCATCTTTGGCAAGCAGTGAGAGTCATATTAAAACTCAGGTTACTAATATTATGCAATGGCTTGGTCATCAAAAAACTACATCTTTTGAGATAGATGCTTCAAATGGGTTGAAGCAATTACAGCAAAACATCACCAAACTTTTAGGTAAAGCAGGAACGGAAGAAGCACCGCCAATAATGGTGACTTTTGATACTGATTTTGGAGACGATTTTCAATTAATGTGCGACTTACTGGAAAATGGGATGCGGGTAGCCCGTATCAACTGCGCCCATGATGATGAGCAGATATGGATAAAAATGATTGAAAACCTAAAAAAAGCTTCTGCTGAAATGAACATTCCATGTAAGCTCTATATGGATTTGGCAGGTCCAAAAATACGGACACAAATTATCAGCAAGAAGCACAAAATCGGCAAATTTAAGGTAGAATTAGGCGATGAAATTATCTTGATTGATCCCGAACAAAATCTTGTAAATGGAAAAAAAATGGTGCAATGCACTTTATCAGGAATTGTAGAAAAATTGAAACCACAACACCGGGTTTATTTTGACGACGGATTATTTGAAGCTGAGGTAATGCATGTTAGTGGAAAGCAAGCAACCCTTAAAATCATTCGTATTTCAGCAAAGAAACCGATTATTAAAAGTGAAAAAGGGATCAACTTTCCCGATACCTCATTTAAAATAAATCCCATTACTGATTACGACCAGAAGTGCCTGCCATTTATTGCAAAAAATGCTGATATGGTAGGCTTTTCATTTGTAAACAATGCTGCTGATATGCAGGAATTGCAAATACAGCTGGGCATATTAAACAAACATGAACTTCCAATTGTAGCAAAAATTGAAACGAATCAAGCTGTAAATAATCTTCCTGCCATTATTTTACAAGGGATGCAGCATAACTTAATGGGCATTATGATAGCCCGTGGAGACTTAGCTATTGAAATTGGTTTTGAAAGGATGAGCGAGGTACAGGACGAGATATTATGGATTTGTGAAGCTGCACACACACCAGTAATATGGGCTACACAGGTGTTGGAAAATATGAATAAAAATGGGTTAGCTACCCGCAGCGAAATAACGGATGCATTTCATGCGGCAGAGGCCGATTGTGTGATGATTAACAAAGGAGGGCATACTATTGAAGTCCTTAAAACATTGCATAATATTTTAATTAGGGGCCGAAAAAATAATTTTAAAAACAGGCGACTTTTCAGAAAACTATCTATTGCAGAAAGTTTCATTTTACATGCTTAAGATTCTATTTAAAAAAATCATGATATACATTTTAATCCCTTTTGTTATTTTAGCTATAACACTTATAGTAGGAAAAATAAATTTAGCTATCCAATTTAATAAAGAAGTGAAGACTTTATTTTCTGAATCAAAAAATATTTCAGATAAGAGATTTAGCTATCAACAATTGGAAAGTTTTCCAGAACCAGTTCGAAGATATTTTAGGCATATTTTAAAAGAAGATCAACCTTACATCAATTATGCAAGAATTAAACATGATGGACAATTTAAAACAGGGTTGGACAAGGATTGGATGAATATAAAAGGAGAACAATATGCAACAACGGTGTTGCCTGGGTTTATTTGGAAAGGAACAACAGCTATGTTTGTTGCCAGAGATATGTATATCAGCGGTAAAGGAAGACTTATAGTTTCCCTTTTATCCTTGTTCAATATTGTTGACGAAAAAGGAGAAAAGTATAATGAGGGAGAGTTGTTAAGATGGCTTGGGGAAAGTGTTTTATACCCAACAAATTTTTTACCTGACGATAGATTGCATTGGGCGCCAATTGATTCCAATTCAGCAAAACTAATATTCAATTATAATGGACTTTCTTTGTTTTTCAAAGTCACTTTTAATGATATTGGTGAAATTACTGAAATGGAAACAAAACGATATATGGATGAAAATAATCAGAAAACTTGGGTAATTAAAGCAACAAAGTATAAGGAATTGAATAATGTTCTGATACCAACAGCCTTTGAAGTTTTATGGAGATTAGAAATTGGCGATTTCACTTATGCAAAATTCAATATAACAGAAGTGGAATACAATAAACCAGAAAAATTTTAATCTTAAGCCTTAAAAATCAAAATAATAACATCTTAATAGTCATATTATTCTTTCACTCCACTTTTCCCCTCTTTATCTTGACTTCACTAAGAATTAGGTGTACTACCAATTGATATTGAGATAAAAATAAATGTGCGAATGGTTTTAGACTGAAAGATGATCGAACTGAAAAGCATAGCAAAAGTTAACGCTAAATTATATATTCAAAACGGTGTGGTACAGGTAACGTTAAAGTAGATGAACAAAGAATCAATCATACTGTCAGGAAGATTTATTGCATCCAGACCTGCACCTAATGCGTAAGCTCCTGCCCAAAACAGCATTAAATGCTACGGAATATCTAAAACGTACCGTTTACAATAGTGAGGATGGAGTTTTTAAAAAATGATTATGTTTTAAAAAAATCAATAATTTATAAAACCATGAAGAAAGATAGCAACACTTACGAACAAAAATTTAATTTAGAAAAGTTTAAAACCATCGAACAGAAACTTGATGACGTAATGGAACTTATTGACATCGAAGGAATTAAAAATAAACTTATCCAAGTAGAAAACGAATTTAAAGATAGGCCAGATGAAATTAATAAAACGCGACTTGGAATTGTTTACCACGAAGTCGCATTGAACCTTTCTTTTTTCTCAAAAACCGAATATAAAGATTACGCAAAAAAGAGTTTTGACCGATTAACTGAGCTTTTTAATTCCGATGAAACTACAAGAGAGCTTCTACCATTCGTAGCTTCTTATAGAGCATCAGCATTGTCTTTGATCGTATCCGAAACCAAAGAGTTGAAATTACTGGGTCAGTCTTTTGACTTGTTTGCAGATGCGGTTACAAAATATTCGGAGATAAGTCCTTTACCAGAATTTATGCGAGGCAGCGTTGCTGAAAACCTCCCTTGGTTCTTCTTTGGTAAAAGAAAATTCGCAAAAAAAGACTTCCAATCCATCATTGATAAACAAGAAAAAAATGCAGATTATGCAAATTGGAAAGTTATCGGTTTTACGTATTGGGCCTGGGCAAAACAACATCAACAAAAGAAATATAGAGAACGAGCATTAGCATATTTAGAAAAAACCATTCAACTAGACCCAGAATATAAGGCTGGAAGGAAAAGAGCGGAGGAGCTTAAAAAAAAACTTACCTATTAAGGTAGACTACTGAGGAATTTATGAAACTACGATAAAGGGCAAGATGCAACTGATAATTTCTACTCAGCTTTGTTACAAGTCTATCTTTCGACTTCTTAACTTATTGGAAAGCACATTCCTGAACACTGGGGTGCAGATCGAAAAAAATATTACAGAAAAAATATTGACATAATGACAACTTTTAACACCATCATCATCGGAGGCGGATTAGGAGGTTTAACCGCCGGAGCTACCCTAGCCAAATTCGGAAAAAAAGTGCTTTTATTGGAGCAACATTATATCCCAGGGGGATGCGCCACTTCTTTTAAACGCAAAGATTTTGTCATGGAAGTAGGATTGCATGAAATGGACGGGCTTTTTGACAAAGATTCGAAGGTTCAAATTTTCGAAATGCTCGGTGTCAATAAGCATATTGAGTTTTTACAAGTTCCCGAACTTTTTCATCTTAAATCAGAAACGTTAGATTTCACGTTTCCCCATGGAAATGAACAAGCTCGAAACAAACTTTTAGCAAACTTTCCCCATGAAACGAAAGGGATAAAAGCAAAT
>JBBRYE010000023.1:0-34899 GCA_038237895.1 Sphingobacteriales bacterium | reverse complement strand
GAGCGGTCTAAGAGTTGTGTCCAAACTAAACCATCTTGTTTAACGGCTTTTATCCAGGCGTCTTCTTTTGTGTCGATAGAAATACCTAAAACAGTGAAATTTTTATCTTTAAATGTCTCGTAAGCTCTAACTACGTTTGGGTTTTCTTGTCGACAAGGACCACACCACGATGCCCAAAAATCTAATAAAACATACTGACCTTTAAAGCTAGAAAGTTTAATGGCAATTTGTTCAGAAGTTTTTTCCTCAAAATCTGTAGCTATCACACCAATACCAGTTTTCTGTTCTAAATTTAGTTTTGCATTAATAGATTTTGCTAGAATATTCTCTTTCAATTCTGGAGATAAACTTTCGTAAGCTTTTTTAACCTGTGCAAAATCCATATTTTCAGTCGCTAAATCGGCATTTAAAGCATATAAACTCACGTAAGATTTTGGGTTTTTAGAAATAAAATCTGCAATTGCAACTTTTCTCTCTATTAAAAAACCTTCATATTTATCTTGAAAACCTTTTAAAACAACATCTTTATTTTTTTTATCAGCAGGTAAAGCATTAAATTCTTGGTTTAAAGCAATTAACTTAGTTTCAATTTGCGCTGTACTATTATTTAAATCTTTAGAACTTTCAAATATTGGTAAACCCTTTACATCCGCCTTAGCAATAGAATCTTTTGATGTTAAAATTGCTTTCCCGGGCTCAATAAAAAATCTATAGATATCTTTCGGGCTTTGCTTTTCATTTAAATCATTTCCGCTATGGTCTAATAATAAAATAGCAATAGAAGGACTGTTTAATTCAACATTAAACTCAAATTTTCCATTTAGTGTTTTTGCGGAATCTAATTTTTCTCTTTGATCTGCGATATGAATCAAATAGATGTTTTTATCAGACTGTAAGTTTTTAATCTCGCCTTTAAGGCTAAAATTTGTTTGGGCTTGCGCCGATAATGTAAACAGGAATGCAATTGCAATTAATAAGTTTTTCATCTAATTCAATTTTTGATAGGTACGCCACCATAAATCTGGCAATTCTCCGGCTATAGCTAATTGATAGTCATCATATAAGCAAGGAACCAAATGATAACGCTCATTTTTAGAACCCATTGTTGGGTAAGGAACTTGCATCCACCAACGATCGGTTTTTTTACTCTTTATAAATATAAGTTCATGTGCATCATGTTGTAAACTAGTTTTATAAATGGTGTAATCAGATTTTGGTTGTAATGGAATGTCTTTTTTCCGATTATAGAAACCATCTAAAAAACACCAAACCATTTGTGCAAGCAACATAGCTGTTTGTCCGTTTTGATCATAAGCCGGATTAAATTCATAAAAACCAATAGAGCTTAATTTATCGCTATAACCAGCATATCTTGCTAACTGGCAAGCTTCTTCTCCATAAAAGCCGTTAGGGCTAGCATTTCCGTTTGCCATCGCATCAGAAGCTCTTATACTCGAAATATCAAAACTTATCATATCTGCATTTCTAATTACAGGTTCTGCAATATGTGCTGCTCCGCTGATTTCACCAAGCCTTTGCGCATCAAAAAAAAGCTTATCCATTACCCGCAAACTATCTTGGTTAATGTAATAAGTTTGAAAGCCCAAATTGCTAAAATTGAAAAGGTAATTGGGTTGGTGTAAAAATATTTTATTTAGATAAGATATAGAATTGGTAACAATAGTGTCTTCGGCAGATTCATCTAAATCAAAATGAGAATCTATTACAACTAGATCTACTTTTTGCTCCAAATCCTCATAAGCCATGTATTGAGCGTAAGTTAGGTCTTGGCTTCCGCCTATGATGAGTGGAAAGATATTAAGCTTAATTAGCTCGTTAACCACCATTTTAAGTGCTATATAGGTGTCAGAAACTTTTTCGCCAGCTTTAATATTGCCTAAATCAATAATTTTAGATTTAAAATTTCCCTCATTTAAACTATATAGTTTTTCCCTTACATAATCTGGTCCTAATGCGCAACCTTGATTATTTATAGCTCCTCTATCTTCTAAAACACCAATTATTGCTACATCATATTTACCTTCCTCCAAATCAGGAAAAGCTTGTTCATAAACCTCAATTTTAACACCTAAATGACTGGCATAATAGCCATCTTTTGGAGTAATTTTAGATACATTAATGGGAGAAAAAAAATCGGCTAAAGACATATTAAAACAATTCTTTCAAATATCTATTTTTTAAATTAAATGAGGGATAAGATTTAATTTTTTATTCCTTTACCTTTGGATGTTTAAGATAATTAACGCCTATAAAATGATTTTAATAACAGGAGCAACAGGGTTTTTAGGTGCAGAACTGGCTTTGCAGCTTTTACAAACTGAAGCAAAAATAAAATGCACTAAAAGAGAGCATTCAAAAATTCCGCTTAAGCTTGTTTCTTATGCAAATAATATTGAATGGGTTAACGCAGATATTTTAGATTTATCAGATTTAGCCGAAGCTTTTAAGAATATTACGAAAGTTTATCATTGTGCAGCGCTAGTTTCCTTTGAAACAGATTTAAAAAAGAAAATGCTTGCTGTAAACGCAGAGGGAACTGCAAATGTGGTTAATCTTTGTATAGAAAATGACATTGAAAAGCTAATTCATGTTAGCTCTATTGCAGCAATTGGCGAAGCCAAAGCAGACGAAATAATAACAGAGAAAGATTTTTGGGAAGGTTTTGAAAACCACGATGGTTACGCCGTTTCTAAATACCGCGGAGAAATGGAGGTTTGGCGAGGAATAAATGAAGGATTAAATGCGGTTATTATAAATCCTTCAGTTATTATTGGTGAAGATGCAGGAAAAGAAGGCAGCGGAGCAATTTTTGAAACTATTAGAAATGGTTTTAAATATTATACCCAAGGCGGGACAGGTTTTGTGGATGTTAAAGATGTTGCAAAAACTATGATTTTATTGATGAATAGTGACATTGTTAATGAGCGCTTCATCTTAAATTCTGAAAATATCAGTTATAAAGATTTATTTGCTAAAACGGCTCAAATTTTTGGTTTACCTATCCCTGAAAAGGAAGCAAAACCTTGGATGCTAAATATGGTTTGGAGATTAACATCATTAAAGAATTGGCTTACAAAATCTAAAGGTGGGCTGAATAAAGCAACTGCAGATAACGCTTCAAAGATGAGTGCTTATAGTAATAATAAGATCAAATCTGCTTTAAACTTTAATTTTATTCCTCTTCAAGAATCGATTACCAAAATCGCAAACAGTCTAAAATCTGCTTAAATATCAATTAAATTAGCTTTTGCTAAATGATTTATGCAATTTTAGGGCTTAAACACAATTGCTTTGAAGCCATATTTCATTATTGATTTTGATAGTACTTTTACACAGGTAGAAGCTTTAGACGAGTTAGCTCGTATTTCTCTCAAAAATCATCCTGATAGGGAAATTATATATCAAAAGATTGAAGATTTAACAAATTTAGCCATGGAAGGCAAGCTTTCTTTTTCAGAGAGTTTGGCAGGCAGAGTTAAACTCTTGAATGCTAAAAAATCACATTTAGATTTGTTGGTTAAGCATTTGAAAAAGAAAGTTTCATCATCATTCACTAGAAATAAATCTTTTTTTAAAAAACATGCAGATGAAGTTTTAATTGTTTCTGGTGGTTTTAAAGAATTTATTACTCCGGTAGTTACTCCATTTCACATCAAGAAAAAAAATATTTACGCCAATACTTTTGTTTTTGATGCAGATGATAATATTGTAGGTTACGATGAAGAAAATCCATTATCGCAAGAAAATGGAAAAGTAAAGCTGATGAAACAAATGCCTTTAACAGGCGATATTTATGGTATTGGCGATGGTCATTCTGATTTTCAACTAAAGGAGTCGGGAATGATAAAGAAGTTTTTCGCCTTTACAGAAAATATTGAACGTAAAGCAGTAATGGAAAAAGCAGACCATATTACAGCTAGTTTTGATGAGTTTTTATATGTGAATAATTTGCCACAAGCTATCTCCTATCCAAAGAACCGCATTCTTTGTTTATTAGTTGGCAATGTTCCCCAAGAAAGTATCGATTATTTGAAAAAGGACGGTTTTTCGATTCGTCATAAAGCCACATTTGAAGAAAAATATGTGAAAGATGTTGGAATGCTTTTATTGGGCGATGGAGAAACGGTTTCTGATGAAAAGTTAAAGAAAGCGGTAAAATTGAAGACTTTAGGATATTGGGGAAATGCTAAAGATAAAATCAACCTTTCTATTTGTACCGATATGGGAATGGTAGTTTTTGATAGTTTAAAAACTCCAAATAATAAAACACTAATTGCCAAAAGAATGGCAGATTTTATAAATACAGGTACTACTTTCAAAAGCACAAATTTCCCAAATTTACAACTTCCAAAAATTGCTGGTTCTTATCGTTTAATCCATATCCATAGAAATGTACCTGGTATTATGGCAAAAATAACCAAGGTTTTAGCCAAACATGAGATTAATATTTTAGGTCAGTTTTTAATGACTAATGCACAAATTGGTTATGTAATTACTGATACTGATACCAGTTACGATAAAGAACTATTAAAGGAATTACGGAAAATTGATAACACGATAAAGTTTAGGGTTTTGTATTAGAAAAAAATATAAAGCGCTATTAAATTTTTTCTAATAAAATCTTTTGTCCTGTAAATTCATAAGCAGTATTTATTAATGAAACTATTTTAGGCCAATCTGTAGCTTTTTCAAAGTTATGATGATAAGACCTGGTAACTTCTAAAGTTAAAATTTTACCTTTTAAAGTTGCTTTAGATTTAAAATCACCCGTTTGGTTAATCATTTCTTTTTGTAAATTTTCTAGTCCTTTAACATTATAACCGTCGGGAACTGTAATATTAATAAAGTAATTAAATACTCTAGCGGAGGGCATATATACGTCAAATTTCCTGTTAAGCTCTTGTTCTTTAACAGCAGAAATAGTTCCTATTAATTTTCCAATATTTAGTAAATAGTTATTTCCGGCTTTTTGGATAAAATCATTTAATTGAAAGGTTGAGCTAAAAATTAATTTTTCATCATTATTATTAAGTCCTGTTCCTGATACTATTGTATTGGAGATTTGTTCTGGTTTTGTATCATATTGAGATTCTATCAAAGATTTGAAATATGCTGTTTTATCAGTTTCTTCATCACTCAAAATTGCTGTAACTTTTGGTTTATTTATTTTGTATTGATTTTTAAATCTGGTATCTAAATCACTTTGACCTTTACCTAATTTATTAAAGAAATCTAATTTGGTTAACAAAAATTTTTGATCTTCAATTTTCATAGAACCACTTTCCTCAACAACTCTATTTATCTTTATTTTTTTAAAATCAGGTAGGATTGATACCGACAAATTCTCTTGAATTACATTCAATTTTTCGTCTACAACGGGGATAACTATAGGATAGTTTTTACTTAAAAAACCTTTTTCATCTTTAAATTGGAATATGCTATATGCATTTTCTCCTTGAAAATAAACTGGAATTTCATTGTAAACAGTGTACGGATCTTTTAAATATAAATATGTAGGTACTGCACCATTAATTTTTATTAAAAAAGATACATCACTATAATTGCTTATTTCATTTAAAGGTTTCCAATATCTAGAAGGAGTTATAATAATTTCATGTGGAATATTATTTTTTTCTAAAACAAAACTGAAACTATAAGCGCTATTACTGTTAATTGCAGAGGTTTCTGAACTTCTTTCTTTTAAATCTATAAGGTTATCATAGCGCCATTTATCATACATTCTTTTAACTATCGTATCTACTGGTGCCGCTTTAAATTCTTTATTATTTTTAAAAGAACTTTGTGCGTCTCCAAAACTATAAAGAGCCTTAGTAATGTAAGTATTATAAGTTAATGCATCTGATTTAAAAATTTTATAAGCTTGTGTTTTAATTGATTCTATATCGCCCGTTGCCTTAGACATTATTTTGTTTATTTTCCCATTAACAGCATTGCTTTGCAATGGAATTATTTCAAAATATGGATAAGTCCTGTAAGAAGAAACCCACCAGTTAGAATTAATTTTTTCTAAGTTTTTTCCTTTTAAACTGTATGTATTATTTCCATCATCATCTATAGTTCTTATAAAATCAGGACAATTATTTGCATTACTGTAAGAAACATCAAATTTATCGCTAAATGTATAAGTATAGCTATAGTTCATGGTGTAATATTCATTGTTAAGTATTTCTACTTCTGAAAAACTTTTACCTAATTCAGTTTTCTCTACATAACAAATGTAAAAATCAATAATATCGCCCACACTTAGTCCAGAGATGGCTAATTTCCCTTTTTCTTCAGATGATTTATTTTTTAACAAAACTTCTTCAGATGTATTAACTAAAATTTCCTTTCCATCAGGTTTGATTATTTTGACACCTAGATAATTAGTAGCCTCATCATAAATTTTATTGAACATGAAACTTGAGTTATTATCTAATTTTTTTCGATATTTTAAACTAGAATAATCCTCAACCGCTGCTTTATCGTTCAGTAAGGTACGCTCGTGATAAGTTGTTATTTGATTTATTTGAGCTGTTACTGCAGCAGATAAAATCATATATTTAACTTTTCTTTTTGATGTAGCTTCTGTTTCGTAACTTCTTGATAAAATTACAGCACTTTCACTTTTTAAATCTGGCGATGTTGTTCTCAATTCAAAACCATTTTGAGGATTTTTCCAAATGGTTTCTTTTAGACTCTCTGCAATCTGTTTATAATCAGATTGTTGTGAAAAAAGATGATTAAATGTTAAAATTAACACTAGTGAAAGGACAAGTTTTTTTATCATAATTATTTACTAAGCGTGATTGTTTCTTGATAAAATTGATTTAAAGCATTAAAATCTTTAACTAATTGGGCAAGTTTTGTTTTATCAATTCTACAGTTTTTTATAATAATTTCTTTTTGATAAATGATTTCATTCCCATTGGCAATATAATTTGCTTTTAGTTTGTAATCAGATTGATCTATATCCAGATCTGCAGGTTTAGATTTAAGACTGTATCCTTCAGGTATTTGTAATTTTGTGATATGTTGAATGTTATATTTATAGGGGAAAAATATGTCAGCTTTTCTTTTATCTTGTTCAATATCCAGAGATTTAAATTCCTTATTATGATCTAAATCAATATAGATTTCATTATCAAACTTGGTTATAGCGTTTTTATAATTGATGTTATAATCAAAATCAAGATTCTTGCTGTAATTCGAAAAATTTGATTGTTTATTAATTTTAATTTTATAGTTATCATCATTATTACTTACGTAATTTTCTAAAGCTTCGGTCATTTTGTTAGTTTTCAAACTATTATATCCATTCAAAAAGCCAGATTTACTCTCCCCCATCATTAAATATCTTCCATCCCCAATAAGACTCAAATCATTAATAATTAAACTTGTATTGATATGTATAAGGTTTTGTTTATAATCTCTCTGAGGATTTTTGAAGAGAATGTAGCTATCTCCATTATCAATCAAAATTTCCCTGTTTTGAATACGCTCAGCATTTTCATTTATAGATAGATAAGTTTCAGTAGGATCTAATATAAATGGTTTGCCATTTTTAATAACAGCACATATCATGTGGTTATCTACAAACAAACAAGGAGTGCTGTAATCATAATTAAGATGATTTGTTCCAAGCCAACATAATCTAGCATCTATATCTATACTTTTAAGCATTTGACAAGCCAAATTCGCCATACCTTTGCAATCGCCATATTTTTTATTTAATACTTCTGATGCAAAAGCCGGTCTAAAACCAGCAATTCCGTTTTCAAAAGCAATATATCTTATGTTATCTTGTATCCAATAATATATCAAATCAATTTTATCCTGTTCATTTAAAGCTTTGGAAGTTATCTCTAACGCTTTGTTTTTTATAATGTCTAAATCAGTTTCGGGTAATAATAATGATTTATACCACTTAAATTGCTGGTTAAGATTTGGGAAATAAGTTTCAGTTATTGGTCCTTCTGCTGTTTTGCTTAAAAATAATAAATGTGGGTAAGTATAGGAAAGCCCTCTTGTAAAGCTTTCATTCTTTAAAGCACTTAATCCTTCGCCACTATAGGTAATTACTGTTTTATCTTTTAGTTTTTCTTGAGTTTTATTGATATTATAACCGTCAAAATTAAACTCTTTTATATCGGCTATAAACCAATTTGGGATAGTTATTTTAACTGTAAAAGAATTGACTTTATAGTTTTCAGAAAAATATATTACACCAAAATATCTAGGATCATCTGTAATCCTTTTATAACTAACATTAAGCTCGCTACCCTGTTTGGGTAAGTTTAAATCGAAATATTTTACTCTGGCATCAGAATAAAATATATCATTAGATTGATAATAAGAATCTTCAGCTTTCCAGATAGAAGGATTGATTTTTTTATCGAGATTATATTTTAAATCCTCAATTTTAGTTTTATCATCATAAAACTCATTAAAACTGTAGTTTGAGTTTGGTTGTGATGATTGATAAGATAAATTCACATTTTCTATAACCTCTATCTTTTTAGATTTTGAATTATATACAATTTCTATATTTTTAATAGCCTTATTAATATAGATATTAGAGTCGGCCTGGGCTAAAGCATTAAAACTAAAGAAAGATAAAATGAATAGGTTATAGAGATATTTCATGCTAAATAGTTTCTAAATATATATTTATTAATAAATAATCAGAAAAAATTTGCAAAAATATTTAATTACTTCCAAATCACAACTTGCCATCTAAAAGCCCACATCCATTTTATAGTGTATTTTTGAGCACCAGCTTTTTGCAAAAGATTTACTAATTCTTTTTTACTAAAACTTCTTAAAACAGAAAGCTTGCTATCATGCTTTACCATTGGCGATTTGGAGAATAACTGCGTTAAAACCCCTATAGAATGGTACGCAAGTGGATGTCGATGTAAATCATTAATGATCACTGCTTTTTTAGCGGCGAAAAGCATTTTTTTTATCAGTAAAACCCAGGCATCATCATCAAAATGATGGGTAAATAAACTACTAATTACCACATCAAACTCGTTTTCTTTAAAGTTTTTTTTTAAAACATCGGCTAATCTAAAACTGAGATTTTTATATTTCTTATTGGTTTCAATTGCATATTCTACAGCAGATTCAGTAGCATCTACTCCAATAAATTTCAGATTTAAATTTCTTTTCTTAAAATATTTATCCAATACTTTTAAACTGTCTCCACCGCCACAACCCCAATCGCTAATGGAATTTCCATTAGATAAATCTATTTTTTTAAAGGCATCATAAAAAACAGAAAAACCACCTAATAATTTATTGATGGTTTCTAATTCGGCTAAAACAGGATCAATTTCTTGATGGTCTAGCGCAAAATTATCCATAATTTCAAGCTCAGTACTTCGCCTGCTAAAATCAGGCATATTTTAAAATCATGCTTTCAAAAGTTAATCCTGGACCAAATGCAAAACTCATAATTTGTTCTTCTGATTTATTAATTTTTAATTTTTTGCTCAACTCTGCCAAAACAAAAATTACCGTGGTAGAAGACATATTTCCAAAATTCTTTAATACTGTATAAGCTGGCTCATTTTGTAACGTGGAAAGCTTAAAAACCTCATCGCAAACCTCTAAAATTTTCCTTCCTCCAGGATGGATGGCAAAAGAACCAATTTCATCCATTGCTAGGTTGGCTTTTCTTAAAAGTTTATCAGCTATGTTTTTAATGCCAGATTTTATCTGCTTAGATACTTTATTAGTCAGCTGCATCTCAAAGCCATGATTCCCAATTTTCCATGCCATTTCATTTCTTGCTTCCGTTACAACTTCTGTATAAAAAGAATTAATTTCAAAAAGCTTTTCTTCTGCAAATTCTTCGTTTTTTACGATAACGGCAGAAGCGCCATCTGCAAATAGAGAATTTGCCAACCAGTTATCTAAAGTGTTTTCTCGTTGAAAGTGTAAGGTGCACAGTTCTACATCAACAATTAAAACAGTTGCAGTTGGCTGGGCTCTACAAATATAATCTGCAACTTTTAATGCATTAAAAGCCCCATAACATCCCATAAAATTGATGCAAGTACGCTCAACAGAAACATTTAAATCTAATTTTTCTACAATTTCTATATCTAAACCTGGGGCGTACATTCCAGTACAGCTCACTGTTATTAAATGCGTCACATTTTTTTTATCGAAGTTTTTAAGGTTTTTTGTACAATCATCAATCGCCGTAAGGCTTAAATTTAGAGCATGAGATTGAAAAATATCTCCTCTTTTAGAAGTTGTAGGGAAAGGTTCTAAACCTAAATCGTTACCAAAAAAATCATAATCGCCTCTTTCTTTACCAAAATCATTTATAACAGAATGACGAAAATCAATGCCTGAGCCTTTATAAAGTGATTCTAAACGACGGGAATTGTTATCATCTAGTTGATGAGCATCTTTCATGAAACTAAAAATCTGCTCTTGAGAAAATTTATTTGAAGGGTTGCTTGTCCCAATTGCCGAAATAATGCTGCCCATCTAATCTATTTTTATAAATTTAATCGTTTATCTGAAATAATGAAGTCTGAAAGTATAAAATCTGTTTTTCTACACCTGCGTTTTCCTTTTTCACTTCTACTTTTGCCTGTTTACCTTTTTGCTTTAAGTGCCGCACCAAATATTAACAATACTCATGCCTTACTAGTTTTTATTATCCTTCATTTCTTTATTTATCCTGCTAGCAATGGTTACAACAGTTTTTTTGATAAAGATGAGTACAGCATTGCTTTGGTTAAAAACCCTCCAAAAGTAAATCATGCTTTATATATTACGTCTATTTGTTTAGAATGGATTGGAGTTGCTTTGGCTTTGTTGGTTAATTTTCAGTTTTGTATAGGTGTAATTATTTTTAATTCGCTTTCCAAATGTTATAGTCATCCATCTATTAGGTTAAAAAAACATCCTATTGTTAGTTTTTTGGTCGTATTTATTTTTCAAGGAGGGTTTATTTTTTTATTGTGTTATGGTGCATTTAATAATACTTATTTAGGCTTTAAAGCCGATGATTATTTAGCAGCAGTAATTTGTTCATGTTTAATTGGAGCTTCTTACCCACTTACACAAATTTACCAGCACCAAGAAGATACCAAAAGAGGAGACCAAACGCTGAGTATTTTGCTAGGATATAAAGGTTCGTTTATTTTCTCAGGGATTATATTTTTTATCGGCTTAAGCCTGATGTTTTTATATTGGAAATTGCAAAACGATTTAATCAATTTTTATCTTTTTGCAATAATGGGAATTCCAATTTTAACTTATTTTATTTGGTGGTTTTATAAAGTTGAAAAGGATTTTAAGCAAGCAAATTTCAAAAATACCATGCAAATGACAATGATTAGCGGCTTAACCATGTTAATTTATTTTACTTGGCTTGTATTTGGCTCTTAATTTTTAAAATATATTCTTCTGGGAAATGTTGAGAGTGAGCAGCTGCAATTATTCCGTTTATATACTTTTCTTGAGGATGGATGTTGTTTTCGCAATGGTTACAAATAAACGCAAAAGCCTTTAATGTTTCTTTTTGTGTAACGATATCAAACTCTTGTAAAATATACTCAGGCTCGGTAGCTGATAATTGTTCAAATTTGTTTTTATGTATTTGATAAAGCAAGCCTAAAGTATATTCATTTTCAATAGGTTGTAAATTTCCTCTAGCGCTACCATCTGGGTTTTTACGATTAAATCGTAAAGCATAGTTTTTTAATTTGCCCTTACAAAGAATTTCTACAGGTTCGTTTACCCTAAACTCCACCAAAGCTGGGTTTAATCCACTGCCGTAACCGAAGTATAAAAAACTATTTTCCATTTATTTTTGGCCTTCCCATTCTTCGTAAAACTGAGCTAAATATTGCTCCATAAACACATGGCGATTTTGAGCAATCTTTTTCCCTGTTAAGGTATTCATTTTATCTTTTAACAACAATAATTTCTCGTAAAAATGATTAATAGTTGGAGCCTGAGTGTTTTTGTAAGTTTCTTTACTTTGATTAATAATTGGTTTAATATCAGGGTTATACAACTCTCTATTTTTAAAGCCACCATAAGTAAAAGCCCGGGCAATACCAATAGCACCAATGGCGTCTAATCTATCTGCATCTTGTACTACCAGCATTTCTGGTGATGTAAAACTGATTTCACCAAGACTGCTTTTAAAAGACATATTTCTGATAATCTGCTGAACGTGGATGATTTTATGTTCATCAACGGCAATAGATTTTAAAAATTCTCCTGCTTTTCGCGGACCAATCTCTTCATCTCCATCATTAAATTTTGCATCGGCAATATCATGCAACAAAGCAGCAAATTCTACAATCTCTAAATCAACTTTTTCTTCTAATGCTATGGCTTTCGCCGATTTATAAACACGTTCTATATGACACCAATCATGTCCGGCTTCTGCATTTTGAAGTTCTTTTTTTACAAATTCTATAGTTTGTTGGATGCTTAAATTCATATTTTTTTAACAAAAAGGGCACAGAGTTCTAAATTATAAAGATAACATAAAGTTGGGTTGTAAGTTTTTAACCACAGAGAACTTTGAGTTTACAGAGTAGGTGCGTCAAGAAATCGAGAAAATCATGAAATCCTGAAAATCAAGAGTCTGATAATTTTAATATCCAATATTTTATAAATCATCTTTTATTTGTTCTATTCAAGTTAAGAAATTTCGTAATGTTGAACGAAGTGAAACATCTCACAAATAGGTCTGAAAGATAATATTCAGACTTTGCATGTGAGATTTCTCCTATCGTCGAAATGACGGAAGCATAAAAAATAGATTCCTCCTAATACCCAATATTCTTTAAACCATCTTTCGCTTTGTTTTCAATACTGTTTTCGTATTCGTGATTTTTCATTGCAATGGCTTGCTTATAATAATTTGCTGCTCTTGGTTTATCGTTTTTTAGGGCATAAATATCACCCATTAATAAAGCAGCATTCGCAGCATAATAATAAGTAGTATTTTTTCCTGAGCTGATGGCTCTTTGATAATTAATTAATGCTTCTCCATCTCTTCCCAACTCATCATAAATACGCCCTAATCGGTAGTAAACCTCTATTTGATTCCTTTGTAGTTTAAAATCAGAAGCATCTTTTCCGTTTAATTGTGCTAAAGCTTTAGGATAATATCCGCCATCAAAATATAAACGAGCCTTCAATAAATTAATGTCAGGAGCGGCATCATTGGCCTCTTTTAAGGCTTGCTTATCTTTTTCATCATAAATATCTCCCTGAGATTTTACCATTTTAATAAACGCATTATAACGATTGTTATCTCCTTTTAAATAGTAATAATAAGCAAGTTTTAGATATGCGTCTTTTCTGAAATTAATGCCATGATAATCCTTTAAATAGCTAATTAAATAAACGTTAGCGTCAGAATCCATTCTATTTAGTTTTGCATTACCTAATAAATAATTTACAGTGGGAAAATCCGAATATTTATTTCCTTTTGGTCTTCTTAAAAGATAGGTTATTGCAGTATCATTCTTGGCGTTTCTAGCAGAAACATAACCTTGCAAATATGATTTTAGCAAACTAGAGTTATCCATAGATTCAGTATAGCTCATTATTTTATTATAATTGGCTTTGTTGTGAACTAAATCTGTTTCTATATAACATAAGAAGAAAACCACTTCATCCTTATAAAAAGAATAAGAAGTTTTAGGTAATGTAGTTGCTAAATATTCTAAAGATTTAATCCCATTATCCACATTGCCTTTAAAACCAAAAGTTGATAAAATACCTTTTAAATTAGAAGGAATAGCACCCAATATTACATCTACTAATCCTGCACTTTTTTTATTAGGTAAAAATGAAGGATACTTTTTAATATTTTCATTTAAAAGATTGTCGGCTTTTTTAATATCAAAACCAGAAGATAAATAATCCTGAAAGCGACTTTTTAACATTCCCCATTGCAAATAAACCTCTGCTTGCGCAAAAAGATAATACGGAGAATTTTTATCCTGTTTTTCTAAAGCGTTTAATCTGCTCGACCTTAAATTCTTTAATCTTTCATAATCCGCTTTATTTTCTGAGGTTAATAAAGTGAAATAATCAATATAATTATCTAATAGAATGGTAATCCCATTGTTAGGATTTTGACTCTTTTCTTTTTGAATTAAAGCTTTTGCATCATTTAAACGAAGATCAAATATAGCTTGATAAGCATTTACACAATTGGCGTTAAAATCGAAATTAGCTTTAGATGTTAATGTAAAACTTAGAAATAAAATGGAAATAAGAAGAGTTTTTTTTATCATTATTGATTTTGAGATTTGTTTAAAAAAAGAAAACATCTTGAAATTTTCAAGATGTTTTACTTAATATCAATAAAAATACCAATTATTATACTAATTCGGTTTGTGTTGCGTCTGCCATTGTTTCGTCAACCAAAATTCTTCCACAATGCTCGCAAACAATAATTTTTTTACGTTGGCGGATATCAGATTGGCGTTGAGGTGGAATTTGATTAAAACATCCAGAGCAAGAATCACGTTGTATGGTAACTACTGCTAAACCATTTTTAAAGTTTCCTCTCAAACGGTTGTAAGCAATTTTTAAACGATCGTCAATTTTTTCTTCTGCTTTGTTAGCTTCTTTAACCAAAACTTCTTCTTCTTTTTGAGTTTCTGAAGTAATGCTTTCTAGTTCAGACTGTTTACCAGCAAGGTCTTTCTTTCTCTCTTCTAAATCTGCCAAAGCTTTTTCATAAACTTCAGTTTTATTAGCAATATCGTAAGTAAGTTCTTTAATTTTCTTTTCAGAAACCTGAACATCTAAACCTTGAATTTCAATCTCCTTAGAAATTGCTTCAAATTCACGGTTGTTTTTTACGTTGTTTTGTTGCGTTTCGTATTTTTTAACCAAAGCTAAAGATTCTTTGATCATGTTTTTACGATTTACGATAGCATCCTCAGTATCATCTAAGTCGGCTTTGATTTTTTGAATACGTGTTTCTAATCCGGCAACGTCATCTTCTAAATCTGCTACTTCCATTGGAAGCTCTCCACGGGTTTGACGGATTTTATCAACTTTAGTGTGGATGGTCTGTAGCTCGTATAAAGCTTCAAGCTTTTGTTCTACGGTTTGTTCCATTACGACAAATATTTTATTGGGTTTGTATTATTTTCAGTTAAACGGATTGCAAAGTTAGGAAATTTTTTGGTAATAATATCTAATAGTAAATGTTGTGTAAATTGCTCACTTTCAAAATGTCCAATATCGGCAATAACGATTTTCCCATCTGCATCAAAAAACTCATGATATTTAAAATCTGCAGTAATAAAAATATCTGCATTAGCTGCAATTGCATTTTTTAAAAGAAAACTTCCAGAACCACCACAAACTGCAATTCTTTTTACTTTTTTGGATAATATTTCAGTATGTCTAATCACATTCAAATCCATTTTGTCTTTTAAGTGATGTAGGAATTTTAAACCGTCCATTTCTTCAGGTAATTCGCCAATCATACCAGAACCTACCTCTTTAAAATTATTATCTAATGTATAAATATCATAGGCAACTTCTTCGTAAGGATGGTTTTTTAGCAGGGCCGAGATAATTTGATTTTCTATTTGAGCTTGATAAAGAACTTCAATTCTGGTTTCATCCTCATAATGTATTTGGTTTTTTTTGCCAACAAATGCGTTAGTAAATCCGTTTCCTTTAAATGTGCCAATTCCGTTTGTATTAAAGCTGGCATTTGTATAATTTCCTATTTGCCCGCCACCAGCTTCAAATATTTCTGTTCTAACAATATCGGCGTAAGCCAAAGGAACAAAAAACACCAATTTTTTTAAGCCATTTTTTTTAGGACTTAGAATCCGACAATTTAGCAGACCTATTTTTTCGCAAATTTTAAAGTTTACACCAATATCAACGGCATCTAAATTGGTATGTATAGCATAAATGGCAATCTTGTTTTCAATGGCTTTGATAACTACTCTTTCTATATAGTTACTACCATTAAGTTTTTTTAATCCTTTAAAAACGATTGGATGATGAGAAATGATAATGTCACATTTGTTTTTAATGGCCTCATCAACAATAGCTTCTGTACAGTCTAAACTAATTAAGGCTTTGTTAATTTCTTTATCAAAATTCCCTACAATTAATCCAGAATTATCATAACTTTCTTGGTAGGCCAACGGAGCTATCGTTTCTAAAAATTGGGTAAGTTCTTTTAATTGCATCTTCAAAATTAATAGTTTATAAACGATAACAATTTTAGTTAATAAATATTTTATTTAATAATTATTACTTTGCGTAGATAAAGTTTTTTAGAAGCCTTAAATGAAATTTAAAACGTTTTTTTTATTTTTAATTCAATTGATTTCGACTGTTTTGGCTCAGGAAATAAGTTTGCAAGACAGGATAAAAAATCTATATAAATTACCAAAGGATACTGAAAAAGTGATTGAAATGGGGAGTATTTCTTATATGTATCAATATCAGGATTCCTATAACAGTGTTTTATATGCAGATAGCGCATTGCAGCTTGCAAAAAAATTAGATTTCAAGCAGGGGATCGGGAAATCTTACAATTTTTTGGGTTTGGCTTATGCTGCAATAGGTAAGTTAGATTTGGCATTAAAAAATTATTTAGATGCCCTAAGTGCTAATAAAAATGCAGGATTAGAAAAGGAAACATCAAAAAACCTGAATAATATTGCTCAAGTTTTAATTACAATAGGCGATGTAAATAGTGCAATTAAATATGTTAATCAAGCTTATTTAATTAATAGAAAATATAATAATTTAAAATCTTTGGCAATATCATTAAGCCTGATGTCTGATATTTATCTGGGAAAAGCTGATTATAACAAAGCGTTTTACTATTTACAAAAGGCAAACGACATTAAAGATAATGAGTTACAAATTTTTGACGACGGTTTTTATTATGCAAAATTAGGAAAGATTGATTTGATGAGGAATAGTTTGGATGCTGCTTCCAATTCTTTTAACAAAGTTTTAAACTTTAGAAATGCAGAACCCGATCAAATCATAAATGCATATATGGGGCTTGCAATTATTAAATCTAAAAAGAAACAATACGTAGAAAGTAAAACTTTATTAATTAAAGCTTTATCTATTGCCAATGAAACTCATGCAGAAATTCAGTTGTTAGACATTTATAGACACATGATTCAGCTTTCAAAAGAGATGAATGATTTGCCAAGTCAGGTTTTTTATTTAACTAAAAAAGACTCATTAAAAGATCAACTTTTGGGATATAGCACTTCTGGTAGTATTTCAAGTTCCTTAAATAAAATAATTACTGATAAAAAAGATAAAGAAAACGAAGAGTTAAGAGTACAATCTGCTTTTAATGAGAAAAAGTTAAATAAGCAGAAGAATACATTTATATTACTTATAGCGGGTATTTCTCTTTTAATAATACTAGGTTTTGCAGCTTTAATTAATTTTCGGAACAAAAATAAGGCGTACAAAAAATTGGATATTGCTAATCAACAAATTTTGAAGCATAATGCCAATTTAGAGAAAATGATTAAAAAACGTACGGCAACAATTAGTCAAAAAAACGCAAAGTTAAAGGAGGTTGCTTACTTCAATTCTCATAGGGTTAGAAAGCACATGGCCAATATTTTAGGATTGATCCATGTGGCTAGTTTTGAAAATGAGAAACAAGAGTTTTTTAACCTGATTGAATCTGAAGCTAAAAGTATGGACGAAACTTTATCAGAAATTAATAGAATGACAAATGATTAGCTTCTTGCCAATTCTATAAAAGATCTGCTTTCTAACGCCATTTTATGATTATACTCATTTGCTAGATTTTTATAATTTACTAAATCTATTATGGTACCAATTACACATAAACCAGCCGTTAAGAAATAGAGAATTCCCATTCCAATTTGGTTAGTTGCAAATCTTTGTATCCCGGCAACTCCAAAAAAGCCAAGAAGCCCAAAAAATAAAATATGTTGAGGGTCGCGTCTTTTGCCGCTATAAATCATCATAAATTTATTTTTTGCATCATCATCTAAGTTTTGCATAATTTGTTTAATAAACATCATCTCTTCTGTGGTAATGTTTGATAGGGTGTACAAGTATTGTTCGTTCATGTTGTTAAGGTTTTTAAAGTTAGAGTGCAAAGCCTATATATTATTACAACAAAAGAAAAAATACCTAACGGATGTGCACTCCAAGAATTTTGCAATTGAAAATGCATGAGGTAATACAAAGAATGACCTAAGCCACAACCCGGGCAAAATTTAAAACCAAAATATGCAAAAGGGCAAAGGCTTAGGTGAGGTTGGTGGATATCCATGAAATAAAGAAGGGTTAAAGCTGAGGAAAAAAACAGTATTTCTAATCCATAGCTTTTTAACTTAACCATCAACTTAATTTCTTTTGAGGGTCCATTAATATTAAAGCATTTAAAAAAGTAAAGAGTAAACCAATACCTAATGCAATTACCGCTATTTCCATATAGTCAATAGGGTGGCTATAAACATTTATAGATAAGTACATGAAACTAAATATTGCAGATAATAAACTGCCAATAGCTAAAATTTTAAAACCCTCAAATACAGCTTCGGTAAAGCATATTTTATTTTTTCTCTTGGTTTTATAATTTTTTATCCCAAAGTGTAATCCTAAGAAAGGGATAAGTAATGAAGTGTAAATAATCCATTCTTCACTATTTTGTAAAAGAGATTCAGGATAAAAGCCAATTTTCTGAGCATAAAAAACCCATAAAATTGTGGTTAAACCTATTATTAAACCAGATATTAAAGCATTTTTCATTTTTTTTATTTCAAATTGGCTTTTAAAAATAAATAAAATTTAGCTTTTACCAACTTATTAGCAAGCCTTTTGTTTAGCAACCATTGTTTATATTTGTAATAATAAATGAATATTAAAGAAATTTTAGAAAGATATAAGACCGATAATCGTGTTATAGATTTAACCAAGGCCGTTCAAAATAAAAAAGCTAGGGTTCAATTGAAAGGATTAATAGGTTCTTTAGATGCTTTTATAGTTGCGGCAAATTATTTTTTAACCCATAGAAATATGGTTTTTGTTTTACCAGATAGGGAAGAAGCCAACTATTTTCAGGCCGATTTAGAAAATTTGATGGAAAAAGAAGTTTTGATTTTTCCTTCTTCTTACCGCAAATCTTTCGATTTTACACAAACAGATTCTGCAAATGTTTTAATGCGGGCAGAGGTTTTAAACGAGCTAAATCATGCCTCTGAGTTTGGAAACCTAATTGTAACCTATCCAGAAGCAATGTCTGAGAAAGTAATTGATAGGAATTCGCTCATTAAAAACACCTTAGAGATTTCTATAAACAATAAATTAAGTATAGAATTTATTAATGAATTTTTAATTGATTATGATTTTGAACGTACCGATTTTGTTTATGAACCTGGTCAGTTTTCAGTTCGTGGTGGCATTGTAGATATTTTTTCTTTCTCGCATGAATTGCCTTACCGCATAGAGTTTTTTGGAGATCATATAGAAAGTATCAGGACTTTTGAAATTGAAAGTCAACTGTCTGTAGAGCAGGTAAAATCTATCACCATCGTACCTAATGTACAAGCTAAATTTTTGACCGAAAGTAATATTTCCTTATTAGAATTTATTGAAGCTGATGCTATAATTTGGTTTAAAGATGTTCAGTTTACACTGGATATTATTAAAACCGGCTATAAAAAGTCGGTAGAATTATGGAAGGCTTTAAGTGCGGAGCAAAAACAACAAAACCAGGATTGGATAGACCCAAAATTTGCTTTCAGCGATGATAAAATGATTGCAGACCAATTGAATGATTTCCCGGTTATAGAGTTTGGCAAACAATTTTTTTATCATGCTACCGATATTTTAGATTTCGATGCTCGTCCTCAGCCATCATTTAATAAAGATTTTAATCTTCTAATTCACAACATCAAACAAAACGAAGATCAAAAAATTGAAAACTATATACTTACCGATTCTGCTAAACAACAAGAACGCTTATTTGCCATTTTTGATGATATTAACAAAGGTGCAAAGGGTGTAAAGTTTCAACCAATAAATATTTCTATCCGCGAAGGATTTATAGATTATGAGCAAAAATTAGCTTGTTATACAGATCATCAAATTTTTGATAGATACTACAAATACAAATTAAAACGTGGTTATGCAAAATCTCAAGCTATTACCTTAAAAGAACTTAGAGATTTAAAACCTGGCGATTACATTACCCACATTGATCATGGAGTTGGCAAATATGCCGGCTTAGAAAAAGTAGAGGTTAATGAAAAAGTGCAGGAAATGATCAGGTTAATTTACGCCGATAATGACTTGCTCTATGTAAATATCAATTCGCTAAATCGTATTTCTAAATATTCTGGCAAAGACGGACATACTCCCAAAATGAATAAATTGGGTACCGATGTTTGGGACAAGCTAAAAAAAACCACAAAAAAAAAAGTTAAGGACATCGCCAGAGACCTGATTAAGCTTTATGCGGTGCGTAAAGCGCAACAAGGAATGTCTTTTTCTCCAGATACTTATCTTCAAAACGAGTTGGAGGCTTCTTTTATTTATGAAGATACACCAGACCAAGTTAAGGCTACAGCCGATGTAAAAAAAGACATGGAATCACCACATCCAATGGATCGTTTGGTTTGTGGTGATGTTGGTTTTGGTAAAACCGAGATTGCCATTAGGGCAGCCTTTAAAGCCGCAACAGATGGCAAACAAGTCGCTATTTTAGTGCCAACAACCATTTTGGCAATGCAACATTATAAAACTTTTAACGAGCGTTTGGCAGAATTTCCAGTCAGAATAGATTACATCAATCGTTTTAAAAGTGCTAAACAAGTTAAAGATACTTTAGAAGCACTAAAAGTTGGTAAAGTTGATATTATTATTGGTACTCATAAGTTAGTAAGTAAAGATGTGAAGTTTAAAGATTTGGGTCTTTTAATTATCGATGAGGAGCAGAAATTTGGAGTTACCGTTAAGGAAAAACTTAAACAATTTAGAGCAAATGTTGATACCTTAACTTTAACCGCAACTCCAATTCCACGTACTTTGCATTTCTCTTTAATGGGAGCCAGGGATTTATCTATCATGCAAACTCCTCCACCAAACCGCCAGGCAGTACAAACAGAACTCCATGTTTTTAACGATAAACTAATTAAAGAAGCTGTTGAATTTGAGTTGGATAGAGACGGACAAGTTTTCTTTATCCATAATCGGGTTGCAGATTTACGTCAACTTGGGGGCCTAATTCAAAAATTAGTTCCGAAAGCAAAAATCGCAATTGCCCACGGACAATTGGAAGGCGATAAATTGGAAGACATTATGCTTGATTTTATTGATGGCAAATATGATGTTTTAGTGGCCACTACAATTATTGAAGCAGGTTTGGATGTGCCAAATGCCAATACGATGCTGATAAACCATGCTCACATGTTTGGTTTAAGTGATTTGCATCAAATGCGAGGAAGAGTTGGGCGATCCAATAAAAAAGCGTTTTGTTATTTGTTAAGTCCGCCGTTATCTACTTTAACTTCTGAAGCCAGAAAACGTTTAAGTGCTATTGAAGAATTTTCTGATTTGGGAAGCGGTTTTAACGTGGCTATGCGAGATTTAGACATCCGCGGAAGCGGAAACCTTTTAGGCGCAGAACAAAGCGGTTTTATTGCCGAAATTGGATTTGATATGTACCATAAAATTTTAGATGAAGCCATTCAAGAATTAAAAGAAGATGAGTTTAAAGGCTTATTTAACGAAGAAAAATCACGTCCATTTGTAAGCTTTACACAGATTGATACCGATATGGAATTGATGATTCCGGATGAGTATGTCACCAATATCCAAGAGCGTTATAATTTATATACAGAGCTTTCTAAAATTGAAAATCAAACACAACTTGACGCTTTTGAAAAAGAATTTCATGACCGTTTTGGTCCTGTTCCTAAAAAAGTAAAAGATTTATTAAGAACCGTAGAATTGCAATGGATTGGAAAAGAAATCGGACTAGAAAAAATTTCTTGGAAAAAAGGAGTTTTAAGAGGTTATTTTATTTCTGATAAGCAATCAAAATATTTCGAGACGGAAGCTTTTAGTCGGATTTTATCTTTTGCTCAGCAAAACCCAAGAAACGTAAATTTAAAAGAAGTTAAAAATACTTTACGAATTGCGATAGAAAGTGTAAGAAATATTGATGAGGCTATTTTTGCTTTGGAGCAAATGCGTGATCCGGTGATGATTTAAAACTTTTAGCTTATCAATTAAATCCTCGGTCTGTGTCTTCACATACCTAAATTTTAAAAGTCTGTTGGTCTGTGAAGACACAGACCACGGGGATAAAGCAAAAAGCCCACTATAAAAATTTTTTATAGTGGGCTTTTTAAATTTTTGGCTATTAATGCTTAATAATTATTTGTTTTTTAATAGTTTCTTCATCATCTGTGATATGAAGAAAATAAGTGCCTTCTGGTAGTTTGCTGGTATTTAAACTGAAAGAGTTTTCTTTACTCTTGTTTGTCTCAAACATCACTTCCTTGCCCTTATCATTGTAAAGCTTCATAGAAAACTCTTTCGTAAATTTTTGTGTTTCTTGTTCTTTGTCGTTTTTTACATACGCTACCGTAACTTCATTTCCTGCTGGGTTAGGATAAACACTATACCTGTACATTATGCCAGAACAACGTGAATCCCCATAGTTTCTAACTGAAACAAAATAAGTGCTCTCCGTGTAGCCGCAACTGTTTATCGCCCTTATCTTTAATTGATAGGTTCCGGGTGCGGTAGCCTCAATACTTCCACTTAAACCGTTTCCACTTACATTTATGCCACTATCGTTGGTGTACCATAGGTAGGAATCTATACCTGCCCTTGGCAATAAAGAAACTACTTTTATCTGCCCAGGACACATCGGGTTTAAGGATGGGCTGGTTGAACCAGGACTTGGGGGTAAGCCTGCATAAACATCATATATGGGTAAGTTGATATTCCCACAAGCACTATTTACTGTTGCGCTTAATTGAAGGCTGCCATTTCCAGTTTTTGTTAATGTTGCAGTATTGCCAGAAGTACTTAAACTTGCTACCCCACTTGCTGGGCTAATACTCCAATTAACTGTTGCCCCCGTTGGTAAATTGGGGATGGTGTAAGATTCTGGAGTACTGCAAATTTGGGCTAGACCTTGGATTAAACTACTGGCACTACAAAATAGAGCACAACTAACAGGCACATTGGTATTCCCTTGAATTTCTTTTAATAGAAAACTTCCGTTTCTAGGCGTAAATGTAACATGGTCTTCATTATTATTGTTGTTACCAGTATTGCTTACGGCAGTTACAAAACTGGCAAAAGGAGAATTATATGGACTAGTTGGAGGGTTATTAATGGAATAGCCCGAATTAAGCTGAACAGTATTTATTGTTGTGTTCCCGCCACCAATATCCAAAGAGCTTACGGTTGGTATATAACTGAACCCTCCCACTTGTACCAACGTTGCAAAATCTGTTGGAATACCCAAAGAGCCCGCATTAGAAAAATCCGCTCGCCCACCGGGAGCTGTATCTAAAGGAAGCATAGAAGATTGCGCATTTAAACTTCTATTGATTATATTAACATTTACATTAAAAAGCCCTAATATTTTTCTTGTAATACCCGCTCTTCCTTTGTAAATTCTATCTGTTGTATGGTCTGGCAAAGCTTTGGCATCAAACTCAATTTCAAAACTTGTTTTTGTACTTAACACAGCCAATGGTGCATAAAGACTAATAAGCGGTTTGTTAGTAAAAATACCTCCTATAAATTGAAATCCTGAGGTTACTAAATCTGTAAAATATACCCAACCACCACCTGTTTCGCTAGTAGTTTTATTAAAAATTGTGGTTAAAGGTGCATAACCTTGGTTGCTGCCACATTCTGAACCATTACTTATTGCTATATTTCTACATAATGTGGGATAGCCCATGGAATGGTAATTGCTGTAAAAATTGTCATGTGCACTATTATCAATGGTGAATCCATTACCAAGGGTTTGCACTCCGCCAACCCGATAGGTTAATAATTGTTTGCTTGCTGGGGTTTCTAATACGGCTTTCCCAATATCTAAACCAGGGAAAGCATCTTTGAATTTGAATAAGGGTAAGGCACCCCAAAATAAGGAGAATTCGGCATCATTAAGATGATAAATCATGGCCTGTAAACTAACCGGGAAGTTACCGCCTTGGTGCGGCCCATCCATACTGATGTATAAACGGGTATCGTGTGGTATATTGTTTATCTCCATAGTACGCAAGGCATGGCGGGCAATTACCGCACCCATGCTTAAACCCATCACCACGTTTTGGGTGCTGGTGGTTTTGGCACTATCTACCCATTGTATGGCTCTTTGGGTTAAGGCACTGTTATTCTCTAAATAATCTGCCCCATCCTCAAAATCTATATAGATAATATCATAGCTTAATAGGTCTAAGGAATCTCTTAGGGTGCCGCCATTAAATAACTGTTGTAAAGAAGCATTACCCAAAAAGTCATTTACGTTGGTATTTCGCCTAGGATTATTTGGAGTTGTTATTCTCCAAAAATCAATTCCCTCCACTACTACAAAAGGTTTTTGGATTGTGCCAGCTGTATTGCTATTGCTCAGTCTAATTTGTAAAGTCGCTTTTTTAAGCCCTGTTGAGGTATTTACGGAGATGTGCCCATCAGCAATAGAATAAAAACGGTCATTCATATCTCCACCACCTGGGGTATATGTCTCTTGCTGATAATCAATATAAACTTGGCTATGCCCGGTATAAATGCTATAATCGGTATAGGTAATTTCATAATTGAATGTTTTAAAACCTCCGTTACTATATTGGGTATTGATAGCAATGTTTGGTTGTACGGTCTGCAATCCCTGCCCATCGCCTAAATCTATTTTAAGGGTGCTGATGATTTTGCCGGTATTACCAAACATTAAGCTACTTTTAAAAATAAAGCTAGCATAGCCGTTGATTGCGGTAATGTAATCTTCGGTTGGTGAAATGGCAAATGCAGTTTTTGAAGTGTAAGGACTTTGGCTGCGGTTGGTTACATCATACAACTGGTCATTACTGGCATACATCAGGTTAGCAGAAATGGCATCGCTCCGTAAAACCTGATAATTATAATTGAGCAATAACAACGGGATGGGCAAAGCATCAGAAGCGGCTGATTTTAAAGAATCATTTAAAATACTAAAATCTGTAAAAGCAATGTTACTATTAAACTTAGCGCTATATAACGATGCATATACACCACGCCATGTATTAAGGTTCACATAATTGCTGTCATTTAAACTGGTATATCCTGTATAGTTATCCATGTGGACAAATTCTGCCCCGCAATCCATTAGAATACCCGTACTGGCTTGGCTGGCATCTACATGTTGAAATATTGACCGAACTCGGTTTGCGAAATCATCAGGAGTGTCTTGAGCAAATAAGGAAATACTAAAGCACAATAAAGTGGCAAAAAGTAGAAGTTTTTTCATGATATATGGTTTAATAAGTTAGAAATTTAATTAGTGTATTTATCGTCAAATCTGCCTTCAGTAATATTGATAATTTCTCCAATATCATTCTGAGCAGTTAATGAAAAAGTACCAGAAATAATTTGAGTAGTTTTATCATATTTTTTGATGGTCATTATTCCTTCTTTACATTTGTAAGAAACAGAACCAATACTAAATTCTGCAAGATTATTATTCTTTTTAAGATTATATTCACCTATATCAAGAACACTTCTAATTCCAAATACTAAATTTTCATCGTTTCTGTTTGTATGAATGCTTAAAATATTAAACTGAATTGTTGTAGATAGGGCTGGTATAAACGATTTTCCAATTGGCAACCAAACCTCTCCATTAACCAAACAACCAAAAGTACCTTTACCGGTTTGTGTTTCGGCAGGTAAAACTTCTTTAGGGGTTTCAGAAGATTTTTTGCATTGCATACCCGTTATGAGCACAAAGCAGAAGGCTAAAAGCAAAAAGCTTAGAGCTTGGAGATTTAATTTTTTTGTTTTCATGATGTTTTGTTTTTTTAAGACGATACGATATATAGGCATAGTAAGATACAAATAATTGTTTGTGAATGTGTTAAGCTTTTGTTAAGAAAAAAATATTTAGGTTCACATAATTACTATCATTTAAAGTAGTATAACCCGTATAATTATCTATGTGGACAATTCTGCCCCGCAATCCATTAGAATGCCCGTACTGGTTTGGTTAGCATCTACATGTTGAAATATTGACCGAACTCGATTTGCAAAATCATCAGGGGTATCTTGAGCAAATAAGGAAATACTAAAGCACAAGAAAGTGGCAAAAAGTAAAAGTTTTTTCATGATATAAGGTTTAAAAGTTAGAAATTTAATTGGTGTATTTATCGTCAAATCTGCCTTCAGTTATTTTTATGATTTCTCCACTACTATTTTTAGCATTAAACCAAAATGAGCCTGATATAATTTGATTGGTTTTATCATATTTAGTAATAGTTAAAATTCCCTCTATGCATTTATATTCATCTTCTTTGTTGGTGAATAGTGCATCTTTATCAAATGTATTTAATGGGAATTCTCCCGCTTTTTCTATTGGATTTTTTGCTATGCTAATATATTGCTTGTCTTTTGATGCCATAATTTGAAATCCTCCAAATTGAATTATTGAAGTTAAACCTGCATAAGGAAAATTTCCCTTCGGCAACCAAATTTCTCCGTTAACTAAACAGCCAAAAGTTCCTTTTCCAGTTTGAGTTTCTGCGGGTAAAACATCTTTAGGGGTTTCAGAAGATTTTTTGCATTGCATACCCGTTGTAAGCAAAAAGCAGAAGGCTAAAAGCAAAAAGCTTAATTTTTGAATTTTTTTGAATTTTTGTTTTTTCATAATTTTTATCATTTATAGTTTATAAATTATTTAACAAATTTTACATCAAAGCGCCCTTCTCGTACCTCAACTTTTTCTCCTTTTTCATTAAGTGCATCAAACCAAAATGTTCCCGAAACTATTTGATTGATTTCATCTAATTTATTTATTTTCAATTCCCCTATATTTATTGAAATTTGGGTTTTATAACTACTTGAAGTAGTAACATTAGAAAATAAATAACCTGCTTCTGTAGTATTATCAATATCAATTTTTTTTAAAATATAAGTTTTTCCATTTTCTAATGGTCTGTTTTTGCTAATAAAATCCATGCTAATACTCTCTGTTGTATTTCCAGAACTGCTAAAACATTAAAAAAATATCCTTGAGCAGTTTGGCTATTCAAATACTGGTAATAACTACTTAAGATTGGGCCACCAAAACTAGAACCTTTAGGGGTAAAAGCTTCGCCGTTTACCAAACAACCAAAAGTTCCTTTACCTTCTTGTGTTGCAAGGGGCAAGGCATCTAAGCCATTTTGCTCTTTTTTGCATTGCATACCTGTGGTAAGGATAAAGCTTAAGACTAAAAGCAAAAAGCTTAAAGTTTGGAGATTTAATTTTTGTTTTTTCATGATGTTGTGTTTTTTAGATGATACGATACTAAGGCAATTAAAGATACAAATAATTGTTCGTGAGTATGTTAAGTTTTTGTTAATGGTTCTTTCTTAATTTGAGCAGAATTCCCAACTGGTTTAAGTGTTCGCTATTTCAGTGGTCACTTAAATCCTGTTAAAAAATTCAGGACTTTGTCCGGGTTAGGAAATGACCATATTCTATCTAATTATTTTGTTCAATAAAAAATTAAAATATCTTTTAAAGCTTTCAGGACAGAGTCTTTGTTTTTTTAAGTATATTTTAGTGATCCTATCGGAACACTTAAAAGAGAAGTGGAATAAACTTTCTCATATCTCACAAATACCAATCTTTAAATTTATTCAATTAATTCCCTATTTTTGGTAAAAGCCCTATCATGGAATTTAAAGATTTAGACCTTAACAAAACCTACACTTACGCAGATTATTTATTGTGGAAGTTTGATGAGCGTATTGAATTAATAAAAGGCAGGATTTTTAAAATGAGTCCTGCGCCTAGTACTAATCATCAAAAAATTTCACTTTATTTAACACTTGAGTTAGGAATCTTTCTAAGGAAGAGTAACTGTCAGTTATTTACTGCTCCTTTTGATGTGCGTTTACCCAGAAAATCTCAGGAAAATGAAAATATCATTACCGTTCTGCAACCAGATTTATGCATAATTTGCGACCCAAATAAAATTGATCAAAAAGGATGTTTGGGCGCTCCGGATATTGTAATCGAGATTTTATCTCCTGGCAATAATAAAAAAGAGTTGGAAAACAAATTTCATGTTTATGAGGAGGCTTCAGTAAAGGAATATTGGATTATCCACCCTAATGAAAATACTTTTTTTAGGTATATCTTAAACAGCGAAAATAAATTTACAGCAGATAGGTTATTAACTTCAGGAAGCTTTGTTACCACCACTATTCTGCCAGAATTTAAACTAGATTTAGAAGAAATGTTCAATCAGAAAATAGAGGATTGATTTATTTTAGGTTTATGAACAATCCACAGAATTAAGGCTTTTACCTTTTTAAATAATTGATATTTTTAGGTTTGTGCACAGTCAATAATTATTAAAAAAATCCTCATTGCTAATTAAGCAATGAGGATTTTTAATTTTATTTTTAATTAAATCTATTCTACCGTTACAGATTTTGCCAAGTTTCTAGGCTGATCTACATTACAGCCTCTTAAAACTGCAATATGGTAAGATAATAGTTGTAAAGGAATAGTTGCAATTAATGGTAAAAAAGCTTCATCTGTGTACGGAATTTCAATCGAATAATCAGCCATATTTACAACTTCAGTATCACCTTCAGTTACAATAGCAATCACTACTCCTTTTCTAGCTTTAACTTCTTGTATATTAGAGATTACTTTTTTATCCACGGTCTGTGTCTTCACAGACCGGAATTATGGATAGTTTAATGGTCTGTGACGACACAGACCACGGTTGAGAAATTTAAAGCAAAGACAAGAGGTTGATAATTCTATAAAGCATTCCTTTTGCATTATGTTTACTTTTGAGTCTCCTGTATCTAAAATTGAAAATTATAAAATCATTCTAAAATTTACTTCTTAATAAATCGTTTGTTAGTTTTGAATTTTTTACTGAGCCTTAAACTAATATGAGTACCATTACCAGAAAGCAAAAAGAGAAGGAAAACAGGCGAGATGATATTTTAAAGGCTGCCGAAAAAGTAATGCAAGCAAATGGCCTTCATGGATTAAGTATAGATTTAATTGCGAGCGAAACTGAACTAGCGAAAGGAACCATTTATTTATATTTTAAAAGCAAAGAAGAAATTTTAAGCTTTTTGAGTATTAAAGCTAGAAACAAACTTTATAACGAGTTTTTAAAAGTTCGAAAATCTGAAAATGCACCAATAGAAAAACTGAAGTTGATTTCGAAAGCGAATTATAACTTTTACAAAAAATATCCGCTTTATCATGATTTAGTTTCACTTTATGAAGTGAACAATACCCTTACAGAGACTGAAGAAATGTACCTATCTAGTGATAAAATTTCTAAACTTGTTTCTGATATTGCCTACGAAGCTGCTGATAATGGTACGCTAAATCCAAATTTGAACCCTTTACATTTAACCATGATTTTATGGGGAATTAGTGTGGGCGTTGTACAATTAATGAAAGTTAAAGGTCTTATTATTAAAGAAAAAATGGATATAGAAGAACAAGAATTATTAAATACTTTTCTTAATCTTTTAGATAACGGATTAAAAAAATAATTTTTTTTCAAATAAATGAACGTAATTCATAAAATGAATTATATTTGTAGAAGTTTTTTAAGAAAAAGTTAAACAAAATAATAAATGAAAAAAAGTTTACTCCTCAAAATACCTATTCTTCTTTTAGCTACTTTTCTATTGTTTAGGCAAGGAGCTAATGCGCAAAACCCCAAAGTTTTAAGCTTAGAGCAAGCTGTTAACTTAGGTTTAGCACATAGTAAACAATTGCTTTTGGATAGCATTAATACGCAAATTGCAGATAGTAAAATTGCTCAAAACAAAAATTTGGCTCTACCGCAGCTTAACGCAAATTTAAGTTACATCCGCATTAGCGATAACATCACTCCTTTTCAGGTTTCGTTTCCTACAGGGACTGTAATTTTAAATCCTCAAATTTTAAATCAATCTTACAATTCTTTACAAGCAAGGCAACTGATTTGGGCAGGCGGGAAAGTTAAATATGCAAATCAGTTATTAAACTTTGATAAGCAAGCCATTGCTTTCGATAATGAAAAAAATAAGGCTGAGGTGGCGTATACTATTTCTTCTCTTTGGTATGGTTTATATACACTTAAGCAATCTAAGAAAATAGTTAATGCCAATATAGAATTACTAAACAATCAAAAAAAAGACGCCCTTAATTTTGTTAAACAAGGGATTATTTTAGAAAACGAAGCTTTAAAAATCGATTTAGCCGTTACCAATTTAGAAACTAATTTATCTGAATTAGAGAATACAATTGCTCAAATAAAATTTAATTTGACCATTCTTACGGGTTTAAATCCCAATCAAGGTTTAGATATTTCTGAAACTTTACCAGCATCAGCGCAAGCGGAAAATAATTTAAATCCTTATATAGAAAAAGCTTTAGCAAACCGAGCGGAGTTAAAAGGTTTAACATTAAGAAAAGAACAAGCTGGCACTGGTTTAAAATTAGCTAAAGGAGATTTTTTACCCACGTTAACTGCAGGTGCAAATTATAATTACGACCAGCCAAACCAAAGACAATTTCCTAATCAGCCTGTGTTTACAGGTACATGGAATATCGGTGCATTTTTAAACTGGAACATTTCTAATTTATATACCAATAAGGATAAAATTAAGGAAAGTAAGCTTGCTTTAGATAGAGTTAATACGGTTTTAGAGCAAGCCAAGGAAGGTATCCAGATTGAAGTAAATACAGACTATAATAATTTTTTACAGGCTAAGAACAAAATTAGTTTAGCCCAAAAAGCTATAGAACAAGCTACTGAGAACTTTAGGGTTGAGGAGAATAAATTTAAAGCAAATACAACTACATCAACAGATTATTTAACGGCAAACACTCAGCTTTTACAAGCTAAATTAAATTTGGTATCGGCGCAAGCCAATGCTGAGTTAGCCTACAAAAAACTATTAAAATCAATTAATCAGAGATAACAATCAAATCCAAAAATGATGAAAAAATTATACTATATTTTATTTGCTGCAAGTACAATATTAGTTAGCTGCGGTGGAAAAGAAACCACAGATAACGCTCAGATAGAGGCAAACATTAGTCCAGTAATTCCTAAAATAAACAGTACGGTAGAGCAAGTATTGGTAAGTGATAACCAAGTGGTAAAAGAAGGCGATGTTTTAATTGTATTAGATGATGCCAATTACAAAATTGCTGTTCAACAAGCAGAAGTAGCATTAGCTTTAGCAAAACAAAATGTGAGCCTATCGCAAAGCAATAAAAATACGGCAAACTCAAGTGTGAATACAGTACAAGCCGGAACTATTTCTGCAAATGCATCTGTAGAAGCAGCAAAGGTTAGGGTAGAAGTCGCCAATAAAAATTTCGAGAGGTTTAAAAATTTATTAGCGCAAAAATCAGCTACACAACAACAATTTGATGGCATTAAGGCTGAGAAAGAAGCTGCGGAAGCACAATTAAAGATGGCACAAGCACAGGTAGAAGCATCTAAATCTCAGGTTGTTTCTACAAAATCGAGCGTACAATCATCAGATAATGGAATAAGTTTGGCTCAACTTTCTGTTAAACAAGCCGAGAATAATTTAGAAGCCGCACAATTACAACTTACTTACTGTACCATTAAAGCTCCTTGCAATGGTGTTGTATCTAAAAAAAATGTACAAGTAGGTCAAGTTGTTGTTATTGCGCAACCTTTAATGGCTATAGCAGATAATGAAAATGCTTGGATTGTGGCCAATTTTAAGGAAACACAAATTGAGAATGTTAAAGTAGGTCAAGAAGTAGAAGTTGATGTAGATGCCTACGGAGACAAAACTTTTACAGGTAAAGTACAATCATTTTCACAGGCTACAGGAGCTAAGTTTTCTTTACTACCAGCTGATAATGCTACAGGAAATTTTGTAAAAGTTACTCAGAGAATTCCAGTAAAAATTATTTTAGACAAACAAACCGGAAATGAGTACCCATTAAGAGCAGGAATGAGTGTTAAAGTAGCCGTTAAAACAAAATAGTTATGGAAATGGTTTTGCAACAACAACCCACTTACGAAGTTGGCGCTAAAAAATGGTTAATTACCATTACCGTTATTACTTGTGCCATTATGGAGTTAATAGATACTTCTATTGTAAACGTGGCTACCAGGCAAATTGCAGGTAATTTAGGGGCAACCATTGAAGAAACAGCTTGGGTAATTACAGCTTACGCCATTTCAAATATTATTATTATTCCGCTTACGGGTTTTTTGAGTAACATATTTGGGCGTAAAGTTTATTTTACGGCCTCAGTTGTATTGTTTACTACAGCGTCTTTTTTATGTGGTTTTTCTGGTTCAATTTATACTTTAATTTTTTGGCGCTTTGTACAAGGTATTGGAGGTGGTGCTTTATTGGCCACGGCTCAAACCATTTTGGTAGAAACTTTTCCGCCAGAAGAAATAGACAAAGCTAACGGAATATTTGGAGCAGGAATAGTAATGGGACCCACCCTTGGGCCTGTTTTGGGGGGATATTTAACGGATAATTTTTCTTGGGGCTGGATATTTTATGTGAATGTACCAATTGGAATAATTGCCACTTTTCTCTCCTGGAAATATATAAAGGGTTTAAAAGGAGAGAAAACGGGAAAAATAGATTATCTGGGTGTTTTATTCTTAATTATGGGGATAGGTGGCTTACAAATGGTATTGGAGGAGGGTGAACGTAAAGATTGGTTTACTAATAATTTTATTCTTTATACAACCATTTTATCTGGCCTAGGTTTAATAGCTTTTGTGATTAGAGAGCTAAAAGCTAAAAACCCAGTAGTTGATTTAAGAATTTTAAAAAACAGAAATGTGATAGTAGGCTGTATGCTCAATTTGGCATTTGGTATCGCTATTTATTGCTCGGTATTTTTGTATCCTGTTTTTGTACAAAGCTTTTTAGGGTGGAATGCCACCAGAACGGGATTACTTATCTTACCTAGTTCTTTCCTTACGGGGATGTTGATGGGTTTAAATGCTACCCTAATTAAAAAAGGAGTTAATCCAAAGTTTTTAGTGCTTTTAGGTTTTTCTGCAGTAATATTGTATGAGGTTATTACTTATTTTTTAGCAACACCAGCTTCTGGAGAATTTGATTGGTTTTGGCCACAAATGATTAGAGGATTTGGCTTTGGGTTTATTTTTGTTCCCGTTGCTGGCTTAACATTATCAGGTTTAAAAGGTAGAGCTATTGGGCAAGCATCTGGTTTGTCTAATATGTTAAGGTTATTAGGTGGTGCAATTGGTATTGCAGTTGTAAATACTTTTGTAACTAGGCGTTTTGCTATTCATAGAAACGATTTAATTAGCAACGTAACACAATACAGCACAGAAGCAAACGAACGTTTTTTTGGTTTAGTAAAAGGGTTTCAAGGCCAAGGAAAATCCTTAGGCGAAGCCCAAGAAATGGCAACCCGAGCCATAGAAGGGGCAGTTTCTTATCAATCTGCAGTGGTAAGTTATGCCGAAGGATTTTTATTAATAGCTATAGTTTGTGCCTGTATTTTACCCATCGTTTTTTTAGCCAAGTTTAAAAAAGGTGGTGCCGTAGATGTAAGCTCAGCACATTAAATTTGATTTTTTATGAGTGTAAAAATTAAAAAAGAGACATTAGATTTTTTGAGCGAACTAGCACAAAACAATAATAAACCCTGGTTTGAAGCCAATAGAAATCGCTGGGAACAAGCAAAAGAAAACCAAGCCCAATTTATGGATGCTCTACAAAACGAGCTAAAAAAATTGGATGATATTGTGATTAAAGAGCCTAAAAAATATGTAAGTAGAATTAACCGAGACATCAGGTTTTCTAAAGACAAAAGCCCGTACAAAAACAACATATCTTCTTTAATTGATAGGGATAGTGAGGATAAGAAATGTAAATTTTATATACATGTTTCGCCGGTAGAGACATTCATTATGAGTGGCTTGCACCAGCCCGAAACTGAGATTTTAAAAAATGTAAGGCAAGAAATAGATTATAATGGTTCGGATTTACATCAAATCATCAGCGATAAAAATTTCAAGGATTTTTTTGATCAAATTATTGGAGAAACCTTAATTCGTCCGCCGAAGGGTTATGATGATAACCATCCTGATATTAAACTCTTAAAGCTTAAACAGTATTTGGTTAAAAGAACCTTTGATGAAAAAACAGTTCTTTCAGAAAACTTTGCTACAGAATTAGCCGATACCTTTAATGCAGCATTACCATTTCTTTGCTTTTTAGATCAAACGCTAGTTTAGTTTAAGATATTAGCTTAGAAAGTAAATGATTGAAACAGAAAATTTTGAGAAAATTGAAGTAACGTCTTCATCTGAATTGAGAGAATGGTTATTTAAAAACCACTCGCAAAAAGAAAGTGTTTGGCTGGTTACTTTTAAAAAGGAAATTAAAGAAAAGTATGTTTCTGTTCAGGAAGTTTTAGACCAATTGTTATGTTTTGGATGGATTGATGGGATAAGACGAAAACTTGATGATGAAAGAACCATGCAGCTTATTGCGCCAAGAAAAGTAGAACATTGGGCACAAACCTATAAAGTAAGATTTGCTAAATTAGAAAAGGAAGGACTGGTTCATCAATCGGGTTTAAGCTCTGTAATTGCCT
>JBBRYE010000022.1:0-35545 GCA_038237895.1 Sphingobacteriales bacterium | reverse complement strand
CATAATGACTTGTTAAATTTGGAAAATGAGCACATGAAAGTGGCTTTAGAAACTAATGAAAATAAGCGAAAAGATTTGGAAGAAAAGTTAAGAGTTTTGAAGATGGCAAAAAGTTTAGAGGGCTCAAACGAAAAAACACTTGACATAAAGCAAAAAATTAACGACTTTGTGCGTGAAATAGATAAGTGTATTGTATTACTAAACAAGTAATACATTGTGAACCTAATGCTACGATGGGAGAAATCTCGATAAAAATAAATATTGCCGACCGTATTTATCCCTTAAAGATTAATATGGAAGAGGAAGAAGTGGTGAGGAGAGCTGCCAAGTTAATTAATGATCGTATCAAAGAACTTCAAGAGAAGTATGCGGTTAAAGATAAACAAGACTTACTTTCTATGTGTGTATTACATTACGCCTCTGCATCTATACATGCAGAAAAAAAGGCGAGTAACGAGGATACAGATGTAGCAGAGAAGGTTTACCAATTGGATAGCTTGTTAAACGATTTTTTTTCTAAAGGAAAATAACTTTCTTTATAATTAGCATATCAAATCTAACCGTGTTAGATTTTGGGTTTCACTATTAAAAAACTTAACAATCGGATATGATTGGGAGTAAAAGCATCATTCATTTGGTTTTGCCATCTGTTTAAGGCTTAAACCCCAAACGTAATCTAAAAGTTTGCAATACATGAATTCTGAAATTTAACGCGGTTTTTTTATTTTATTTAATTACAATTTATGGAAATATTGATTTACCTAATTATTGCAGTAGTAGCTTTAGGATTGGGTATTGTGATAGGGAGATTTTTACTACGTCAGCTTTTGAAGCAGCAAGAAGTTGCAGCACAAAACAAAGTTAAAAAGATTTTAAGAGAGGCAGAAAGCAAAGCCGAAATCTTAAAAAAGGATAAATTATTAGAAGCTAAAGAGAAGTTTTTGCAAATGAAATTAGATCATGAGCAAGAAATTAATCAAAAAAACACAACTGCGGCACAACGTGAAAACACGTTGAAACAAAAAGAACAATCTTTAAATGATAAGATTGAAAACGCTGGGAAAAAAGAGCTTGAGCTTGAAAAAGCTAAAGCAAATTTTGAAAAGCAAGCAGAGCTTTTAAAAAACAAACAAGAAGAAGCAGAGGCTATAAAAAGCCAGCACATTGTACAGTTAGAAGCTATCGCAGGTCTTTCTGCTGATGAAGCAAAAGCACAATTGGTTTCTAATTTAAAAGAAGAAGCCCGTACAAATGCAATGGCATCTATAAAAGATATTGTTGATGATGCAAGATTAACAGCGGCTAAGGAAGCCAAAAAAGTAGTTATTCAAACTATACAACGTACAGCTACAGAGTCTGCAATTGAAAATACGGTTTCTATTTTTAATATAGAAAATGATGAGATTAAAGGTAGAATTATTGGGCGTGAAGGTAGAAATATTAGGGCTTTAGAAGCAGCAACAGGTATAGAAATTATTGTTGATGATACGCCAGAAGCAATTATTTTATCAGGATTTGACCCAGTAAGACGTGAGATTGCTCGTTTAGCTTTACACCGTTTAGTTACTGATGGACGTATTCACCCCGCTAGGATTGAAGAAGTAGTTGCTAAAACTCAGAAGCAAATAGAAGAAGAGATTGTAGAAATTGGCGAGCGTACCGTAATTGATTTAGGTATCCACGGTTTACACCCAGAGTTAATTAGAATGGTTGGGCGTATGCGTTATCGTTCTTCTTACGGGCAAAATTTGTTACAACACTCTCGTGAAGTAGCTAATTTTTGTGCTACAATGGCTTCCGAATTAGGTTTAAATGCTAAAATGGCCAAAAGGGCAGGTCTTTTACATGATATTGGTAAAGTGCCAGATGATAACCCAGAATTGCCTCACGCAATTTTAGGTATGCAATTGGCAGAAAAGTATAAGGAACATCCAGAAATCTGTAATGCCATTGGTGCTCACCATGATGAAATTGAGATGACTTCAATGATTTCGCCAATTATACAAGCCTGTGATGCCATTTCTGGAGCAAGACCTGGAGCAAGAAGAGAAGTTGTAGAAAGTTATATCAGAAGATTAAAAGAACTGGAAAGCTTAGCAATGTCTTATCCTGGTGTCGAAAAAACATTTGCTATCCAGGCTGGAAGAGAATTACGTGTAGTAGTAGAAAGCGAGAAAATTACAGATGCACAATCTGAGATTTTAGCTGCAGATATTTCTAACCGTATCCAAACAGAGATGACTTATCCCGGACAGATTAAGGTGACTGTAATTAGGGAAACTAGATCGGTGGCTTACGCTAAATAGATTTGAGTATTTAGAATTGAGTATTGAGATTTGAGTATAAAGTATCAAGACACAAGACAAAATAATATAGATAAAGGAGCGGAGATCAATGTTTGTCTTCGCTTTTTTTTGTTAATCAAAAATGAATTGTCTGAATCTTGATTTATAGGATTTTAAGATTAGAAGGATTGAAAATTCACTTAACCGTTACATCCCATTTATCCTTAAATCAAGAAAATCAAGATTCAGATAAATTTCCTTTCCCACGATTCCTTAACTTTGTAAATCATTCTTTGCGCACTCTGTGAAATATCTGTGTGCCCTCCGTGGTAAAATAAAAATGAAAGTAGAAAAAAGAAAAATAGATATCTTATTTGATAAATATGCTGAAAGCCATCAAAATCCGGCTAACAAATTAATTCATTGGCTTTGTGTACCACTAATTGTTTTTAGTATCGTTGGATTATTGACAGCAATCCCTTTTCCTTATTTAAGCTTTTTAGGAAAGTATAATATGTATATCAATTGGTTTTCTTTTGCTTTAGCTATATCTATTTATTATTATTCAACACTTTCTCCAATACTGTCTTATCTCATGCTTTTCTTTTTTGGGATATGTTATTTCTTTGTGATACAATTAGAACATTTAGAGCAATCTGGAGGCCCGGCTTTGTGGCAAGTAAGTTTAATTATCTTTATAATAGCTTGGATAGGTCAATTTATAGGGCATAAAATTGAAGGTAAAAAACCATCATTTATTGATGATTTAAAATTTTTATTAATAGGCCCGTTATGGTTATTACACTTTATTCTTAAGAAACTGAATATCAAGTACTAACATTATGACTTAACTTTTTCTTAACATGAATGTATCATTTAATTAATTTTTAGCTAACAAACTCGTAACATTAGGCTAATACTTTTGCAACAACTAAAACAAGTAAAAGTGAAACAAGCGTTTTTTTTAAAATCTATAAAAGTTAGCGTTCTGCTAATGTTAATTTCTGTAACAGTTTTCGCACAAACAGGTAAAATTGCGGGGGTCGTTTCAGACAAATCAAATAGTGAAACATTAATAGGTTGTACAGTTGGTGTAAGTGGCACTTCTATTGGCACATCTACCGATGTAAATGGAAGATATATATTACCTAATCTTAAACCAGGAAAATATAAGGTCACCTTTCGTTATATTGGCTATACATCAAAAGAGGTTACAGATATCATTGTTGAAGTTGGGAAAGTAACAACGCTAAATACTGTTTTAGAAGCTACAGCCGGTCAGCAATTATCAGAAGTGGTAGTAACAGCATCTTATCGCCAAGAAAATATTTCAGCACTATATGCTCAGCAAAAAAACAGTGCAGTAATTTCTGATGGAATATCTTCTGAATTAATTAAAAAATCGCCTGATAGAAATACAGGCGAAGTATTAAAAAGAGTAAGCGGAACAACAATTCAGGATAATAAGTTTGTTGTTGTTAGGGGTTTAAGTGATAGATATAACACAGCCTCTTTAGATGGGTCTTCATTACCAAGTACAGAACCTAATAGAAAAGCATTTTCTTTTGATATTGTTCCTTCAAACTTAATTGATAATGTAATTATTAACAAAACAGCTACTCCAGATATACCTGGAGATTTTGCTGGAGGTTCTATCCAAATTTTGACAAAAGATGTTCCTGATCAGAATTTTCTTTCATTTTCTATTGGTACAGGATATAATTCGAAAAGCACTTTTAAAGATTTTTTTAGTGGTTATCGTACAGCATTAGATTATGTTGGGTTTGATGATGGTTCAAGAGCAATTCCAAAAAATTTCCCTTCAACTCCCTCGGTTATTTTAGGTTTAGGTAATCAAACGATTCCTACAATATCGTCTTTAAATAATGATTTTGGAACATTCTCACATCCTGCATTACCAACACAAAACTATCAGATAACCTATGGTCATGTAAAAGATTTAGGAAAAAATAAAAATAGATTTGGGACTACACTTTCATTAAGTTATAGAAACAATGAAAATATAACTCCAGATGTAAAAAGAAATTATTTTACTTATAATTATTCTGACAATCAATATAAATTTTCTACAAATATTGGTGCTTTGGCAAATTTCGCCTATACATACGGAAATAGTAAAATCACTTTCAAAAATTTATATAATCGTATTTTTGACGATCAGTTTACTTATAGAACGGGTTCTAACACATCAACAACTAGTAATGATAACAGATTTTATGCTTTCGATTTAACCCAAAAAGGCTTATTGAAATCTACTTTACAAGGAGAACACCAGATAGGAAAAAACAAAGCAAAATTTAAGTGGAATTTAGGCTTTAATAATATTATTAACGATCAACCAGATCAGCGTAAAGTTAATTATGTTCAAAATGGCGTTGGCGATCCTTTTGTTGCAAGTGTTACTTCTTTAGGTAAAGAAAACACAAGGCTTTTCTCTCATTTATCAGAAAACATTATCTCTGCAAATGCTGATTACAGCAAACCAATTAATCTATTTGGAAAAAGTACTCTGAAATTTGGCGTTTCTTCCCAGTACAGAACAAGAACTTTTGACGCAAGATTTTTGGGTTTAATTTTAAATACAAACAAATCAGGTTCTAATGAAGTAAGATTAAGACCTATCAAAACTTTATTTGGTAACGATGTCATTAACGCAGGATTTTATGATTTAAGTGAGATATCTAATTTTAACGATAGATATATAGCAAATAGTTATACAAATACCGGATTTGCAATGTTGGATACAAAATTTACTGAAAAATTAAGAGTGGTTTATGGGGTAAGATTAGAGAAATTTGACTTAGATTTAAGTACTCAAGATGTTAATAAGCCACAACCACAGGCTAAATTAAATGATTTGGATGTTTTACCTTCTGTGAATTTAACTTACAGCTTAACTCCAAAATCTAATTTTAGAATTTCTTATTATAAAACTTTAGCTCGTCCTGAGTTTAGAGAATTGGCACCATTTGCATATTTTGATTATGAAGATATTTTAAATGTTACGGGAAACTCAAGCTTAAAAAGATCGATAATTGATAATGCTGATATTAGATATGAACTTTATCCAGAAGCTGGTCAGGTTTTTTCAGTATCATTATTTTATAAAAAATTTAAAGACGCTATAGAATCCGCAGTTGATCCTACAAATTCTACACCAGATAAATATTATTTTAACTCTCCAAAAGCAACTGTATATGGTTTTGAACTGGAAGCAAGAAGAACGTTAAATTTTATTTCAGATGCGAAGATTTTAAAAAATACAACTGCTTATTTAAATCTATCTGTAAGTAAATCAGAAGTGGTTGAGGTTATAAATTCTACCAAAAGCAGAACAAGACAATTGATTGGTCAATCACCGTATGTTATTAATGGGGGTTTACAATATGCGGCTTTTGAAAATAAGCTTTACCTAAATATGCTTTATAATAGAATCGGAAAAAGAATTTATAATGTAGGAGGACTTAAAATTGGAGATATATACGAAAACCCAAGAGATGTTTTTGACGCTCAAATTGGGTTAAAAGTTTTTAAAGCTAAAGGAGAATTAAAATTTAGTGCAAGTGATTTATTTAGTCAGGATTATAACTTCTACGAAGTTGATATTAACAATGCGGATACTAATCTTTCTGATTCAAAGGGCACCTTTAAGAAATATAACACTGGTAGAAGTTTTTCTCTTTCACTTACTTTTGATATTAAGTAGCCCACCCCTTAACATAAGATTAACGTTTTAATAAACTATGAATAACAATTTATTAACATTGAAACTTGTTCTTTGCATAAAATCGATAAATTAACAAAACATGAAAAAACAACTTATTTATTTAACTCTATTAGTAGCAACCATATTTGCTTCTTGTAAGTCAACATCAAATGATCCAACACCAACACCGCTTCCAACTTCTAATGTTGTTGAGGTTACTGGTGATATTAAAACTAGTACTACTTGGTCTGCAGATAAAATCTATCTTTTAAAAGGATTTGTTTATGTAATTGATGGAGCTACTTTAACAATTGAGCCAGGTACTATTATAAAGGGAGATAAAGTATCTAAAGGATCTTTAGTAATAACCAGAGGTTCTAAAATTAATGCATCTGGAACTGTTGATAAACCTATCGTTTTTACATCTAATCAACCAGCTGGTTCAAGAAGTACTGGAGATTGGGGTGGTTTAATTATTTTGGGAAAAGCACTTGTTAACCAAGGCGAAGTAATTATTGAAGGTGGCTTAACTCCAACTACAGGAACTGATGCTGCTGCTAAGGCAAAATATACTACTTATGGTGGTACTGATATAGCCGATAATTCTGGTACCTTAAAATATGTGCGTTTTGAATACGGAGGAGTGCCTTTTGCACCAGATAATGAAATTAATGGTCTAACATTAGGTGGTGTTGGCAGCGGAACAACAATGGATTACATTGAAGTTTATAGAGCTGGTGATGATTCAATTGAGTGGTTTGGTGGATCTGTTAATGCAAAACACTTGTTGTCAATTGGAGCTTTAGATGATGATTTTGACACTGATTTTGGTTTCTCAGGTAACGTTCAGTATGCTTTAGCTCAAAGATATCCTACAATTGCTGACGTTTCAGGTTCAAATGGTTTTGAATCAGACAATGATGGTAATGGAAGTAATTTAACTCCAGTAACATCTTGTACTTTTTCTAACGTAACTATTATTGGTCCAAGATGGGCTGCTGCTAATATTAACGCAAACTATCAACATGCCGCACAAATTAGAAGAAGTTCTTCTCTAAGTGCTTATAATTCAATGTTTGTTGATTGTGTTGAAGGTGTTTACATTGATGATACCAAGATTGTTGCAGGTGGTGTTAAAACTAGTGATAGATTATTAGGTGCAAATCCAACATTATTTTTCAAAAATAATCTAATTTACAATTGTAATTCAAAAACAACTCAAATTAAAGCAGATGCAACTATATTAGCTGCATTAACAACTAAATTTTCTACAGATGGTAACGTAGTTGATGCTGCATTAAAAGGAAGTGATGTAATGGTTGATCCTTACAAATTATCTTCTGATTTTGCAAGTGCTGGAACTCCTAATTTTTTAGGAAAAGGTACTGCTTTAACAGGTGCAGCATTTACTGATGCTAAAGTTTCTGGTTCTTTCTTTGATAAGGTTACTTTCAGAGGTGCTTTTGATGCAACTACAAACTGGACTGCAGGTTGGGCTTCATTTGATCCACAGTCTTTACCTTATACTACTCCTGGTGCAGTAAAGTAATAATCAAATAAATAATATTTTTTTAAATAAGGGATTCCAATTTTGGAATCCCTTATTTATTTAATAAAACTTAATATGATTATTTTTGTAGCATAAATTTCTAATGCGTCGTAGTTATTTAAAATAACATTTATGAACAAGCAATCAATTATTATTAGCATAATGCTTTTGTCAATTTTCTCTTTTTTTGCTTGTAAAAAGTCAAAGGATATTGAGCTTTCAGAAGATAATCTTACTATATGCGATAATAATTCAAATTGTGAAAATATTTTCACCCTCTTTTCGGATGTTGATAGTAATTTTCAATATCAATCATTAGGTAACTTCAAAGTATTCACCGCCCGTACAACTTATAATACTTCTCAAACAAATTTGTTTATACTGGCTCCTAAAATTGGTAATAGTTTTTCCCTTAATAACAATGATATAAAGAGTGGTCGAGTTAAAATACAATATATTTCTCCATCAGGTTTGCCTGTTGGATTTTTACCCGTTGGAGGAGATATAAAAGGAAAAAATTTACTGCCAGAGAAAGGATTGGATCAGTCTAAATGGATAATTGAGGCTAAAATATTTTTAGCAGCTGATGCTAAAACAAAAGGTGATCAAAAAATAAAGGACACGCTTTATTTAAAGCAATATTTCTATCCGAACTTTGTTTTTAATTAACTCTAATTAAACTAAAGATTAGTATATAATCTATTTTGTTTCCGTTAACTCTTCAATTAGTTTTTCCATTTGCTTAATTACCTTGCCAAAAGAGAAACGAAACATCCATTTAGCTAAATAATAGCATGATGGTGTAAGGATAAGAATACACACGATTAGTGCGTAAATAATTATTGGTTTGGTTAATAACTCTTCAACTGTTTTACCAGAACCTATCACTCCACCTAAAAAGTAGCCTCCAGTAGCACTAAAGGGATAAATAAACAATGCAACCTTAGATTGGACGTCCATCCATTTATTTAGCGTAGTTACAACTCTTTTTAATTCACTTAATAAATTATTGGCACTCACATTTGAATCTATAGATTTAAAAAGTATAAATGTGGTATAACCACCCCAAGCAGTAAAAATAAGGGTTATGCCAATAAATAGTTGAATTTGCCAAAAACGATAATAGTAAATAACAGGAATGTAGATAAGCGCAATAATAATTGTCCAGATGAGGTTGCTAAGTATGGTTTTTTTTGCTCTTTTTAAAGGATTCTTTAAGCCTTTGCTGTTTAATTGCTTAATACTGATGATCTCCGGAAGTTTTTCGGAGGAAGCTTCAGTTGCTTTCCAAATTTCTTGTAAGTCCATCAGATCTGTTTTAAAAGGGTTTGTAATTGATTCTTAATTCTAAAAATTTTGACGCCAATATAATTTGATGAGATACCTAAAATATCGGCAATTTCAGGATTTTCATATCCTTCTAAATGGAGTGTAATAATTACTCTATCTGTTTCGGCTAATTTTCTTATGGCCTGGTGTAAACGTTGTACATCTTCTCTTGTTTCTGATTGTGGTGCTACAGGTATAATCAATTCTTCCATTACGCTATGGTAGGAAATTGGCTTTTTATTGTTTCTATTATAGGTTAAAATGGTGTTTAAGGCAACTTTATAAAGCCATGTGCTAAACTTAGAATTCCTCTTAAAGCTATTAATGCCTTTCCAGGCATTTAAAAGTATTTCCTGATAAAGATCATTCCTATCATTAATTGAATAGGCATACAGGCCAATCAATTTTAAGATTAAGCCTTTACAATCATTAATTTGCTTTAGGAAAATGCTTTCTTCCAATTATTTAGCGATAAAAGAATAAGTTAATAAACTTAAGCTAAATATAAGGTGTAATATTAACCAAGCCCTTTGCCAAAGTGGTCTATTTGTCCATTTAATACTAACATCAAAAGGATCAAATACCAATGCTAATGAAATCATTATTGAGGCGGTTGACCAATCTTTTAAAATAAGATATATCACACCAATAGCAGTCATAATTGCGTAAGCGGGTTTATTAATATTTAAACCTTTTGCATTTTCTTTTTCTGAAGAATGAGCGTTTGTTTTCATTTAAATAATTTTGATAATAAGTAACTCAGGACGGAGAATTATTACAAAAATTTAAATTATTTTTTTAGGATATTAAATACAGTTGTAATATGCTTAATGATATCTTCCGGAGATTTAGAAGCATCAATGTTTAGGATATCCTTTTCTTTGATATTTGGCGCTTCTAAGGTTTGTAGCTGACTGTGCAATAAAGAACTTGGCATAAAATGCCCTTCTCTAAATTTTAGCCTTTCGGTAATTTCCTTTTCATCAACTTTTAAAAAAAGAAATTTAACATTTCCCGCTTCTCTTAAAATATTTCGGTAAGAAACCTTTAAGGCAGAACAACTCAACAAAAAATCTTCTTTTTCTTTAATTCTGGTCGAGATTTTTTCTTTAATGATGTTTAACCAAGGTATTCGGTCAGCATCGTTGAGGGCGATACCACTTTTCATTTTATCAATGTTTTGTTGTGGATGCAAATCGTCGCCTTCAATAAACGCTATATCAAGTTGCTCCGCAAGCATTTTACCAATAGAAGTTTTACCGCTTCCAGCAACACCAAAAAGAATAAGATAATAATTCTTCTCCATTTATCATCTCCCAAACAATCTAACCAACTAACAATCTAACCAACTAACAATCCAACCACCAAACCAACTAACAAACTACATTAAAGATTCTTCCCCAATTTCTCCAACATATCGGCTGGTACACTTTCTAGGTCTAAAACTAAAAATCCATCTAAACAATCAGAAAATTTAGGGTCTATGTTAAAGCAGATTATTTTTGCATTTAATGCGATATATTGCCTTAATAAAACAGGAACTTTGATATGCGATGTTTCAATCTCTCCGATAAGGCTATCTAAATTTTTTAAAGAACTGCTACTTGCGGTTAATATATCAGCATCAATTTTAGAAAAATCTACCTTAAATTGTTTACGTGGTTTTACCATTTGCGCCATCTCGGCATCAAAATGATTACGGTAAATAAAATTTACAATTAGCGATTTAGAAAACTTACTAAATGCATTGCTGATAGAAACTGGACCAATTAAATACTTGTATTTTGGGTTATCAATCAAATATTTTAAAATCCCTTTCCACAACAAAAATAACGGTAGTGGACGTTGTTGGTATTCTTTTCTAATCCAAGATCTGCCTAACTCTAAACTTTGTCTTAAAACAGGAAAAAACTGATGTTTAATTTTAAAAAGCTCATAAGTATAAAAACCTTTTTTCCCGTAGCTATAAAAAATCTCGTCTCCTTTCCCAATACGGTATGCACCAACAATCAATTTTACTTCAACATCCCATATAAAAAGGTGATTATAATAAATATCATAAGCATCTAAATCTGATGATTTATTGGTTCCTTCGCCAACCTCTCTAAAAGTAATTTCTCTTAATCTCCCTATTTCTTTAATAATATTTGTAATATGGATAGTTGGGGTTATAAAAACCTCGTAGTTTTTTTCGGTCCATACCAAATAATTTTCCCGCAGATTTTCCACCTCGTTTTCAATCAAATCTTGAGGAATAGGTTCAATCAAATCTTCTGGTTGCTTATTAACTTTAAATAGATTTCTGGGATTAAAAATCTTTCTTTCGTTTTCTAAACCAGCGCCTAAAGCATATGTTTTTGCCCGTAAATAAGCCAACAGATTGGTGTTGTTGGTATTATCTGGGATATCATTAAAAGCAATTGGCTTTCCAATTCTTACTGTTATAGTATGCCCTTTTTTATTAAATAATTCTGAAGGTAATTTGGCTGTTCTTAATGTGGGGTGTATTAGAGCTAATAGATTAAATAATAAACCATTATTTCCATGAAAATAAATAGGCAATACTGGTACTTTCGCTTTGCTGATTAGTTTACCAACTACTGGATGCCATAGTTTATCTGTTATTTGTTGTTGGCCTAATTTATAAGTAGAGACTTCGCCGGCAGGGAAAATACCAATTGGTGTTCCAGTTTTTAATAAACTTAAAGTTGTTTTTATCCCGCTTATGCTTGATGAATGTTCTACGTTTTCAAATGGATTTACTGCAACAAAAAAATCACTTAGGTTAGGGATTTTTTTGAGGATGAAATTAGCCATTACTTTTGCATCTGGTCTTATGGTACATAAAACCTTGATTAAAATTAATCCTTCAATACCACCATATGGATGATTTGCGATAGCAGTAAAAGCGCCTTCTATTGGGATGTTTTTTAAATCGCTTTCGCTGATTTCTACTTTAACGCCTACAAGCCTTAATATTTCATCAACAAATTCAACACCTTTAAAATTTTCAGCAGCTTCAAAAGTATCATTGATGTCGTTAATTTTCATTATTTCCATCAATAATGAAGCAAGTCCGGGCATCCTTAATTTATTCAATTTTGTAGCCTTAGCAAACTCTTCGGAGGTAATAATCTTCATTAAGTAAATTTTAAGCTCAAATGGTTTTATTAATTGTAAAAATAGCGCATCGATTTCAAATTTAGGTAAATTAATTTTTTTACTTCGTAACTCGCTAATTCATAGTATTCTTAATACATTAGTCAAAGATTTTATCTTTAGGTATGAAGAAAAAAATAAAAGGATATTTTGAGTTTACACCTGGCGAAATGCGAGGTTTAATCATATTCCTTTTATTATTAGCAACCATAATGATTGCTCCTTATGTTTGGGAAAAGTTTAATTATCAGCCTATAAAAATAACCGTAGAAAACCTTGAACCTCAAATTAAAGAGATTGAGCGTTTTAAAGATAAAAATCATTTTAATGATGATGAGGAAACCTCTGATTTAGCAAAACCAAAAGCCCAACTTTTTAATTTCAATCCAAACAATCTATCTCTTCAAAATTGGATGAAACTCGGTTTATCAGAAAAACAAGCAAATAGTATAAAAAGCTACGAAGCTAAGGGCGGGAAATTTAGAAGCAAAGCTGATGTTAAAAAAATGTTTGTGATTTCTGCTGAAAAGTTTCAGGAATTGGAGCCCTACATTCAAATTACTGAAACAACAAGTCCAAATATATCAGTCTACCCATCACCAAATTCAAACTATACCAAAAAAGCTAAAGAGAATATAATGGTAGAAATTAATTCTGCCGATTCTGTAACATTGACAACAATCAGTGGGATTGGGCCATCTTTTGCATCTCGCATCTTAAAATATAAAAATAGGTTAGGAGGATTTAACCATATCAATCAGCTAAAAGAAGTTTACGGAATTGATTCTATAAAGTTTGAGCAGATAAAAAATCAAATAAGAATCGATAACTCAAACATCGTTTTAATAAAAATAAACGAATGTACCTTTGAACAATTGAAGTCTTTTCCATACTTAGCATACAAGCAGTCTAATGCAATTATTGCTTACAGAAAGCAACATGGAAATTATAAAAACCAATCTGATTTAAGTAAAATTGCAATTTTAAATGCCGAAACAATTCAAAAAATAATACCATATATAAAATTTTAATGTTAGAAGATCAAATCAAAAAAGTTATCAGAGATATTCAGGATTTCCCTAAGCCTGGAATAATTTTCAAGGATATTACGCCCATATTAAAGAATCAGAAACTATGTAGTGATATAGTTTCTGAATTTGTTTTACAAGTAAAAGACTTAGAATTTGATGCTATTGCCGGTATAGAAAGCAGAGGTTTTTTATTCGGATTAATGCTTGCAAATAAGTTAAACAAACCTTTTATTCCAATAAGAAAATCAGGTAAATTACCTTTTAAAACAATTCAACAAAGTTATGATTTAGAATATGGATCGGCAATAATTGAAATCCATGAAGATGCATTTGAGCCTGGTTCTAAAATTTTAATCCATGATGATTTATTAGCAACAGGCGGCACTGTTGAAGCAACGTCATTGCTCATTAAAAAAATGAAAGGAGAAATTGCTGGCTATTCTTTTTTAATAAGTCTCGATTTTTTAAACGGAAAAGAAAGATTACGAAAATATTCTAAAAATAATTTCTCGCTTGCTAGCTATCAATAGTTTGGCTTTAAATAATATGCGCTAAATATTTAGACTAAAAACCAAATCAGCTTTAATTCTTGCATAAAATTAATACAAACAATTGCCTAATTAATAGGTATTTTGAGGGTTAACCAAATATTTTATGACCGAAAATAAATTAGAATTAGGATACAATTTCACACAATCAGAAAGTCAAACCATGATTGCACAAATGGTAAAAGACTTTACTCATAAACATATCAAACCACATGTAATGGAGTGGGATGAAGCACAAATTTTTCCGGTAGAACTGTTTAAAAAACTAGGAGAATTGGGTTTAATGGGAGTTTTAGTGCCGGAAGAATATGGCGGTTCTGGTTTAGGTTACTTTGAATACGTAAAAGTAATAGAAGAAATTGCTAAAGTTTGTGGATCAATTGGTTTATCAGTTGCGGCACACAACTCTTTATGTACAGGTCATATCATGACTTTTGGTAACGAAGAGCAAAAAAGAAAATGGTTGCCTAAATTAGCCACTGCAGAATGGATTGGCGCTTGGGGATTAACTGAGGCAAATACAGGCTCTGATGCTTTAGGTATGAATACTACCGCAGTTTTAGAAGGGGATCATTACATTGTTAATGGTTCTAAAAACTGGATTACCCACGGTAAGTCTGGAGATATTGCCGTAATTATGGTACGTACCGGAGAAAAGGGTGATTCTAAGGGTATTTCTGCAATTGTAATTGAAAAAGGAACAGCTGGATTTTCTGCCGGAAAGAAAGAAAATAAATTGGGAATGAGGGCTTCTGAAACTACAGAACTTATTTTTGACAATGTAAAAGTGCCTAAAGAAAATCTTTTAGGCCATCAAGGCGAAGGCTTTAAACAAGCTATGAAAATATTAGATGGAGGTAGAATATCTATTGCAGCCCTATCTTTGGGGATTGCCAAAGGAGCTTATGAAGCAGCTTTGGCTTATTCTAAAGAACGCCATCAATTTGGGCAGCCAATTTCTAGTTTCCAAGCCATAGCTTTTAAATTAGCAGATTTAGCTACAGAAATAGAAGCTTCAGAATTATTAATTTATCAAGCTGCCGATATGAAAAATAGAGGTGTAAAGATGACTAAACAGTCTGCAATGGCTAAATATTTTGCATCTGAAGTTTGTGTTAAAGCAGCAACAGAAGCCATTCAAATATTTGGAGGTTATGGTTATACCAAAGATTTCCCTGTCGAAAAATTTTATAGAGATAGCAAACTATGTACAATTGGCGAGGGGACAAGTGAAATTCAGAAAGTTGTAATTGCCAGAGAAATTTTAGGATAAATTAAGGTATTAATAATTATTACAAAAAAAAGTCACGCTGTTAAAAAGGTGACTTTTTTTAAAAATTTTTGTTGATAATTATGCTTCCGAGCTTTTGTTACTTCTAGTTACAATAACTAAAACGAGTATAAATATAGCAACACCTATTGCCCAAACCCATGGTTGCCCATACCATTGTGTTGCTCCCCCAGCATCTATACTTACATCAACTTTGGCAGGAGCGTCCTGTGCAAAAGTATATAAGGTTGAGAATAATCCTAATGTAAACATTATTAAATGTTTAATTGATTTGGTAAAAAAGTTGCTTTTCATGATTTTTTTTATTTAAGATTTAACATTTTCTTGTAAATTAATTTTACAAATATTGAGCCAAATCAAAAAACAGGGTTTTAAAATCAAAGAGTTATATTTATAAGATATTAATTTAACCATAATTGTGTTTTATGCTTTAAATATTATTTTTATCTTTACAGCCCTAACAGAATATTAAAAGGGATAGAAAGGTGGTATTTAACAAATGATCATTATCAATGTAAAAGATGGCGAATCAATTGACAGAGCATTAAAACGCTTTAAAAAGAAATTCGAGAAAACAGGTGTGTTAAGAGAACTTCGTAGTCGTCAAGCTTATGAAAAAAAATCTGTAGCTAGAAGAATGGAAGTAAAACACGCAGTTTACGTAGAAGGTATGAACAAAGAAGCATAATCTTTTTAGATTATTTTTTCTTTCAATATATAAACTATTTGTATATTCACTTTTAGTGAATGTGCAGATAGTTTTATGTTTTTAGAGCGGTTTTTTAATTACCTACAATATGAAAAAAGGTATTCCAAACATACCTTAATTGCTTATCAAAATGATTTGCAACAATATTCTCAATTCTTAACTTCAATAGAAACAAATCTTCTAGAAACAAATCATCATGCTATTAGAGCTTGGATGGTAAGTTTAATGGATGATGAAATAGACCCAAGATCTATCAATAGAAAAATCTCCGCATTGAGGTCTTTTTATAAATTTTTATTGAAAGAAAACTTGATTGAGGAAAATCCAGTAACTAAAATCAAAGTCCCAAAAGTTGCCAAAAAATTACCAACCTTTATTTCTGAAGTAAAATTAACCCAACTGTTAGACACTAATTTTTTTGAGAATTCTTTTGCTGGTTTAAGAGATAAATTAGTAATAGAATTGTTTTTTGGAACTGGTATAAGACTAAGTGAACTTATAGGCCTCAAAATAAACGACTATCATCCAAAAGAAAATACCATTAAAGTTTTAGGTAAAAGGAATAAAGAAAGAATTATTCCTATTCCTGTTTCTTTAATAAATCTATTGAGCCAGTATTTAAATACGAGAGTAGAACAAAATTTTTTAAGTGAAACTAAATCCTTAATTGTTACCAATACTGGTTCAGAAGTATATTCAAAATTTATTTATAGATTAGTTTATAAATATCTCTCTTATGTTTCAACCCAGAATAAAAGAAGCCCTCATATTTTAAGGCATTCTTTTGCTACTGCGCTTCTTAACAAAGGAGCTGATATTAATGCAATAAAGGATTTACTAGGGCATTCAAATCTTGCAGCTACGCAAGTTTATACCCATAACTCAATAGAAAGATTAAAATCAATTTACAAACAAGCTCATCCAAAAGCTTAAAAAAAGGAGGAAAAATGAAAATTGGAATTCAAGCAATCCACTTTACTGCCGATAAAAAATTGTTGGCATTTATTCAGAAAAAGGTTAATAAATTAGATCAATTCTATGATCAAATTATTAGCGGAGAAGTTTATCTTAAACTGGGAAACATATCTGAGGAAACTAATAAAACTTCAGAAATTAAATTGATGATTCCTGGAAGTACATTGTTTGCAAAAGAAGAATGTAAATCATTCGAAGAAGCTACAGACTTATGTATTGAGTGTTTAAGAAAACAAATTACCAAACATAAAGATAAAGTACGCTCGCATGAGAGTAAACATAAAGAGCTGGCAAATCAACAAGTTGCCATTTAAATTATTAATTTGTTTATCAACTCTTATTATTAAAAATCAATGACTTAAAAATTCATTGATTTTTTTTTGAAATAAATTTTGTTCGATTGTTAATTTTCGTAGTTTTGCAGTCCCTTAGGCAAAAGAGCTAAAAGGGACTTATAAAGAAGTTCTTTAATTTCATAAAAAAGCCTCCTCAGCTCAGCTGGTATAGTCCCGATACTTCGGGATAATCAGTAAGGTCATAACATCAATGGATATTATGAGGGGTATTGAAATAAGATAGTAAAAGCCTCCTTAGCTCAGCTGATAGAGTCCCGAGAATCGGGATAATCAGTAAGGTCATAAATTCATAGGAATTATAGAGGGCATTGAAATAAGATAATAAAAGCCTCCTTAGCTCAGCTGGTAGAGCAACTGACTTGTAATCAGTAGGTCATTGGTTCGATCCCGATAGGAGGCTCTTAAATAGAGCAAAATGCTTTGTTTGAAGATGGGGGGATTCCAGAGCGGTCAAATGGGACGGACTGTAAATCCGTTACTTCGGTTTCGAAGGTTCGAATCCTTCTCCCCCCACTTTAGTAATGATGGAAGTTTGAATTTTTAATGATTGAGTCTTTTATTCTATCATTTATTATTCTCTTATTCAACATTAAAAGAATGCGAAAGTAGCTCAGTTGGTAGAGCGATAGCCTTCCAAGCTATAGGTCGCGAGTTCGAACCTCGTCTTTCGCTCATTTGAGCTCCTTAAAAGAGCAATTTTATAGTTTAAAAAATCTTTTAATGGTTCTTAGTTTACTAACGAGCTATTTTATTATTGAATTTGATGAACTAAAAATAAGCCGAAGTAGCTCAGCGGTAGAGCACTTCCTTGGTAAGGAAGAGGTCGTGGGTTCAAGTCCCATCTTTGGCTCAAAAGGGCATTAGTTAGAATAAAAATAAAAATTAACCTAGTAATAAGTATAAAATCATGGCAAAAGAAAAATTTGACCGTAGTAAACCACACCTTAATATCGGTACAATCGGTCACGTTGACCACGGTAAAACTACATTAACTGCAGCTATCACTAAAGTTTTAGCTGATGCTGGTTTCTCAGAAGCTCGTTCATTTGCTTCTATTGACTCTGCTCCAGAAGAAAAAGAAAGAGGAATCACTATTAACACAGCTCACGTTGAGTATTCAACCGCTAACCGTCACTACGCACACGTTGACTGTCCAGGTCACGCGGATTATGTAAAGAACATGGTTACTGGTGCTGCTCAAATGGATGGTGCTATTATTGTTGTTGCTTCTACAGATGGTCCAATGCCGCAAACTCGTGAGCACATCTTATTGGCTCGTCAAGTAGGTGTTCCATCATTAGTTGTATTCATGAATAAAGTGGATATGGTTGATGATCCAGAATTATTAGAATTAGTGGAAATGGAAATTCGTGAATTACTATCATTTTATGATTTCCCAGGAGACGATATTCCAGTTATCCAAGGATCTGCTTTAGGAGGTTTAAATGGTGATGAAAAATGGGTTGGAAAAATTATGGAATTAATGGATGCTGTTGATAGTTACATTCCAATTCCTCCACGTTTAACTGAACTTCCTTTCTTAATGCCAGTTGAAGATGTTTTCTCAATTACAGGTCGTGGTACTGTTGCTACAGGTCGTATAGAAAGAGGAATTATAAACTCTGGAGAAGGTGTTGATATTTTAGGTATGGGTGCAGAAAACTTAAAATCTGTTGTTACAGGTGTTGAGATGTTCCGTAAAATATTAGATAGAGGTGAAGCTGGTGATAACGTAGGTTTATTATTACGTGGTATTGAGAAAACTGATATCCGTCGTGGTATGGTTATCTGCAAGCCAGGTTCTGTAACTCCTCATACTGATTTCAAAGCCGAAGTTTATGTATTATCAAAAGCAGAAGGTGGCCGTCATACTCCATTCTTTAACAAATATCGTCCACAATTCTATTTCAGAACTACAGATGTAACTGGAGAAATCACCTTACAAGAAGGTGTTGAAATGGTTATGCCAGGCGATAACGTTACTATCAATGTAAAATTGATCAATGCAATTGCAATGGAAAAAGGTTTACGTTTCGCTATCCGTGAAGGTGGTAGAACTGTAGGTGCTGGTCAGGTAACTGAAATTGTAGCATAACTAACAAGATACTTTTAGAGTGTCTTCAAAATAAAAAGTACTTAGGAAATACTTCCTAAGTACTTTTTATCTAAAAACAAAATTATAATCTGAAAAGATTTAAAAACGGGAATAGTTCAACGGTAGAATAGAGGTCTCCAAAACCTTTGATCAGGGTTCGAATCCTTGTTCCCGTGCTAACGAGATAATAAGAATGGCTGGTATTGCAGAATATATTAAAGAGTCTTATATAGAGTTAACCGAAAAGGTTACTTGGCCAACTTGGAGTGAGCTTCAGAATAGTGCAGTAATTACATTAGTTGCTTCCCTGATCATTGCTTTGATCATTTTAGCAATGGATGAATCTGCTGGCAACTTATTAAAGTTAATGTATAAATCATTTGCATAATATATAAACAATGAGTGATCAGTTAAAATGGTATGTTGTTAGGGCAGTAAGTGGTAAAGAGAAAAAGGTTAAGCAATATATCGATGCGGAAATAAGTCGTTTAGGCTTAACTCATTTGGTTCCACAGGTTTTAATTCCTATGGAAAAATATTACCAAATGAAAGACGGTAAAAAAATTGCCAAGGAAAGAAATTTTTACCCAGGATATGTTTTAATTGAAACTGCTTTAAATGCAGAATTAGAACAAATCATAAAGTCTATTAATAGCGTAATTGGGTTTTTAGGAGATAAAAGCGGTAACGCAGTGCCATTAAGACCAGCCGAAGTAAATAGAATATTAGGTAAGGTTGATGAAATGGCCGAGCAAGGAGAGATGATGAATGTTCCTTTCTATGTTGGTGAAAACATTAAAGTAATGGATGGTCCTTTCAATGGTTTCTCAGGTGTGATTGAGGAAGTTAACGAAGACAAGAAGAAATTAAAAGTTATGGTTAAGATTTTTGGGCGTAGAACCCCATTAGAACTTAATTATATGCAAGTTGAAAAAGAATAAATAGAGTAGCAAGAATTTAGTAGCAATGAAGAAGATTAATAGTCTTTAATCCTGTGTCTTTAGTCTTAAATCTCATTAAAAACCTTAAATGTTACAAATGCTTCCACATTATTAACGTTGAGAAATAAATAAATAAAAAATGGCAAAAGAAGTCAGTGCGTTAATCAAATTACAAATCAAAGGGGGGGCGGCAAATCCATCACCACCAGTTGGTCCTGCATTAGGAGCAAAAGGTGTGAACATTATGGAATTTTGTAAGCAGTTTAATGCTCGTACCCAGGAGAAGGCAGGTAAAGTACTTCCTGTTGTAATTACTGTTTACGCAGACAAATCTTTCGAATTTATCATTAAAAATCCACCGGTTGCAATCCAGTTAATGGAAACAGCAAACATCAAAAGTGGATCAGCGGAATCTAACCGAAAAAAAGTTGCCAAGATTTCTTGGGATCAAGTAGAAGTTATCGCAAAAGATAAAATGTCGGATTTGAATGCTTTCACAGTAGAATCAGCAATGAAGATGGTTGCAGGCACAGCCCGCAGTATGGGAATAAACGTTACAGGTGACGCACCCTGGAATAATTAATTAACACATTAAGTAAAAGACAAGTGGCAAGATTAACAAAAAATCAAAAGACGGCACTTTCCAAACTTGAAGACGGTAAAGCTTATTCTTTAAAAGATGCAGCTGCCTTGGTAAAAGACATTACCACCACTAAATTTGATTCATCAGTAGATATTGATGTTCGTTTAGGAGTGGACCCACGTAAAGCCAATCAAATGGTTCGTGGTATTGCAACTTTACCACATGGTACCGGTAAAACAGTTCGAGTTTTAGCTTTAGTAACTCCTGATAAGGAAGAAGAAGCAAAAGCGGCAGGAGCTGATTTCGTAGGTTTGGACGAGTATATAGCTAAGATTGAGGGTGGCTGGACAGATGTCGACATTATCGTTACTACACCTAGCTGTATGGCTAAAGTTGGTAAATTAGGTCGTATCTTAGGTCCTCGTAATTTGATGCCTAATCCTAAATCAGGAACTGTAACCATGAATGTGGGACAAGCAGTAACTGATGTTAAGGGTGGTAAAATCGACTTTAAAGTTGATAAAACAGGTATCATTCATTGCTCAATAGGTAAAGTATCTTTCCCATCTGATAAGATTTATGAAAATGCTTTGGAGGTTCTTCAGACTATTTCTAGATTGAAACCATCAGCTGCAAAAGGAACATATTTTAAGAGTATTAATATCTCTTCTACAATGTCTCCAGGGATAAATATTGAAACTAAATCAGTAGCGGGAATTTAATATTATGAGAAAAGAAGAAAAACAAGAAGTTGTTTCTGCTTTAACCGAGAAGATGAAAGAATATGGTAATTTTTATATTACTGATACTTCTAGCTTATCGGTTGCAAAAATCAATAATATTCGCCGTAAATGTTTTGAGAAAGAAATAGGGATGCAGGTTGTAAAAAACACGCTTATCAAAAAAGCTTTAGAGCAATTAGATGGCGATGTGTCTCCTTTATTTGAAATTCTTAAAGGTTCATCTTCAATTATGTTTTCAACTAACGCTAATGCTCCGGCTAAGCTAATTAAAGAGTTGAGAAAAGGGAAGGAAGAAAAACCAGTTTTAAAAGCAGCTTATGTAGATTCAGCTGTGTTTATAGGCGATAACCAATTAGAGGCGTTAGTAAATCTTAAATCAAGAGAAGAACTTATTGGCGAAATCATTGGATTATTACAATCTCCAGCTAAAAATGTTATTTCAGCATTACAGTCTGGCGGAAACAAATTGGCAGGTATTGTCAAAACTTTACAAGAAAGAGAAGGTTAATTCAAACACCTTAAGTTTGAAATTAAATTATTTGTAAAAAATTAAAAATTAAATATAATGGCGGATTTAAAATCGTTTGCTGAACAATTAGTAAACTTAACTGTTAAAGAAGTTAATGAGTTAGCTCAAATCTTAAAAGATGAGTACGGTATCGAACCAGCTGCTGCTGCAGTTGCTGTTGCTGGTCCTGCTGCTGGTGGCGAAGTTGCTGCTGCAGAAGAAAAAACATCTTTTGATGTAATCTTAAAAGAAGCTGGTGGTTCTAAACTAGCAGTAGTTAAATTAGTAAAAGACTTAACTGGTCTTGGACTAAAAGAAGCTAAAGATTTAGTTGATGGTGCACCAAAAGAATTAAAAGCTGGTGTTACTAAAGATGAAGCAGAAGCTTTAAAGAAGCAGCTTGAAGAAGCTGGAGCTGTTGTTGAGATCAAGTAATTTATTACCCTCAATAAAAAAATAGCCATAAACTCCTTCGCAAAAAAGCGGAAGGAGTTTACGGCTTTTGGTGTATATCACCAAAACCATACTGAATATAGATTCAGTTTTTTTAATCGAATTTTCGGTTTAACTAAAATTTAAGACCCTTGGCAAACAAAAGCAATCAAAGGATTAACTTTGCTCAAAGTAAGCATGTGTTAGATTATCCTGATTTTCTGGATGTACAAATCCAATCGTTCAAGGAATTCTTTCAGCTTGAAACAACTTCAGATAACCGTCATACAGAAGGTTTATTTCAGGTTTTTGCTGAAAACTTCCCGATTTCTGATTCAAGAAACATTTTTGTTCTCGAATTTCTGGATTACTTTATCGATCCACCTCGTTATGACATACAAGAATGTATAGAGCGTGGATTAACTTACAGCGTACCTTTAAAAGCAAAACTTCGCTTATCATGTAATGATGAAGAGCATGAGGATTTTGAAACTATCGTACAGGATGTTTATTTGGGAACTATCCCTTATATGACTCCAAAAGGTACTTTCGTTATCAATGGTGCTGAACGTGTTATTGTATCTCAGTTACACAGATCCCCAGGTGTATTCTTCGGCGTTAGTCGTCATACAAATGGTAGTAAGCTTTATTCTGCTCGTGTTATTCCTTTCAAAGGTTCATGGATAGAATTTGCAACTGATGTTAACAACGTCATGTATGCTTACATCGATCGTAAGAAAAAGTTCCCAGTAACTACATTGTTAAGAGCAATTGGTTATGATTCTGACAAAGATATTCTAGAATTATTTGACTTAGCTGATGAAGTTAAAGTCAGCAAATCTGGATTAAAAAAATATGTTGGTCGTAAATTAGCCGCCAGAGTTTTAAAAACTTGGGTAGAAGATTTTGTTGATGAGGATACTGGAGAAGTAGTTTCTATCCCTCGTAATGAAATTATTTTAGAACGTGAAACCATTTTAGAAGATGATCATATTGATATGATTGTTGATGCAGGAGTTAAATCGTTAATCCTTTCTAAAGAAGATGGCAACACTGGTGATTATACAATCATTTACAATACATTACAAAAAGATACTTCCAATTCTGCAAAAGAAGCGGTAGAACATATTTATAGACAATTACGTAACGCCGAACCACCTGATGAGGAAACTGCTCGTGGTATAATTGATCGTTTATTCTTTTCTGATAAGCGTTATGATTTAGGAGACGTAGGTCGTTATAGAATCAATCGTAAATTAAAAATGGATACTCCTGTTGAAACTAAGGTTTTAACAAAGCTAGATATTATTGCGATTGTAAAATACTTGATTAAATTAATTAACTCTAAAGAGGATGTTGATGATATTGATCACTTATCAAATAGAAGGGTAAGAACTGTTGGTGAGCAATTATACGCTCAGTTTGGTGTTGGTTTAGCTCGTATGGCTAGAACAATTCGTGAACGTATGAATATCCGTGACAACGAGGTATTTACGCCAACAGATTTAATTAATGCCCGTACTTTATCTTCTGTAATTAATTCTTTCTTCGGAACTAACCAGTTATCTCAATTTATGGATCAAACAAATCCATTAGCAGAGATTACACACAAACGTCGTTTGTCAGCTTTAGGTCCAGGTGGTTTATCAAGAGAACGAGCTGGTTTTGAGGTTCGTGACGTTCACTACACTCACTACGGTAGGTTGTGTACTATTGAAACTCCAGAGGGACCAAATATTGGTTTGATTTCTTCTCTTTGTGTTCATGCGAAGATTAATAACTTAGGTTTTATTGAAACTCCATACCGTAAAGTTAATGACGGTGTAGTTGTTGTAGATCAGCCAGTTACTTATTTATCTGCTGAGGATGAAGACGGAATGACCATTGCGCAAGCAAATGCTCAATATAGTGATAAGGGTGTTTTTGAAGATGATAAAGTTAAAGCAAGATATGAAGGTGACTTCCCTGTAATCGATCCTGAAAAGTTAGATTATATTGATATTGCTCCAAACCAAATTACTTCAATTGCAGCATCTTTAATTCCTTTCTTAGAACATGATGATGCGAATAGAGCCTTAATGGGCTCAAACATGCAACGTCAGGCTGTTCCTTTGTTGCGTCCACAAGCTCCAATTGTTGGAACTGGATTAGAAGGAAGAGTTGCTCGTGATTCTAGAACCTTAATTAATGCAGAAGGAAACGGTGTCGTTGAATATGTTGATGCTAATAAAATTACCATCAAATATGAAAGAAATGATGATGATAGATTAGTTTCATTTGATGGCGAGTCAAGGAGTTATAACTTAATTAAGTTTAAGAAAACCAACCAGAGCACTTGTATCAACTTAAAACCAATTGTTAAGAAAGGTCAGAAAGTTGAAAAAGGACAAGTTCTTTGTGAAGGATATGCTACACAAGACGGAGAATTAGCATTAGGTATCAACTTAAAAGTAGCATTCATGCCTTGGCAAGGATACAACTTTGAGGATGCAATTGTTATATCTGAAAGAGTAGTTTCTCAAGATATTTTCACTTCATTGCATATTGAAGAATTTGAATTAGAAGTTAGAGATACAAAAAGAGGAGAAGAAGAATTAACACCAGATATTCCTAACGTTTCTGAGGAAGCTACTAAAGATTTGGACGAACATGGAATTATCCGCGTTGGTGCAGATGTACAAGAAGGTGATATCTTAATTGGTAAGATTACTCCAAAAGGAGAATCAGATCCATCTCCAGAAGAAAAATTACTAAGAGCAATCTTTGGTGATAAAGCTGGTGATGTTAAAGATGCTTCATTGAAAACTCCACCATCAATTAAAGGTGTTGTTATCGATACAAAATTGTTCTCTAGAGCTAAGAAGACTTCTAAAGCCGAAGAGAAAGCGCTAATTGAAAAACTAGATGCTAAACATGAAAAAGCCGTAAGAGAGCTTAGAGAAAGTTTAGTTGATAAAATGTTTACGATTGTTAACGGTAAAACATCACAAGGTGTTTTCAATGTGTACAAAGAATTATTAATAGCTAAGGGTGTAAAATTCACTCAAAAGATATTAATGGAATTAGATTATAATCACATTAACCCAACAAAATGGACTACTGATGATGATAAAAATGATCTTATTAAAATCTTATTACACAATTTTGGTATCAAAACTAATGAAGAATTAGGAGCATATCGAAGAGATAAATTTGCAATTAGTGTGGGTGATGAATTACCTTCAGGTATTGTGCAAATGGCAAAGGTTTATGTTGCAAAAAAGCGTAAATTAAAAGTTGGTGATAAAATGGCTGGCCGTCATGGTAACAAAGGAATTGTTGCTCGTATTGTAAGAGACGAGGATATGCCTTTCTTAGCAGATGGAACCCCAGTTGATATCGTTCTTAATCCATTAGGTGTACCTTCTCGTATGAACTTAGGACAGATTTACGAAACTGTTTTAGGTTGGGCTGGTAAAGAATTAGGGTTAAAATTTGCAACTCCAATTTTTGATGGCGCATCTCATGATGAAGTTGAGGCATATGTTAAACAGGCTGGTGTACCAGAATCTGGAAGAACATATTTATACAACGGATTAACAGGTGAGCGTTTTGATCAACATACCACTGTAGGTATTATTTATATGCTGAAATTAGGTCACATGGTTGATGATAAAATGCATGCTCGTTCTATCGGACCGTATTCATTAATTACACAACAACCATTAGGTGGTAAAGCACAATTTGGTGGTCAACGTTTTGGTGAGATGGAGGTTTGGGCATTAGAAGCATTTGGTGCATCAAACATCTTACAAGAAATCTTAACTGTTAAATCTGATGATGTTGTAGGAAGAGCTAAAACTTACGAAGCTATCGTAAAAGGCGAAAACTTACCAACTCCAGGTGTTCCAGAATCTTTCAATGTATTGGTTCATGAACTGAGAGGATTAGGATTAGATATTACATTAGACTAGTTTTAAGTTATAAGTTGTAGGTTATAGGTTTTACTTATCACTTACAACTTACAACTTTTAACTTTCAACTTAAAGAAAGAATATGTCTTACAAAAAGGATAGTAAAATAAAAAGTAATTTCACTTCAATAACCATCAGTTTATCTTCTCCAGAAGCAATTTTGGAAAGATCAAGTGGAGAAGTGTTAAAGCCGGAAACCATTAATTATAGAACTTATAAGCCTGAACGTGATGGTTTATTCTGTGAAAGAATCTTTGGTCCGGTTAAAGATTACGAATGTCATTGCGGTAAATACAAAAGAATCCGTTACAAAGGAATTGTTTGTGATCGTTGTGGTGTTGAGGTTACTGAGAAAAAAGTACGTCGTGAGCGTATGGGACACATCAACTTGGTGGTTCCTGTTGCGCACATCTGGTATTTTAGATCTTTACCTAACAAAATTGGTTACCTTTTAGGTTTACCAACAAAAAGATTAGATTTAATTATCTATTACGAAAGATATGTAGTAATCCAGTCTGGTATGATGACCGACGAGGGAATCAGTTACATGGATTTCTTAACAGAGGAAGAATACCTAGATATTTTAGATAAGTTACCTAAAGATAATCAATATCTTGATGATAAAGATCCTAATAAATTCATCGCCAAAATGGGTGCTGAAGCGTTAGAAGATTTATTAAAAAGATTGAATTTAGATCAACAATCTTACGATTTACGTCATCAGGCAGCTAACGAAACTTCACAACAACGTAAAAATGAAGCTTTAAAACGCCTACAAGTTGTTGAGGCTTTCCGTGATGCAAAAACTCGAATAGAGAACAACCCAGAGTGGATGATTGTTAAAATTGTTCCTGTGATTCCACCGGAATTACGTCCGTTAGTTCCTTTAGAAGGAGGTCGTTTTGCAACATCAGATTTAAATGATCTTTACAGAAGAGTAATTATCCGTAATAATCGTTTAAAAAGATTAATGGAAATTAAAGCTCCAGAAGTAATTTTACGTAATGAAAAACGTATGTTACAGGAAGCTGTTGATTCATTATTTGACAATTCACGTAAAGTGAATGCTGTTAAAACTGAAGGTAACAGAGCTTTAAAATCATTATCAGATATTTTAAAAGGTAAACAAGGTCGTTTCCGTCAAAACTTATTAGGTAAACGTGTGGATTATTCTGGACGTTCTGTAATTGTTGTAGGACCAACTTTGAAATTACATGAGTGTGGTTTACCTAAAGATATGGCTGCCGAATTATTCAAACCATTTATCATTCGTAAAATGATTGAGCGTGGAGTAGTAAAAACGGTAAAATCCGCAAAGAAAATTGTGGACAGAAAAGATCCATTAGTTTGGGATATTTTGGAGAATGTATTAAAAGGACATCCAATTCTTTTAAACAGAGCACCAACATTACACAGATTGGGTATTCAAGCTTTCCAACCAAAATTAATTGAAGGAAAAGCAATCCAATTACATCCTTTAGTGTGTACAGCATTTAACGCCGATTTTGATGGTGACCAGATGGCAGTTCACGTACCACTAGGTAATGCTGCGGTTTTGGAAGCCCAAATCTTGATGTTAGCTTCACATAATATTTTAAATCCGGCTAACGGAACTCCAGTAACAGTGCCATCTCAGGATATGGTTTTGGGTCTTTATTATATGACCAAAGGCCGTAAAACTGAAGAAGGTCACATTATAAAAGGAGAAGGTCAAACTTTTTATTCTTCAGAAGAAGTTAATATAGCTTACAACGAAAAGAGAATTGATTTACATGCTTTTATTAAAGTGAAAGCACACATCAAAGAAAACGGTGTTTTAGTAGAGAAAATTATCGATACAACTGTTGGAAGAGTATTATTTAATGAAGTAGTACCAAAAGAAGTTGGATATATAAATGAACTTTTAACTAAAAAATCATTACGTGATATTATTGGTGAAGTAGTAAAAGTAACTGGTATGGCTGGTGCAGCCGATTTCTTAGATGAAATTAAAACCTTAGGTTTCCAATCAGCATTTAGAGGAGGTTTATCTTTCAACTTGAAAGATTTAAATATTCCTGATGAAAAACATACATTATTAGAGCAAGCTCGAAATGAAGTTGCAGACGTAATGAATAACTATAACTTAGGTTTCATTACTAATAATGAGCGTTACAATCAAATTATTGATATTTGGACACGTATTAACAATAGATTAACTTCTCATGTAATGACGCAGTTAACTAATGATAATCAAGGATTTAACTCAGTTTACATGATGTTGGATTCTGGAGCTCGTGGTTCTAAAGAGCAAATTCGTCAGTTATGCGGAATGAGGGGATTGATGGCGAAACCTCAAAAATCTGGTTCAGGTGGAGAGATTATCGAAAATCCAATTCTTTCTAACTTTAAGGAAGGTTTATCGGTTTTAGAATACTTTATTTCTACCCACGGTGCTCGTAAAGGTTTGGCGGATACAGCTTTAAAAACTGCAGATGCTGGGTATTTAACACGTCGTTTACATGATGTGGCACAAGATATGGTAATTAAACATCATGATTGTGGTACTTTAAGAGGAATGTTTACTACAGCTTTAAAAGATCAAGAAGACATTGTTGAACCATTATATGATAGAATTTTAGGTCGTACTTCATTACATGATGTTTATGATCCAGTTACTAACGAATTATACGTTAAAGCTGATCAAGATATTACCGAAGAGATTGCTAAAAGAATCGAAGAATCTCCACTAGAAGGAATTGAAATTCGCTCTGTATTAACTTGCGAAGCAACTAGAGGTGTTTGTGCATTATGCTATGGACGTAACTTAGCTTCTGGTAAACCAGTTCAAATGGGAGAAGCGGTTGGTGTAATTGCAGCTCAGTCTATCGGAGAACCAGGTACACAGTTAACTTTACGTACATTCCACGTGGGTGGTACTGCATCTAACATTGCTGCAGAATCGCAAATAAATGCCAAATTTGATGGTATCATTGAATTTGAAAATTTGAGAACTGTTACCAAGACAACAGAAGATGGAGCTACAGAAGTAGTTCTAGGTCGTTCAGGAGAATTTAAAATTACTGATGCCAATTCTGGAAGAATCATCATGACAAATAATATTCCTTATGGTGCTTTCCTTTTTGTAAAAGAGGGAGATAAAGTAACTAAAGGAGATAAAATTTGTTCTTGGGATCCATATAATGCTGTTATTATTTCAGAATTTACAGGTAAGATTGAATTTGAATCTGTAATTGAAGGTGTTACTTTCCGTGAGGAGTCTGATGAGCAAACTGGTCACAGAGAAAAAGTAATTATTGATACAAGAGATAAAACTAAAAACCCTGTTGTTAAAGTTGTTGACAAAAAAGGAGGTTCTATCAGAGAATATAACGTTCCGGTGGGTGCTCACGTTTCGGTTGATGAAGGCGATGAGATTAAAATGGGAGAAATTTTAGTTAAAATCCCTCGTACAACTGGAAAAACAAGAGATATTACAGGTGGTTTACCAAGGGTAACAGAATTATTTGAAGCTAGAAATCCTTCTAATCCTGCTGTTGTAACTGAAATTGATGGAGTGGTAACTTTAGGCGGTATTAAACGTGGTAATCGTGAAGCAACTATCGAATCAAGAGACGGACAAATAAAGAAATACTTAGTTCCGCTTTCAAAGCATATCTTGGTACAAGATAATGACTTTGTGAAAGCTGGTATGCCTTTATCTGATGGAGCTATTTCTCCTGGAGATATCCTATCAATCAAAGGTCCCGCTGCTGTACAAGAATACTTGGTAAATGGTATACAAGAAGTTTACCGTTTACAAGGTGTAAAAATCAACGATAAACACTTTGAAACCATCGTTCACCAAATGATGCAGAAAGTATTAATTGAGGATGCAGGTGATACAAGTTTCTTAGAAAAACAAGCTGTTGATAGATTCGATTTCGCGATTGAGAATGATGATATCTATGATAAAATGGTTGTTGAAGATGCAGGTGATTCTACAGTTTTAAAAGAAGGTCAGATTTTATCTGTACGTAAATTACGCGATGAAAATTCTCAGTTAAAACGTAAAGATTTAAAATTAGTTAGTGCAAGAGAAGCAAGAGCAGCTACTGCAAGCCCAATGTTGCAAGGTATAACCAGAGCATCTTTAGGTACTAAATCATTCATTTCTGCGGCATCTTTCCAAGAGACTACTAAAGTATTAAACGAAGCAGCAATTGCTGGTAAACGTGATAATTTATTAGGATTGAAAGAAAACGTTATCGTTGGACACTTAATTCCTTCTGGAACAGGCTTACGTGATTACGAAAGAATCATTGTTGGTTCTCAAGAAGAATACGATAAGTTAATGGCTTCTAAGAAAGAAGAAGAGGAAGAAGTTGAAGCTTAATCTTTAGTCACGATAGCTATAGGGATGAGTATTGAGACTCTCAAAAATTTAAGACCTGCATTTTTGCAGGTCTTTTTTTTTAATAATTTTTTGTATTTTTATATTATAGTTAAAACATGACTGTTACAGATATACAATTATTCCAGATATTAAAGGGTAAACTCGGAGAAAAGGAGGCTGAACAATTAGTGTCTTTTGTTGAGAATAAGGTCAAAGAAGAGTTTGATGCTAAAAAGGATTCGTTGGCGACTAAAGAAGATTTAGCAAATACTAAAGCGGAAATTATTAAGTGGATGTTTATATTTTGGATTGGTCAAATAGGAGTTACTTTAGGAATCATTTATGCCTATTTAAAAAATTGATTTATATTAAGACTATTTTTAGTTAATAATTTTAACGATATATCCATCTGATTTTTAATAAGTTATTTGCATATTCCCGTAAAGCAATTGGTAATAAAACATATATTGAATAGCTTATAAAATTCCCTAATTTTAATTAGACTATCAATAAAATTGAGAGATTTCACAAATAGACATCAATCTATTTAATCCTCATCACTAACGCCACGCCTTACCACAGGCATTCCTAAAATTTTATAAAGGTCATCTAGTTGATTGATGCTGCCATTTACCAAATTGCTTAATACAACAATGGTAATGTCACGTTTCATATCCCTTAAAAAGATATGGCGGAAACCATGCCACCAACCTGTATGATAAATGATTTGTTCGTTTTTAGCTGAATCTACGAACATTCGCCAACCCAAACCATAACCAAAATAATTGTTTTGTAATTTGCTATGTGGCGTGTAGGCTGAGTCTAAAGTTGTTTTATTTAACAATAAACCATCTCTTAATGCTCTATCAAATAAAAATAAATCTTCAACGGTAGAGTAAACACCTTTATCGCCTGTTGTACCATCTAAAAAATCTTGTCTAACAGATCTGCGCCAAACTCTATCATGACCAACTACATCTACAGGTATTTTTTCATATTTTACAGTACTGTAAATTGCAGTATTTTTCATACCGGCAGGCTTAAAAACATTTTCTTTCATGAAGATGTCAAAATCCTGACCCGTTACCTTTTCTACAATTGCGGCCAATAACATAAAATTGGTATTATTATAATGAAATTGCCTATTAGGTGGAAAGTAAGGAGCGGGTTTATACTCAGCATAAAGCTTAATAACATCCTTATTAGTCATGCCTTTATACTTTTGTTTCCAAATACCATCTGTAAAATAAACATAATTATTTAAGCCAGATCTATGGCTCAAAAGCATTTCTATGGTAATCCCTTTGTATGGAAACTCAGGATAAAATTGATCAACTGTTTGCGATAACTTAAGCTTTCCTTGTTCCATTAACATCAAAACAGCAGTTCCTGTGATGGTTTTTGAAATGGAAGCTAATTGAAATTGAGAACCCATCGTTAAGGAATCTCGATGAAGATAATCTGCCCAGCCAAAATGACCCTCATAAATTATTTTTCCTTTTTTAGCTACTAATACATTTCCGTTAAAATTTCTTTTTTTGTGGATATCTTCAAAATAGTTTTCAATTTCTTTGTCAGGTTTAGAAGAATTATAAATCAATAACAAGCTATCTCGTTTTGGATCTGTTTTCTTCTCTTCTTCGGCTTTTTGTTTAGAACTACTTGATGAACAAGCGGATAAAAATATAGGTATTGAAATTAAAAATAAAGGCAATTTTAATCTGATCATTTTTTGTTTTTGATTGTAACGAAAGCGAAAATTATAAATTATATCATGATTTAATTAAAGGAGTTTTAAACATTATTTATCACCTTTTGGTTACGTAACAAAATGGTAAAAAATCTTAATTTAGCGATATCAACAAATCAAAAAAAATGGAATACAGAATAGAGCATGATACAATGGGAGAGGTTAAAGTTCCCGCAGATAAATTTTGGGGAGCGCAAACCGAAAGATCTAGGAATAATTTTAAAATTGGGCCCGAGGCATCTATGCCGAAGGAAATTATTCATGCTTTTGCCTATTTAAAAAAAGCTGCAGCTATGACTAATACAGATTTAGGAGTCTTATCTGCCGATAAAAGAGATTTAATTGCTAAAGCATGTGATGAAATTTTGACAGGTAACCTGGATGATCAATTTCCTTTGGTGATTTGGCAAACAGGTTCTGGAACTCAATCTAACATGAATGCTAATGAGGTAATTGCCAACAAAGCTCATGTGATGAATGGTGGTGATTTAAATGATGATAAAAAGGTTTTGCACCCTAATGATGATGTTAATAAATCACAATCATCTAACGATACTTTCCCGACAGCAATGCACATTGCTACTTATAAGCAAGTGGTAGAAATTACATTACCAGGATTAACTTTATTAAGAGATACACTAGCAAAAAAAACTGATGAGTTTGCTAAAATCACTAAAACAGGACGTACTCATTTTATGGATGCTACTCCACTTACTTTGGGGCAAGAATTTTCTGGTTATGCACAACAATTAACTAATTCTATCAGAACTATTAATAATGCTTTAGAGGCAGTTAAAGAATTAGCTTTAGGCGGAACAGCCGTTGGAACGGGATTAAACACACCAAAAGGTTATGATGTCTTGGTAGCCAAATACATTGCAGAGTTAACAGGATTACCTTTTATAACTGCACCTAATAAATTTGAAGCTTTGGCAGCACATGATGCGATGGTAGAAATGTCTGGAGCATTAAAAAGAGCAGCGGTTTCTCTGATGAAGATTGCGAATGATATTCGCATGCTAAGCTCTGGGCCTAGATGTGGAATTGGAGAAATCATTATCCCTGATAATGAACCAGGTTCTTCCATTATGCCTGGGAAAGTAAATCCAACTCAGCCAGAAGCTTTAACAATGGTTTGTGCGCAAGTTATGGGTAATGATGTTGCGGTTTCTATTGGTGGATCTACAGGGCATTTTGAATTGAACGTTTTTAAACCAGTTATTGCAGCAAATGTATTGCAATCAGCCCGTTTAATTGGCGATGCTTGCGTTTCATTTAATGATAATTGTGCAAAAGGTATTTTACCTAATCTGCCTGAAATTAAAAAGCATTTAGAAAACTCTTTGATGTTGGTTACGGCTTTAAATCCACATATTGGTTATGAAAATGCGGCAAAAATCGCCAAAAAAGCACATAAAGAAAATAAGACTTTACGTGAAGCTGCGGTTGAAAGTGGCTTATTAACTACAGAACAATTTACTGAGTGGGTTAAACCAGAGGATATGGTTGGATCTTTAAAATAAAAAATCAATTAATTCATATAAACTTACGAAGTTTCAAAAACTTCGTAAGTTTTGCATACATTTTATATCGCAATGAAATTCTATCATATTTTAATCATTTCCATTTCTTTAGCTTTTACCGCTTGTTCTCCAAAACCTTATCAAGAAGCAAAGAAGATACAGGACGAAAAAGTACAACAGGTAACAGAAAAATTAGATATTAACCTTGCACCAGTTTTAATGGATTCTTTAGGTAATCAATTAAAAACTAGCTACGTCCCAACGGTCAATTTTAGTACTCGTAAACCAGATTTTGTAATCATACATCATACAGCACAAGATTCTTTATCAATAACATTAAAAACATTTACCTTAGAACGTACACAAGTTAGCGCACATTACGTAATAGGCAGAGATGGGCAAGTTGTGCAAATGTTAAACGACGAATTAAGAGCATGGCATGCTGGTTTAAGCAAATGGGGAAATAATTCTGACATGAATTCTTGTTCTATTGGAATAGAATTAGACAATAATGGATTAGAACCTTTTTCTGATACTCAAATAAATAGTTTATTAATTTTACTAACAAAACTAAAAACAACTTATAATATTCCAGCTACTAATTTTATTGGACATTCTGATGTTGCAACAACAAGAAAACAAGACCCTAGTATTCTTTTTCCTTGGAAAAAACTAGCTGATAATGGATTTGGATTATGGTATAATATTCCAAATAATCCACCACCGGTAGATTTTGATGTAGAAAGTGCTTTGCGAAGAATTGGTTATGATACCAATGATTTATTTGCAGCAATTATCGCATTTAAAAGACATTTTGTGCAATCAGATTTAAATCCTGTGATGACAGATTGGGACAAATGTGTTTTGTATAATCTTTACAGGAAATATTAGGAAAGGAATGATAAATTGTTTGCTATTATTAATTTAGTTATTTTTGATAAAAGGAAAATATTATGATTATCATTGATACGGCATTGGATGAAATTATGCAAATGGATTTTCAATCACGAGAAATGTTATTGGAAATATTTCAAAAAAGACAAATTGAATCAAGAAGAAATTCTATTTCAAAATCGGCGTTATCTTCTTTAAAAGATTATGAAAAAGGTATCTATTCTCCAATGGATGCTAACGATGTAATAGATAAATTGAATTCTTGAATCTTTTTTAATAGATTCGTCATGTCGACGATAGGAGACATCCCACCCGAAAAGTTGCAATTACTATTTATTTGTGAGACCTCTCGTTCCTCGAGGTGACGGGCCTTAAGAATATTTCATCTTCTCCCTATTACGTAATCCAATAAAATAAATCATCTTATGCTATTTTTCTGTTACCGTTAGCATCTGCAATTTTTAATTTTTAAATTGCTTTTCCTCAAATTCATTAAAATGAAAAAACAATTACTTACGCTATTTTTAATTGCAACTGTTGCTTGTTCTCAGGCTCAAGAATTAGGTAAACTTACCGTTGATAAAATTATGAGAGATCCAGTTTGGATGGGAACTTCGCCAACAAATATACAATGGAGTGCAGACAGTAAAACCATATTTTTTCAATGGAACCCAAAAGGAGAAAGCAAAAGCTCAACGTACTTCATTACAACATCTGATACCGAACCCAAAGAATTGAGTCAAGATGCAGAGAAAGAATTGCCATCATTTAGAGGCACTTTAAACAAAT
>JBBRYE010000021.1:0-35735 GCA_038237895.1 Sphingobacteriales bacterium | reverse complement strand
TTTTTTGTATGATTATAATACAGAAATTCTTTTGATAATTGAATCTGAACCGGCAACAATTCTTACAAAATAGAAACCAGAGTTTAATTTAGATTCTATAAAAAATTTATTACTTTGATTACCTGCATCCATTTTTTGCGACATTAAAACAGCTACTTCGTTACCTAAAACATCCATTATTTTTATGGTAACCAAACTTTGTTTTTTTAAACTATAAGATAAATTAAGTTGGTCTGATACAGGATTCGGATAAATCTTTACATTATCAATTGGATTAGTGAGTTCTAAACCTACGCTTGATAATATTTTTTCTGTCTTTAAAGTACTTTGGTTAAGGTTGTTTTTTGCTCCAATTTTTAAGGAAGTCATTCTAAACATAAAACTATCAAAATCTGCTGGAGTATAACTTTTAAAAATAGGACGATTTGGTCTGCTATCTTTAATTTTTAAAGTGCTGTTGATAGTTGTATCGGCTAATGGATAAATACTTTTTGCAAGCGAAGAAGTTATTAAAGCGAAATTAGCTGTAATAAAGATGATCACCAACGTTGTTTTAAAGTATTTATTTTTCATTAATATATTTCTAATTCAAAAGTATAATAAAAAATTCAAAATTTTCACTAATCAGAATTTATATTTTTCAGTTTAACAATTTTTAACACAATTTATAATCCACAATTATAATATACGAAATATTTATAAATTGGTTGCGTAATTTAATATTTGATTTACTTTTGTGAACTCAAATTTTTATAAAGTGTCTAAACACAATAATTTAAGCAAATTATCTGCAGCTGGTATATTAATTAGCTTAGGGATAATTTACGGCGACATTGGAACATCTCCTTTGTACGTATTTAAAGCCATAATAGGAGAACATTTAATTACTCAAGACCTTATTCTGGGAGGTTTAAGCTGCGTTTTCTGGACGCTTACACTACAAACCACTATTAAATATGTGCTTATAACTTTAAATGCTGATAATAAAGGCGAAGGAGGTATTTTTTCACTCTATTCTTTGGTAAAACGAAAGGCAAAATGGCTTGTTATCCCAGCGATTATTGGTGGTTGTGCGCTTTTAGCAGATGGAATTATTACACCTCCAATTACTATTTCTGCAGCTATTGAAGGATTAGAGATTTTTAATCCAGGCTTACATACCATTCCAATTGTAATTGCAATTATTACTGTTTTATTTATCATTCAGCAATTTGGAACATCTTTAGTAGGTAAGGCATTTGGGCCGATTATGTTTATCTGGTTTACTATGATGGGCGTTTTGGGAATTAGCTACATTGTTAAATATCCAATGATTTTAAAGGCCGTTAATCCTTATTATGCTTTTGATTTATTGGTAAATAAACCGGGAGCTTTAGCAATATTAGGCGCTGTATTTCTTTGTACAACTGGTGCAGAAGCATTATATTCTGATTTAGGACATTGCGGTAAACAAAACATTAGGATAAGTTGGATATACGTTAAAACTTGTTTGTTATTAAACTATTTTGGACAGGGAGTTTACTTATGGCAAATTCAGAATGAATTGTTAGATGCCCGTAATCCTTTTTATAGGATGATGCCAGATTGGTTCTTGATTTTTGGTATTTCTATAGCTACAGCTGCGGCCGTAATAGCTTCACAAGCTTTAATTTCTGGTTCTTTTACGCTAATTGCAGAAGCAGTTAGACTTAATATTTGGCCTAAGGTCAAAATCAACTATCCATCAGAAGAAAAAGGACAATTATACGTACCAAGTATGAATTGGTTGCTTTGGGCAGGCTGTTTGGTGGTGGTATATCACTTCGAGCGTTCAGAAAATATGGAAGCCGCTTACGGTTTATCTATAACAATTGCCATGTTAATGACCACAATTTTGGTGGCGGTTTTTCTAAAAAAGAAAAAATATCCTACCTATTTAGTTGGGATGTTTTTACTGGTTTATGGGGTAATTGAACTGACTTTCTTTGCTGGTAATATCCTTAAAATATTACACGGTGGCTGGTTTACAATTTTAATAGGATTTGTGCTGTTTACTGTAATGTGGGCTTGGTATAACGCTAGGAAAATAAAAAATAGATACTTAAAATTTGTAGATATCGAGCAGTATTATGATATCATTAAAGAATTAAGTCTAGATGAATCTGTACCAAAATATGCATCTCAATTGGTTTATTTAACAAGTGCCAATTTCGCATCAGAAATAGAATCTAAAATTGTTTATTCCATTTTACAGAAGAAGCCTAAAAGAGCGGATGTTTATTGGTTGGTTCATGTTGATGTAGTGGATGAGCCTTATCGTTGTGACTATAAAGTAGACCATTTGATAGATGGAAAGCTGATTAGAATTGATTTTAAATTGGGATTTAGGATAGAACAAAAAATTAGTGTGTTATTTAGAAAAGTTGTAGAAGATTTGGTAGCTAATAATGAAGTTGATATTACCAGCCGTTATCAATCTTTACACAAGCATAATGTAGTAGGTGATTTTAGGTTTGTGGTATTAGAAAAAGTAGTTTCAGGAACTAGTTTGCTATCTTTTTGGGAGAAACTAAACTTAGATTATTATTTCTTGTTAAAACATTTAAGTTTATCTGAAGAGAAAGGTTTTGGTTTAGACTTGAGCTTTGTAACCTTAGAAAAAGTGCCTTTAATGGTAACACAGAATGAAAAATTTGAGTTAAACAGGATGGACAATCCAAAACCTATGTAATTTTAATGGCAAATAAGTCTCTAAAAAGTTATTTTGAAGAGTTAAATTTTGATAAACTCGATTTTAGCGAAAAGCCTTTAGGCAAAGGAGATTATGAACTTTGTGAATTTAAAGATTGTAATTTTGGCAAAGCCGATTTATTCGAGATAGTTTTTAGTGATTGCAAATTTACAGGCTGTAATTTTACCTTAGCAAACATTGCACAAACCGCATTTAGAAAAGTAAAATTTAAAGATTGTAAATTATTAGGATTGCATTTTGATCATTGCAATCCTTTTTTATTGGATGTAAGTTTTGAAAATTGCAATCTTAACCTTTCTTCATTTTACCAGTTAAAGGTAAAATCAATTCATTTCAAAAATTGCACCTTGCATGAAACTGATTTTTCTAATGCAGACTTAAGCGGTTCTAAGTTTGAGGATTGTGATTTACTTCACTCCAAATTTGATCAATCCAACCTGGAAAAAGCTGATTTTTCCACCGCCTTCAATTATCAAATTAATCCGGAAAATAACAGGATTAAAAAAGCAAAATTTAGTTTACACGGTTTGCCGGGATTGTTGGGGAAATATGATATTAATATTGAAGGATAATTAAAAACTCTAATTTTCGATTTTTATATAATTCATCACCGCTCTTATTTCATTGTAGGTAAATTCAAGTGGTAAAGCCATTTTTATATCGTTTGTGCCTTGTGGATTGTTTTCTTTGATAAATTTAGCTATTAAATCAACCTTATTGGCATCCATAAAATCTTGAGGTTTTACTTCTCCAGTGGTAATGAATTGGGTTAAATGTCCTTCAATTGTCCCAACTGTTAACGACCTTATTTCTGCGATTTCTATTACAGTTTTACCATCTTTAAATAAATTTAAAGTAATCTTTTTAGTATCGGTTTTATCTTTCTTAACGTCTATTAATTTTTGAAAAGGCGTTCTTGAAAGTTCTTTTTTCTCACAAAATTCGCTAATCATAGTTAAAATTTCATTTCCGTATTGTTTTACCTTCATTTTTCCAATACCCTTTATACTTTCTAACTCTTCAAAATTTGCAGGGATTTGGTTAACTAAATCTGTTAAAGTTTTTTGTGGTAAAATTTGATAGACAGGTAAACCGGTTTCCATGGCCAAATCATCTCGCCAATTTTTTATTGTTTGATAAAGATCGGGATGTAAAACTCCTCTTGGTACATTTACTTTGGTAGGCTGCTTTAGTTCTTTAATACTTTGCAGATAATCAATCTCTGCATTTGCTTTATTTTTTAGATATTCTAAAACTTTAAACCCATTTTTACATAGGTTTAAAGATGATTTTTTTATAAAAATTTCCTTATTTAAGTTTTGTATTGCTTCATTAATCAATTTTTTAACAGATTGATTATCCGCATCAAAATCAATTTTAGCAAGTTGCTTTTCTAATTCTATTATTTTATCTCCAAAATAAACACATCCTTTTTTTACTCTTTCTTGTAATTCTGTATTTTCTTCTGGCAAACTTTGTTCTTGTAATTGCAAATTCATTTGCCTTTTAAATTTATCAGCTACTGCATAAATTTCAAGTTCAGATTGCTCTCTTCCTTTATTAATATTATCTAAAAAACCACTTGTTAAAGTATGATGATTTTCTTCGGCTAATTTTTTCAGTTGAAATAAAGAGGCTTTGATAAATTTAAAGTCAAATAAATCGAACAACAAACTTTGTTGATAGGCAATTTTTGAATCGGTTAAATGTTGTTCATTTGGTTCATTTTCTTTAGCAGATTTAGTATAATTAGAAACCGTTCCATCGGTTTTTACACTACTAAAGGATATTGGAGAGCTTAGTACCATTCCCGCGAAACTCTTGCATCGGCTTAAAGCCACATAAACTTGTCCGTGTGCAAAAGCTGCATTTGCATCTATAATAGCTTTTTCAAAAGTTAAACCCTGGCTTTTATGGATGGTAATTGCCCACGCCAATTTTAATGGAAATTGCATAAAAGCACCTACAATAACTTCGTCTATTGTCTTGGTTTCTGTATTTAATTCTGGTTTAATATTTTCCCAAACCGCCTTGCTAACCGCAATTTCTTGTAAATCATCTGGGCATTTCACAAAAATAATTTCCTCTTTTATCCGAGTAATTTTTCCGATTTTACCGTTATAAAAAAGTTTCTCTCTATTGCTATCATTTTTAATAAACATCACTTGTGCACCAACTTTTAACACAAGTTCTTCTAAATTTGGAAAAGAATATTCTGGAAAATCGCCGTTAACTTCTGCTTTAAAAATGTACTCTTTAGTAGTAATTTCCTTTAATTTTCTTTCATTTATGGTGTTTGCAGAATGATTATGAGAACTTAAGGTGATATAACCCTCATCTTCTGTAGGATTAAAATCTGGAATATATCTTTGGTTAAGTTTTTCTAATGTTTCTTTATCGATTGTGTTTTCCCTTACTGCATTTAAAATATCTATAAAATAAATATCAGATTGGCGATAAATGTGTTTTAATTCTATTCCAATTGGGTTACTCTCTTTTAAAGCCTTGCTATTAAAGAAGTAAAGATTTGGGTAGTAATCTTTTAAAACAGCCCAATCATCATCTTTTACTACCGGAGATAGCTGATGCAAATCGCCAATCATCAATAATTGAACACCACCAAAGGGTTTGCTTCTATCTTTATATCGTCGCAAAACTTCGTCAATACCATCTAAAGTATCTGCTCTTACCATACTAATTTCATCTATAACCAATAAATCTAATCCTTTAATCAGATTTACTTTCTCTCGATTCATTTTTCGGATTGGATTCTTTTTTGCCACATTTTCATCAACTGTAGATGAAATATAAGGACCAAAAGGCATCTGAAAAAATGAATGAATGGTACTCCCTTTTGCATTTATAGCGGCCACACCCGTTGGTGCAACAACAACAATTCTTTTAGGGCAATCTAAACGCAAATTGTGTAAAAAAGTAGTTTTCCCAGTTCCTGCTTTACCCGTTAAAAATATATTTCTATTGGTATTTAGTACAAATTGATGGGCTAACTGAAGTTGCGGATTGGTTTCCATAAATGCGATAATAGAGAGATTTGGCTAAATCATAAAATTAGAAAATTTTTTGGTTAATGAGATTAAAGCAAATTAGATGCTTACTAGGTTTTATTGTTGAGATTATCATCAACTTAAAACACAAATTTTAGTAAAATGAGGTAGAATATTAACTAATATTTTAAAGTTGGTAAGGATTGCGTAGATTTTAAAGGCTTAAAATTAGATAAACTTCTAATTTTTATCCAATTTAACATTCCCAATTATATATTTAAATATTTAAAAAAATGATTTCAGAAAATATATTTAGCCTTGCAAATAAGGTAATTGTTGTAACAGGCGGCACCGGAATATTAGGCGCTTCATTTGTTAAGGCTTTGGCTTTGGCCGGAGCCAAGGTTGCTATTTTGGGTAGAAACGCTGATGTTGCAAACCAAAGAGCTAAAGAAATTAATGATAATGGTGGCGATGCATTAGCAGTAGTTGCAGATGTTTTAAACGAAGAATCTTTAGTAGGAGCTAAAGAACAAATTTTAGCGAAATACAAAAAAATTGATGGTCTGGTAAATGGGGCAGGTGGTAATATGCCAGGTGCAGTGGTAGATCCTTCAGCATCAGTATTTGATTTAGATATGGATAGTTTAAATAAGGTAATGAACTTAAACCTTTTCGGTACCATATTACCAACACAAGTTTTTGGACAAGAAATAGCTAAAAATGGTTGTGGGAGTATTGTAAATATTTCTTCTATGGCTTCACAAAGAGCTATTACCAAAGTATTAGGTTATAGTTTAGCAAAGAGTGCTATTGATGGATATACCAAATGGTTTTCCACAGAATTAGCCAATAGATATGGCGATAAAATTAGGATGAACGCCATTGCACCAGGTTTTTTCTTAACAGAGCAAAATCGCGATTTATTAACCAATCCAGATGGAACTTTTAAAGAAAGAGGAAATCTTGTGATTAAACAAACACCTTTTAAACGTTTTGGCACAGCCGATGAATTAGAAGGTGCATTAGTTTGGCTTTTAAGCGATGCTTCTAAATTTGTAACAGGAAGTATTATAAATGTAGATGGTGGATTTTCTACTTTTTCTGGAGTTTAATTTAAATACAAAAAATGAGTACATTCAAAATGATACCTACCATGCGTTGGTACGGACCTAATGATCCAGTAAAGTTAAGCGATATTAAGCAAGCTGGCTGCCTTGGTGTTGTTACAGCTTTGCATCATATTTCTAATGGTGAGATTTGGACAGTTGAGGAAATTGAAAAGAGAAAAAAAGTTATTGAACAAGCTGGCTTAATTTGGAATGTTGTAGAAAGCGTACCCGTTTCAGAAGCTATCAAAACAAAAACTGGCAATTATCAAAAGCATTATGAGAATTACAGACAGAGTTTAAAAAACTTGGCTTCTTGCAGAATTTATACAGTTACTTATAACTTTATGCCCGTTTTAGACTGGACTCGAACTGATTTGAATTTTGAGGTTGAAGATGGTTCTAAAGCCATAAAATTTGAAATGGCAGCTTTTGTTGCCTTTGATTTATTTATATTAAAAAGGAGCAATGCAGAAAATGATTACACTCCTCAACAAATTGAAAGAGCAAAGAAAAGATTTGAGAGAATGACCAATGAGGATAAAAAATTGTTAGAAAGAAATGTTATTAAAGGTCTCCCAGGCAGCGAAGAAAGTTTTACCGTAGAAAAATTTCAGGAAGCACTAAACCCTTATGCCACTATCGATGCCAATCAATTAAGAGAAAATTTAGTGGATTTTTTAAAGCAAGTTATTCCAACTGCAGAGGAAAATAAAGTCAATATGGTAATTCACCCTGATGATCCACCATATCCAATTTTAGGTTTGCCAAGGGTAGTAAGCACTCAAGCTGATATTCAATATTTAGTCGACAATGTACCTTCTACTAATAATGGACTTTGTTTTTGCACTGGTTCTTTTGGAGTAAGAGCTGATAATAATTTACCAGAAATGGTTAAAGCTTTCGCCGATAGGATTAACTTTTTACATTTAAGAAGTACCAAAAGAAATGATTTTGGTGATTTTTATGAAGATAACCACTTAGAAGGAGATGTAGATATGTTCTCAGTAGTGAAAGAGGTTGTTATAATGATGCAAAACCGTCAAATTGAAATCCCAATGAGGCCTGATCACGGGCATCAGATGTTAGATGATTTACATAAGAATACAAACCCAGGATATTCAGGTATTGGGCGACTTAGAGGTTTAGCGGAGTTAAGAGGTTTAGAAATGGGTATTTCTAGATTGATTTAAAAAATAAATTCAGTTTTTAACCCGCTTGTTGTTTATTTACAAGCGGGTTTTTATTTTCAAAGTGTGATAAGCAATTTATTTTTAAATATTTAATATTATGATATAGAGTGTTTTATACTTGAGATATTCACAAACTTATTGTATTTTATACACTTATTTATAAAAAGTGATTTTGTAATCTGAATGTAACCACTTAAATTGCGTTCCTAATGAAATAAATTTAAGGTTTACAATTGCTCCAAAGTAATTTAAATCTCACCTTAACCACTTATAAATAAATGAAGACAGAATCACTTTCGGTTGCGGACATTGTTGTATTCCTGACCTATTTTATCATTGTTGCAGGCTACGGCTTTTGGATTTATCGTAAAAAGAAAAGTGTAAAAAGCGATTCTAAGGATTATTTTTTAGCTGAGGGATCTTTAACTTGGTGGGCTATTGGAGCCTCTTTAATTGCATCTAATATTTCTGCCGAACAATTTATTGGCATGAGCGGTTCTGGTTTCCAACTAGGATTAGCCATTGCAACTTACGAATGGATGGCAGCCATTACCTTAGTTATTGTTGCTGTATTTTTCATTCCGGTTTATCTCAAAAATAAAATTTTTACCATGCCTCAGTTTTTGAGTCAACGCTATAATGAAACTGTAGCAATGATTATGGCTGTATTTTGGTTGCTTTTATATGTAATTGTAAACTTAACTTCTATCCTTTTCTTGGGCGCAATTGCTGTAAGTAGCATTTCCGGAATAAACTTTACGGTATGTATGTTAGGTATGGCAATATTTGCCATCATTATTACTTTGGGAGGCATGAAAGTTATTGGATATACAGATGTTATACAAGTATTCTTTTTAATTTTAGGAGGTTTAGCTACTACTTATTTAGCTTTAAATTTAGTTGCAGATCATTACGGACAATCAGGTATAATCTCTGGTTTTAATCTCCTGACATCGCAAGCAGGAGATCATTTCCATATGATATTTGATAAGAGTAATGCAAATTATATAGAGCTTCCTGGTTTAACAGTACTTATAGGTGGTATGTGGATTGTAAATCTTAATTATTGGGGATGTAATCAATATATTACCCAGAGAGCATTAGGAGCCGATTTACCAACTGCCAGAGGTGGTATATTATTTGCAGCTTTCTTAAAATTATTAATGCCTGTTATAGTAGTATTACCAGGTATAGCAGCTTACCTTTTATACAAGCAAGAAGTATTTAGTACAGAAATGTTAGTTAACGGAAATGTGCAAGCAGATAGAGCATACCCTGTGCTATTAAATCTGCTGCCAAGTGGATTAAAAGGCTTATCATTTGCTGCATTAACAGCAGCGGTTGTAGCTTCTTTAGCAGGTAAGGCAAATAGTATTGCCACTATTTTTACATTAGATGTTTATAAAAAAGTTTTTAATAAAGATGCTACAGAAAAAAGTCTGGTGCTTACCGGTAAAATAACCGTAGTGGTAGCCATGCTTTTAGCAGTTCTTATTTCTCCTTTTTTAGGAATAGAGAAAGGTGGTTTTAAATTTATACAAGAATATACAGGCTTTGTTTCTCCAGGTATTTTTGCCATGTTTATTTTAGGTTTCTTTTGGAAACGAACCACGTCATCTGCTGCATTATTTGCAACAATTGGAGGTTTTATACTGTCAGTAATATTAAAATTTTTACCAGGGTATATGGATCTTTCTTTCCTTTATTCAACTGGATTCTCGGTTCCTGTAAATGGTATTTACGAGATTCCTTTCTTGGATAGAATGGGCTTTGTATTTTTATTCTCGATTTTAGGAATGATATTAATCAGTAGGTTGGAATATAAAAACAGTGCAAACCCAAAAGGCTTGGAAGTAGATTCAAGCATGTTTAAACCAACAGCAGGTTTTACAGTAGGTGCTGTTTTAATTATTGGAATTTTAGTAGCTCTTTATACTGTATTCTGGTAGTTAATAAACATTTACTTATTAAAAAGCTAGTTTAACTTTTGTTAAACTAGCTTTTTTTTGAATTTTTTTAAAAGAAACTTTGAGATTTTTTGTTAATATGATTTGTTTAAAAAAATGATATAATCTACGTTTAATCAGAATAATTCTGAAATCTTTTATGATGCTATAAATCAATAAAATACCTCGGCATCATTTTAGCTATTGAAAATTGAAGTCAAATAAAATTTAGACTTCTTAAATAATTTTGTATCAAATAACTAAATATCAAACATGAAAATTTTAAAATTCTTAATGGTACCAGCTATGTTGTTAACCTTACAAACTATAGCCCAATCAAAAACTTCTACAGAAGGCAAAGTTGGAAAAACAATCAATAAGGTTGGGAATAAAACGGCTCAGGTTGCGGTTAAAGGAACAGCAGTAGTGTCAGATAAAAAGTATGATGGTAAGGTTAGTGCAAATGGACAAACCGTTTACATCAATAAATATGCTCATTATTATTGGGTTAATGCTAGAGGTAAAAAAATTTACATAACAAAAGCAAGCCTTAAAAATGCGCCTAAATATTAAATAAATTTTTAATAATCTTACTGAGAATTTATAGATTAAAATACTAAACAAGAGTAAATTGCAATCACAAGAAAAACCCCTCCCACCAAAAAAATCACTGGTTTTTAAATTAATATTATTATTTGGTTTAGCATTTTTATTAGTTGGAGAAGGTTATTTTGGCTATCGTTTACATGAATTATCAAAACAGCAAGAAGAATTAAAAACTGATTATACAAATGTAAATAATATCACTTTTGGGTTGTTTTCTGCAGAACAATGGCGTGATAAAATTTCGGGTATTTTAACTAAACAAGTACGTAATTTCTCTTTAAATAAATATGAAAAGAAGCAACTTCAACTCTCGGTACAAGAAGTAATTTATGCACTAATAGATAAAGCAGAATCTTTAATAGAAAAAAAGCCTCAAACTTTTAAGGGTAAAATAAGAAAGCTGGCCATTAAAAAATTTGTTGATATAGATACTATAAAATCTCAGGTACCCACTTTTGCAAAAGCCATGATTGCAAAAATTAATAACTCGGCTAATAAAAACCAGATTAGCACTTTGGCAATGAGTAAATTTAATGAGGTAGAAAAAAGCAATGCATATATTGATAGCACATTAACCGCAAACGATTCTACCACTACTATTTTATATAAAAAGTATCAAGTAACTTCTTCCGAAGAATTAAACAGCAAGCTTATAAAATCTTTAGATAGTATAAAAGCCAGCACTTATTATTATTGTTTTGCAATGCTTGCTTGCATTATTTTTGTTTTGATGCTTTGGTGGCTAATCCGTAAGCGTACTGAATTACATGCAATCATGTTTATTATGTCACTGCTATTTGCGTTTATTTTGCTGGCTGTTGGCTTAACTGCATCTATGATAGAAGTTGATGCCCGCATAGGTTCATTAGATTTTGTTTTATTAGGCCAACATGTAGTTTTTGAGAATCAAGTTCTATTTTTTCAAAGTAAAAGTATTTTAGATGTAGTAGAAATATTGGTAAAGCAACCGGAAGTAGATTCTATTTTGGTGGGTGTGTTAATCTTAGTTTTCAGTATTTTATTTCCTATCACAAAATTAAGTTGTACTGGTATTCATTTGCTAAGTAGAAAGAGTATAGCAGAAAGCAAATTTGTGAAATACTTTGCTTTTCAATCTGGTAAATGGAGTATGGCCGATGTAATTGTGATTGCAATTTTAATGGTTTATATAGGTCTTAACGGTTTGTTAGAAACTCAATTGACTAACTTGAACGTAAAAAGCGATGCATTAACCATTATTACCACTAATAATACAGCGCTACAACCAGGGTACATTATTTTCATCAGTTTTGTTTTATACGGATTAATGCTTTCAACAATTCTGAAGTACATTACCCCACATGATGCACATTAATAAGAATGCAAATACTTAAACTTTTAAGCTTTATTTAAATATAAAACATTGAGTACCGAACAAAAATCATCACCAACTAAAAAATTTGGTTTAGTTAGTATACTTCTCATTTTAGGGTTAAGTGTTCTGTTATTTGGGGAAGCTTATTTTGGATATCACCTTCATACCCTATCTTCAAAGCAAGAAAGTATAAAAGAAGATTATAGCTTATCCAATAACATTACATTCGGCATTTTTTCTGTTGACCAATGGCGAGATAAAATAGCATCGGTTGTGAGTGGGCAAGTCACCGATTTTAAAATTACTTCAACACAAAAGAAATCTTTACAAACACAAGTAGAAACCGCACTTCATGGGTTAATTACAAAAACCGTAAATGATATTAATAAACCGCAAAAATCTTTGGGTGCTAAATTAAAGAAATTCGCTTTTAATAAGTTTGTAGAACCTAAAGAATTGCAGGCATTAGTGCCGGGCTTTGCTAAAACCATAATAGATAAGGTAACCAGTCCGGCTAGTGTTAAAAGATTAAAAAATATCGCAAACAGCAAATTAGAAAAGTTAGAAAGTGAAACTTATGATAATACAAGTGAGGCAACTGAGGCAGTTGCCAAAACTTTGTATAGAAAATATAAGGTTAATAATGCTGCAGCTTACGATAATGAAATAAACAGACAACTAACAGAAATAAAGGAAGTTATTTACAATTATACTTATGGTATGCTAGGTTGTGTTTTACTCGCTTTTGCACTATGGTTTTTTATGCGGAAGCAAGTTCATTTGCAAACCATTCTTTTTGTGATGTCATTACTATTTGCCGTTGTGCTGCTTACTGTTGGGCTTACGGCTTCAATTATAGAGGTTGAAGCAAGGTTGGAATCGCTAAGTTTTGCGATAATGGGACAAAAAATTGAGTTTGTAAATCAGGTACTATTTTTTCAAAGCAAAAGTTTATGGGGCATAATTACAGCATTAATCCAACAATCCAAACCAGATGCTATAGTAGTAGGTGCGCTTTTATTAGTTTTTGTGGTGATATTCCCGCTTTTAAGGATGATTGCCCGAGGAATACATTTAGTAGGTTCTAATGCTTTTGCAGAAAACAAAATAATAAAGTACTTGGCATTTCAATCCGGACATTGGGATATGGCCGATGTAATGGTAGTAGGCATTATTATGACTTATATTGGCTTAAATGGAATATTGAAGAGTCAGCTTACTGGTTTAAATTTTAATAATGAATATTTAGTTACCCATACCGTAAACCAAACTTCCTTACAGCCGGGCTATTTTATATTTGTAGGATATGTTGTGGTAGCTTATACTCTGTCTTATATCTTAAAACGGATTTCTCCTCATACGCATTGAGATAGTATTTAAGCTATTATGTTTTTGGTGTGGGAGTCAGGGAATTATATAAATCATTATTTGGGCGTTTTTACACGCTTTCCGCTATATCTTTTTTTCTGAAAGAAGAAAAAAAGGATGCCGCTTAAATCGTTAACGCGGAATAAAATCTTCGACATCAGAAATTTTTGAATAAACGTTATTGGTTTTCATCTCTGGTTTAAGTGTTGGTTATTTCAGCGGACACTTAAATTTTATTAGGTTCTAAATCTTGCCGGACAGAGTCCTGATTTTTCAAAAAGCATTTAAGTGATCCTATCGGAACACTTAAACGAGGTTGGGGTTCTTTTTTATCAAGTCTTTCGTCTGTAATTCAAGAGACTTTACTATTGTTACGTCCGATTCAAAACCAAAAAGTCTGCTAATTCCTGTCTCCCTAGTTTGGATTAAAATTTTAATTTTGTAGTCTTTACCATAAGATGCCTTTTCTAGTTTCTCAATTGCATCTTCAATAGTTTCATATTCTCCTTGAATTTTTACAGGAACTGGCATACCTTCAAAATGGTCTTTTAAAAATCCGTCTATTCCACTATTTCTCTGAACTGGAAAAGCATTGATGTTTTGTAAAACAGCAAGCTCTTTTTCGGTTTTCTCTTGATATTCGTTTGTTCCCTTGTTAAAAAGATTTGATTCTGAAATAATCATTTCTTCTAGTCGTGAATTTGCAAGGTCAACAGCATCTTGTGAAATATCAATTCCAATAAATTGTCTTTTTAAATATTTGGCTGAAACACAAGTAGTGCCACTACCACAAAAAGGGTCGACAATCAAATCGCCTTCCTCTGTAACGATGTTTAAAATTTGATTTAGTAATAAAACAGGTTTTTGAGTTGGATATCCCGTTCTTTCTTTTGCTTTTGGGTTTAAATATGGAATTTCCCAAACGTCAGAAAGAGGAACACCTTTTTTCTCCTTGCCTAAAATCACATTTCCGTTTTCATCTTTTTTATAAACAGATTTTCCGTTTTTATCACGCTCTCTGTCTTGTAAAATTTGGTCAAGATTTGTTGTAGCTGAATAATCTCTATAAAGAGCATTGAATTTGAAATCTTGTGTTTTAGAATAAAAGAAAATTACTTGATGAGCATTTAACAATCCTTTTTTCGCATTAGACCATCTTTTGTATGACCAAATAATTTCACTTTGGAAGTTCTCACGCCCAAAAACCTTGTCCATCACTGTTCTTATATTGTGCGATGCAGTTTTGTCACAATGTAAAAATACACTTCCGGTTTTTTTTAAAACTCTTTTTGATTGTTCTAAAACATTCTCCACAAGAGTTAAATACTCTTCAATAGAATTGTATTTGTCATCAAATTCATAAGTTTTAGAATTATCCTTATTTGTAAGACTATGCTTCCGTTGGGTAAAAAAAGGTGGATCAAAGTAAATCAAGTCTACTTTGTTGGCTTCAATTTCTTTGAATTTTTCAACGCAATTTCCCTGATAGATTTTATTGATTTCCATTTTGCTCACGATTCTATTGATTTTTCAATGATGTCCGTGATTTTCACTTCTGGTGTCCTTTCGTTAGCAATCTGTGTCAAAATAGCTTTAAGGTCAACTCCTGAATACGCTTTTAAGTATTCCCAAGCTTCATCCCCACCATAATATTCGCCTTCAACACCTGCATAAAGTGTTTTAAGAGTTTGTTGTATTCTGATTGCTTGTTCTCTTTGTGGGTAATAGAACATAATCCGAATAGGTTTGTATCCGTGATTTCTAATAACCTGAACCCTAGTGTGCTCTTTTGTAATGTGGTCTCCGTCTGTTGTAGCATCTCTCCATTTAACTTCAATTGCGTCATTAGCATTTAGAAAGTCAATTTCAAATGTTCTTGGTCGTTGACCTATCGTATTTTCTACTTTAGTTTTTATTCCATCAGGAAACTTGAAATTCAAACATAAAGTTGCTGCTCCTTCAAGAAATGAACCTGCATATTTATATAGAAAACGTCCCGTGTTTTGATATTGGTCAATAAGCTGTCCTTCTTGTAAGGAAATGCCTAAAACTCGATAAACAAGATAATGAGAGTTATCATCAGCTTTCATTTCTTCAGTTCTGGCTTCAATTTTTCCTTTTAAGTTTGTAGAATAAACTTCAGCTAAATTCTTAATATTTTGTATTAATTCATCCATTCGTTTTTGATTTATATACTGTCCTGTAAGTTACAAAATTTCGTTCGGTTACTGGCGCCTTACAATGAGGCATAACTTGTATGTATCGGGGGTTTTTTATACCTAATATATGAAAAATTACAACTATAACATCAAACAACCTTCCACCACTTCTCAAATATTTGATTTCCACCCAACCCAAAAGCCTCTCCAATTTGAGGAGTTAAAATTGCAACGTTTTCTTTTTCCGCTTCTAAAACTGCTCTATCAATTGGTTCTATCCAACTATGTGTGGAGAGTGCAAATTTGGCCCAATGAACGGGCAACAATACTTTTGCCTTCAACAACTTACTCGCTTTTACGGTTTCTTCAGGCGTCATGTGAATTTTAGGCCAATATTTTCCATACTGTCCACATTCTAAAATGGCTAAATCAAAAGGTCCGTTTTCGTTTCCTATCTTTTCAAAATGAGTGTCAAAACCAGAATCTCCGCCTAAATACAAGTTATAATTTTCGGTTTTTAAGGCAAAAGAACTCCATAAAGAAGTTGCTCTTTTAAACTTTCTGCCAGAAAAATGTCTGGCTGGTAAACAAGTAAAATCGAAATTTTCAATTAAGGCAGATTCATTCCAGTTTAAAGTGGTGATTTGATTTTCTGTTGCTCCCCATAACTTTAAATGAACATCAACGCCTTTAGAAGTAATGATTTGTTTCGTTTTTGGTAAAATGTCTTTAAAAAATTGATAATCCAGATGGTCGTAATGGTTATGAGTAATGACTAAAATATCAATTTCAGGGAAGTCATTAGCGGTATATTCATCGCTCATTTTAAAAGGTTTTCCCATTAACGAAACTGGGGAAGCTCTGTTAAAAACTGGGTCAACCAATATCTTTTTCCCTTCAATGTAAATCAAATAAGAGGAATGCCCAAACCAAATTATTTTTGGCTCATTGCCTGAGTTAAAATTTATTAAATCAGTTTTAATAATTGGAATGATATTTTTGGGTTCGTTATCTTTTGGTTTATTTATCCATTCTTTCAATATCTTAATGAAAGAACCATCCGGCGACATTACTTCGGTTAAAGATTTATTTTGGAAAACACCATCTTTATAATTGGGGTACTTTTGAAATTGTTCTGACTTAGGTTCTGCACCAAATACAGCAGAATTTAAAAATGTAAGTGCAAAAAATGCAATGACTGCAATTGCTAAAGTGATATAAATAACCATTAAATCCCTGCGTCTTTAGATACAGCACCAGAAATTCCTTCTACCCAATCGCTATCACCATTTCCATTTGCCAGGGCACTCATTAAACGGTTATAAACTAAACTTAATAATGGAGCGGGCATATTTACATCTAATGCCATTTTAGTGGCTAATCTTGCATCTTTAAAACCTAACTCACTTTTAAAGCCAACCGGTTGATATTGTTTCTTTGCTATTAATGTTCCGTAATTTTTATAAATAGGTGCATTAAAAACGGTTTCTCCAAAAAATTCGGCAACCTTTTCTCTATCCAAACCTTGCTTTTCTGCTAAGGTAAAAGCTTCTGCCATGGTTTCCATAGATGCCATAATCATAAAGTTACCAGCCAACTTCACCACATTTGCAGCGCCGGGTTCTTCACCAAAATCATAAACTCCCTGACTCAAAATTTCTAAAATTGGTTTTACCTTTTCTTTGATAGTTTTATCGCCAGAGGTACAAATAAAAAGCTTTGCGGTTGCAGCTGCATTTGGTCGCCCAAAAACAGGGGCCGTTACATAATGTGTTTCTTTTTCTTGGTGTAATTCATAAAGTTCACGACTAGTTTCTGGCGCAATGGTGCTCATGCTAATATGTATGGCGTCCTTTTTCATGATCTGTAAAAAACCCGTTTTGCTGGAAGTCACATCTTTTAAAGCTTCATCTTCAGCAAGCATCGTAATGATGATATCTGCATCTTCCGTAGTTTCAATTACAGTTTGAAACTGTTCAAAATAGCCCCTTAATTCTTGTGCTTTAGATGCTGTTCTGTTAAATACATTTAATTTATACCCTGCGTTAATTAAATTTTGAGCCATTCCAATGCCCATGTTTCCTAATCCTATAAATGCTATTTTGTTCATTTTTTTGTTTTTGCGACTAATTTAATTTTTGTTTTTGCCACTAATGCACTAATATTCACTAATGCTTATATTGTTTTTTATTTCACTAATCTAAATCGATAGGTTTATGCTAATTCGTGGCTTAATTTTTTGCCACTAATGGCATAAATTTTCTCTAATGCTTATTTTGTTTTTTATATCACTAATCTAAATCGATAGGTTTTATATGCTAATTCGTGGCTTAATTTTTTGCCACTAATGCACTAATATTCACTAATGCTTATATTGTTTTTTATTTCACTAATCTAAATCGATAGGTTTTATATGCTAATTTGTGGCTTAATTTTTTGCCACTAATGCACTAATATTCACTAATGCTTATATTGTTTTTTATTTCACTAATCTAAATCGATAGGTTTTATATGATAACTCGTGGCTTAATTTTTTGCCACTAATGCACTAATATTCACTAAAGCTTATATTGTTTTTATATCACTAATTTGTGCAATAACTTTTTATTAGTATTAATTTGTGTATTCGTGGCTAATTTTTTCTTTACTAATGCTAATTTTTAATAAACTATTCTTTTATACTCTAACCTGTCTTTTCCAAAATTTATTAATAATCCCAATTGATGCCCAGATGCTTTAAGATAATTTATTGTTTGAGAAATATGTTCGTCAATAATAGAATTACAAGATTTAATTTCTAATACAATTTTATCCATTACCACAAAATCAGCATAAAATTTATGTTTTAATTGAATACCTCTAAAATAAATATCTTATTCAACTTCTCTTTCAAAAAACATTTCATCCTGATTAAAAGCAATTTCTAAGGCCTCTTTATAAACTATTTCAGAAAATCCATGTCCTAAAGCATTATGAACTTCCATACACTTACCAATAATCTCAAAAGCTTCCGTCTTATAAATTAACTCAATTTTCATTTATTAAATTTAGGCTTATAATTTTAACAAATATCAACTCCTAACAATGAAATTTTAAACTAACGCATAAAGTTTAGTTCAATTCGTCACAAAAAATATCAACTCAGATTAGTGAAATTTTTTAACACAATCAGATTTGTTTAATTAGTGCCATTAGTGGCAAAAAAAACTCAGCTTAATGAAATTTTTTTAACACATTCAGATTTATTTTAATTAGTGCCATTCGTAGCAAAAAAACAATCCAGCTTAATGAAATTCTTCTGAAAAATTCAGATTAGTTTTAATTAGTGCCATTAGTGGCAAAAACAAAGGATCTAATTTATATAATCCCTATCCTCATCACTCAAATCATTATTCTTTTTCACGTCAATATAATCATCATCAGCAGAGCTTATATTTCCATTAGAGGTGTTGTTTTCTATAACAATTTCTTTCTTCCTTCTAGGTCTGGCTACAATAACACCGATTATAAACCCGAAAACTGTTACAATTAACATCATGATGAGTTTGGAAACATAAATTTCTTTCCAAAGTAGTGTAAACATTACCTGATCAGTATTTTGCATAAATATTACGGTAATTAATACCGCAAGAAAAATGATTACAATGGTTTTAAAACTCATGATTTAAAGGTTAAAATTTAAAATTAATTCAAATATTGGGGTTTTTGTATTTTGATGATTTGGTATAGCAATTTTACCGCCTAAATCAAAATTGGGTAAATAAAACCTTAATAAATTCATGTCGACTCTCAGCTCTGCTCCATAAGTTCTTAACCCGCTTCCTTTTCCGATGTTTTCAAAATCAGTAAAAAAACCCCCTTTAATCCTTTTCACATAAGCTAATGGACCAATTTCCCAATCGGGATAGGCGATAGGAAATCTGTAATCCACTAAAAAAGTGTTCGATAAATCTTTTATTCCAGCTAGGTTAGCGTAACCACTTGCCCTGGGTAAATCAATATTGAATTGATAAACACCAGAATTTTTTTGCCAATTGAAACTTGTACTTAAACTATGATTATTGGCAATCCCTGGAAAGTAAAACAAAGATTTAAAAACTAAATTATTACCTCTCAAAGCCCTTTCAAATGGTAAATGTTCATAAGCTAAATTGATATTTTGTCCCCATTTTGGCGCTAAATCTCTTTCAGAAGTTCTTGTATTTAAACCCAAAGCCAAATTGTATTTTAAAGGAAAATTAATGCTTTTAATAAAGTTTGTGGGTTTGTAGGTGAGATCATACCTATCGCTATAATAAGTTATTATGGCCAAAGCCGAGTAAAAATTTTTGTTTAACCAATTGGCGGCAAAAGGTAAATTTATGTTTAGCGAGGTATAATTCTCTCTGAAATTGAACGGTAATAGCTGTACAAGTGGTCCGGCAAATTGTTGTGAGTAAGCTAATCTTGCTCTGTTTTCATAATTGATAGAAATCTGTGGATAATATTTTTGATAACTGATGGAAGCCTTATACTCACTTTTGCCAAGCGCATTATTGTAACGATAGCCAAAAGAACTTGCAACAGTATTCAATTTATTATTAGAAACTAAATCTAAACCATAGTTATTATTATCTGTCAAGTCATTAGCTTCATTTATAATTCTTGCACTATGAAAGTAAAAAAGATGATCAATTTCTTTATATTTTTGGCTTGGATATTCAATATTTGGGATGGAATCGAAAACATTTGGCTTATTTTCCTGAGCTACAACGGGGGCAAAATAATTTACGAATGTGTTTGCTTGAGTAAAAGGCTTAAATGTATCAGAAGCATTTAAATCAATTGAATTTGCATCATAGCCTTTTGACTCATAATTATTAAACAGCAAAATTCCCAATTCTTCATCTATAGAAGGATTGTAAGCTCCAAATTGTGCATTTGTAATTTGATTGATTTTTTTATCATTTAAATTGAGCGAGTAGATATTATCAATCCCATTGTAATGTGCTTTATAAATTATCTTGTTTTGGTAAAAAACTGGTCTGGAAATAATTTGAGTGACTTGAGGAAGTAAAACTTCTTGCTGATCATTTTGATATAAAATCAAAGTTTTACCAGCTTCATTAACAGCAGTAACAATAATTTTTTCTCCTGTTTTATCAAAACTAGGAGTTTGTAAAGTGAAATTTTGAGGGTTTGGATATGTTTTTATAATCTTGCCTGTTTCTACACTTATCTCTATCAAATTAAAGATGTTTTCTGCCGTTACATTAACGACAATAATTTTTTTGCCATCAGGCGATAATGAAGGAGAAAATAGTCTGGTTTTATGGGTAAGCTGTTTGTAGGTGTTTGTGGATAGGTTATAATAACATATAACATTGAAAGAACGTTGTCTAAATCTGCTGTCAGAACGATATTCATCCCACGTGATTATTCCATTTTGATAGCTCAAATTTGGTTCTGTTTGATAGCCTATTTTAATGATGTTTTTCTCGTTTTTTTCTTTATCAATGATGATGATTTTTGGAGGTGAAACTTTAGAACTCTTTATACAAATAATATCTCCATTTTCGGTTTGATAAGGTAAGAGATAAGAGGTTGGAATTTTGCCGATTTCTTTATTAAGCGGAGTATAAATTTTAGGTTCTAATTTTTGGATTTGATCCTTCCAAAGAGAATCAATTTCATCCATTGTATTGTAGTAAAGTTGGTGAGTTCCTATACCTCCAAATTTTTTTAAAGAGGAGCTAAAATTATAAGGCCTGAGGGGAAATTTTTTAATACGTTCTAAAATTTTATCTAAAATTTGAGAGCCATAATCTCGTCTTATTTTGGTGGTCATAAAATAACCCAATGGATAATAACCAGGAGTGTAATCTTTAAAAGAACCCAGGTAATTTTTAGAGTAGCTAAAGCGATTTTTTGAAAGTTCGTTAGCTCTTAAAACAAGTTCAAAATTTGGCTGTCTTCCACGGCCGGCGTGGGTTAGTTCGGTTTCAATTCCAACAGCATCTCCTTCAAAATACCAGGGTGGTAAATTAATGCCGAAGAGTGCTAATTTCAATTCTTCAAAAAGTGGCGCCGTTAAATTTGGAGCTAGCTTATCAAACTGAACAACATGTCTTAATTCATGAACTGCTAAACTGTTTAACCAATCTTGTGCATCAAATTCCTGACCAGGGATAGTGTAAAATTCTGTTCTTCTTGGTGCCATCTGAACAAAGCCATTTGATAACACTCCTTGGGTTTGCAAAATAACAGAAATGGGCTTTGGTAAATGACCTAAACTTTTAGCTACATCGGGTATAATGATGTTTAATACATTTGCCATTCTTTGTGCCTCCTTCTCAAATAGGGTAGGGTAGATGATTTGAAATTGAGGAGTGTTGATTTGCTTAAATTTTACACTAGGTGGATTTTGCGAAGCATCAAAAATTTGTGAAAAACAAGATTGTGAAGTAGTTATTGATATAATAACACATAAGTATCTGAAAATTAGTTTTTTAAATGAAAAATTCATATTACTGATAAAGTATTGCTAAAAATTTTAGTTTTTATAAATATTTTAAAATCAAATTAACTGATCTATTAAATTAATTAGATTTTATAAATAACTGATTTTCAATTGTATTATTAAATTTTTAAGATGTTGAAGATATTTGATATTTTGTGTTTTTGAACACTTAAATCATTGATAATATCAATCTACAATAAGATTTAAACTGTGCTAAATATAATTATTATTTTCAAATTAAAATCACACTAAGTAAACTAAAAAGAGGTGGATAATTTATAAATTTTAAATAGAGATTTTGATATTTCGTATACAAACCATGAACATCATAATTTAAATTATTAAGAAAATAGAAGTTATTTCTCTATTTATATATTAGAATTCTTAAAATCTTATTTTAGATATTACGCAGAATTAATTCAATTATTAGGCCTCGTAAAATTATTATTAAAATCGTACTTAGTGTAATTATTTTTAAAACATGAAATGTGCTAAGAGGTAAAAGAAATCAATATTTGTTTATATTTTTATTTTGATCATTATAAATATTAAAGAAATTGTTAAATACAAAAAGGGATTTTTGTATGCTATTTGGATAAATTTTCCCAAAGTTAGCCATCATAATTAAAGACTATTAGACAATTTTTAGGGAAATTTTGTCTAAACTAGAGGAGTTATTTTGGTGATTTTCCTGTTTTCAATCTTTTTCTTTACAATAGGAAACAAGAAGATTGCTCCTAAAATAACTGCTGCTCCAAGGTAAAATCCATTGGTCATTTTTTCATCTTTTCCAAAAATAATTAAAGCTAAAATAATAGCATAAACTGGTTCTAGATTAGTAATTAATGCCACTCTAAAAGCACTTAATTCTTTCATAACAGATACACCTGCAACATAGGCAACAGAGGTGCAAATTGTTCCTAAAATCAATAAATAAATTAAATCTAATGGAATCAATTTCATGGAAGAATTAAATCCTCCGATGATAAAAAGATAAATACTTATCCAAAAAAAAGCACCTAATAATTCGTAAAAACTGATGATAGTTGCGGCTCTGTTTTTAGCTTGTTTGGCATTGATAATAGAGAATAAACTGGCACATAAGGCACTTGATAAACCCATTATAATACCTACCTTATATTGGGTCTCAAACTTAAAAATAAGGTAAATCCCGAAGATGATTAATAACCCTACAATAACCTCTAATTTCGATATTTTTGTTTTGTTTAATACAGGTTCTAATATAGCAGTAAATAGCGTTAAAGATGATAGGCAAACCATAGCTACAGACACTGTAGAATTTTTAATAGCTCCAAAGAAAAGTATCCAATGCAAACCTACAATTGCACCAGTAAAAAACAGTTTTAAAAACACGTTTCTACTGACCTTAATATCTTTTTTAGTCCATTTGAAATAAATGAATAGAGAAACAAAAGCAATCAAAACTCGATACCAAACTAGTTGAGTTTCGTTTATGGTAATTAGAGCGCCAAGAATACCTGTAAAGCCCCATACAATAACAGTTAGGTGAAGAATTAGTAAGTTGCTTTTAAGGTTTAATTTCATTCTATTTGGGTGCTTTAATTGCTAAAACAACTCCAATTGTACCAAAGATAAGGTTGGGTATAATAACAGCAATGATTGGTGGTAAGCCACCCTTTAAAGCAAATACATTAGAAAACTGTATCAGAAGGATGTATAAAAAGCTTAACCCAATTCCAATTCCTAGAGGTAAACCTACACCACCACGTACTTTTCTGGAGGATAAAGCTACTCCTATCAGCGTTAATACATAAGTTGAGAAAGGATAAGTCCAACGTTTATATTTTTCTAACTCCAAATTCACCATAATGCCAGAACCCCTTACTTTTTCTTTTTCAATTTTCTCGTTCAATTCCTTATAATTCATAGCCGAGTAAATGTTATCTCTAAGGTCAAAATCTATAGGACGCATATCTAAGGTAGTATCCTTTTCAGTTCCACTAACCATGTTTTCCTTTAATCCATCTACATATCTTATCGTGTAATTGTAAATCTTCCATTTTTTACCAATAGAATCCCATGAAATCCTATCAGACATTAATTTTGATTTTAACTCATCCTTATCAAAACTTTCTAGCGAGAATCTGTAGCCTGTATTAGACTTATTTTCAAATGATTCCATATAAACATAAGTAGAGTTATCTAACTTAATATGTACATTATTTCGAGATGTATTGTTATCTTTTAAATAAGTATTAGTGAAATCTGTCATCAAACGATTAGTCTCAGGAATAATCAATTGATTGAAAATCATACTGGTAACAAAAATAAGTGTAGACGCAATAAAATAAGGTCTTAAAAACCGATTGAAACTGGCTTTTCCACAAAGAATAGGCACAATCTCCGTTTGATCGGCCATTTTTGCCGTAAAAAATATTACCGCTATAAAATTGATTAATGGAGATAAAAAGTTTAAATAAAATGGAATGAAACCACCATAATACTGAAATATGATTTGACTTTTTGTGGCATTTCCTTTTAAGAAATCATCCAGCTTTTCAGATATATCAAAAACGACAGAAATTACCGTAAAAATAGCTAGGGTAAAAATGAAAGTACCCAAATATTTCTTGATAATATACCAATCAATTATTTTAATATATCGATCTAAAAATTTCATTTATATAGATAAATCAGATTATAATTTAACACCTAAAACTTGTACCATCTTATTTTTCCATTCGTAAAAATCGCCGTTCATAATTTTTTCTCTGGCTTGGCCAACTAACCAAAGATAAAAATGCAAATTATGCAATGATGCTATTTGAGCTCCTAATATCTCTTTAGAGTGTATCAAATGCCTTAAATAAGCTTTAGAATAATTTAGATCAGAGAAAAGATCACTATCTGCATCTATTGGAGAAAAATCATTTTTCCATTTTTCGTTCTTGATATTGATAATGCCATTTCTGGTAAAAAGCATTCCGTTTCTACCATTTCTTGTAGGCATTACACAATCAAACATATCAATTCCCAAAGCAATATTTTCTAATAAATTGATTGGCGTACCAACGCCCATCAAATATCTTGGTTTTTCTTCTGGCAAAATATTGCAAACCACTTCTGTCATGGCATACATTTCTTCTGCTGGTTCGCCAACAGAAAGCCCACCAATAGCATTTCCTTGTTGATTTTGCGCTGCAATAAACTCTGCAGATTTTATTCTTAAATCTTTATAAACAGAGCCCTGCACAATTGGAAATAAAGTTTGTGAATATCCATAATGAGGTACGGTTTCATCAAAACGATTGATACAACGTTTTAACCATCTATGCGTCATATCAATAGAGCGTCTTGCATAATGATAATCGCAAGGATAAGGCGTACATTCATCAAAAGCCATGATAATATCAGCACCAATAACTCTTTGAATATCCATCACATTTTCTGGAGTAAACAAATGTTTAGAACCATCAATATGAGATTTAAAGGTTACCCCTTCCTCCTTAATCTTTCTAACCTCGGTTAAAGAATAGACTTGATACCCGCCGCTATCCGTTAAAATCGGTTTATCCCAACCATTAAATTTATGTAAACCACCAGCAAGTTTTAATGTCTCTAAGCCTGGACGTAAGTATAAATGATAAGTATTTCCTAATATAATTTGAGCTTTAATATCTTCGGCTAGTTCACGTTGATGAACCGCTTTAACAGTTGCTGCTGTACCCACGGGCATAAAAATTGGAGTTTGTATTTTCCCGTGATCTGTTGTGATTTCGCCCGCCCTCGCTTTAGAATGCGGATCTTTCTTTGCTAACTTAAACTCCATTTAAAATTAAAATTCTTTGAGGGTGCAAAATTAACAAAATTTGGGTAATAGAATTTGAGAATAATTTGAATAAGAATTATAATTGAATTAAAGGTTGTGATTTTTCGCGTTAACGATTGAAGTGGTATCCTTTTTTGCTTTTTAGCCAAAAAGATATAGCGGAAAGCGTGTTAAAACGCCCTTATTAATTTTCATAAATCCAAGGCGTGTTATATCTAATTACTAAACGAAAATATTAAATCAATTCTTAACATTTCCTTTACCATAACAGTTTGAAATTCATACACCTATTCCTTACCTTTGCAGCTCACTAAAATAAATAACTATGTCATCAGTAGAGACAAATTACGTTCCTTTTAAAGTTAAGGATATTTCCCTTGCAGAATGGGGAAGAAAAGAAATTGAATTAGCCGAAGCAGAAATGCCTGGTTTAATGGCGCTTAGAGCAGAATTTGGCGCAAGTCAACCGCTTAAAGGAGCAAGAATTGCAGGATGTTTACATATGACTATCCAAACTGCGGTTTTAATTGAAACATTAACTGCATTAGGTGCAGATGTTACTTGGTCTTCTTGTAATATTTTCTCAACACAAGATCATGCTGCTGCTGCAATTGCTGCTGCTGGCGTTCCGGTTTATGCTTGGAAAGGCTTAAACGAAGAAGAATTTGATTGGTGTATTGAGCAAACATTATTTTTTGGAGAAAACCAAGAGCCATTAAATATGATTTTAGATGATGGTGGCGATTTAACAAATATGGTTTTAGACAGATACCCAGAATTAGCTGCTGGTATTAAAGGAATTTCTGAAGAAACTACAACTGGAGTTCTTCGTTTACACGATCGTGTTAAAAAAGGAACTTTACCAATGCCAGCTATCAACATTAATGATTCTGTTACTAAATCTAAATTTGATAACAAATATGGATGTCGTGAGTCTTTAGTTGATGCAATTCGTAGAGCAACCGATGTAATGATGGCTGGTAAAGTAGCTGTTGTTTGTGGTTATGGTGATGTTGGTAAAGGTTCTGCAGATTCTTTAAAGAATGCTGGTGTTAGAGTTATTGTAACAGAAATTGACCCAATTTGTGCTTTACAAGCTGCAATGGAAGGTTTTGAAGTTAAAAAATTAACTACCGCTATTAAAGAAGCTGATATTGTGGTTACCGCAACTGGTAATAAAGATATTGTTAGAGGCGAACATTTTGAGGCTTTAAAAGACAAAGCTATTGTTTGTAACATCGGTCATTTTGATAACGAAATTGATATGGCGTGGTTAAACAAAACTCATGGCGCATCAAAAATCGAAATTAAACCACAGGTAGATAAATATACCATCAACGGAAGTGATGTAATTGTTTTAGCAGAAGGAAGATTGGTAAACTTAGGTTGTGCAACTGGTCACCCATCATTTGTAATGTCTAATTCTTTCACAAACCAAACTTTGGCACAAATGGAACTTTGGTCTAATTCTGGAGCCTACGAAAACAAAGTTTACGTATTGCCAAAAACTTTAGATGAGAAAGTTGCCCGTTTACATCTTGCTAAAATTGGTGTAGAATTAGAAGAATTAAGAAACGACCAAGCAGAATACATTGGTGTAACTGTAGAAGGTCCGTTCAAATCTGATTCTTATCGTTACTAATTTTTAGAAATAAGAAACTAGAATTAAGATTCAAGAACCGTTCTGATTTGTTTCAGAACGGTTTTTTTGTTTTAGAAAAGCAAGGCTTGTGGTCAATTATTTCCGATAGTCCGGCTGTCCACACTCGCTTTTTTAAAACTTTTTTCAAAAGCTTTAAAAAGAGCTCAAACAAATGCTCCCATCCGGTTTATTTAACATCCTTTAACGTTATTAATATTATTTTATATTTATCTTGATATTCATATCGTGAATGTAAGAAATGAAAAAAATACGCTTGCTATTTAATTTTTATAAAGGCTTTTTCTTAGCACCATTATTAATATCCATAGCAAGCTCAGCCTTATTATTTGTTTGGGGAATGGAAGCCTTCACCATGATTTTTTGGTATAAAATTACCACTATGTTAATCATCTACTCATTTATAAACAGTTATAAAAGGAAAGAATTATTTTACTATCAAAATTTAGGAATAGGAAAACTAAAACTATGGTTTTTTGCATACAGCTTAGATTTTTTCTTTTTTGTAATTCTGATAAGCCAATCTCAAAAATTCAGCTTTTTTAGTTTTCTCCTAAAATATCGCATGTGAAAAATAAACTGGAAGTTGACAGTGTTTTTCTAGAATTCGGTAATCGTAGAATATTATCAGATGTTTATTTAAAATGTGAAACTGATAAAATAATCGGGTTATTAGGGCGAAATGGAAATGGCAAAACTAGCTTAATGAATATCATTTACGGCAATCTTAATTGTAATTCTAAATCTGTCCGATTTAATGGTGAAACAAACTTTAAGGCTTATAAAAAGCCTGAGTTGCTAATGTATTTACCTCAGTTTAATTTTATTCCAGGAAGCCTTAGTTTAAAAAGAATATTCAAAGATTATGAATTGGATTTTCATGATTTCGAAAATCGTTTCCCATTTTATAAGCCTAAGTATAAATCATCTTTTCAAAGTTTATCGGGCGGACAAAGAAGAATTGTGGAGATTTATATTATATCTAAATCTAAAACGCAATTTGTTATCCTAGATGAACCTTTCTCGCATTTAAGCCCAATTCAAATAGAAGAAGTGAAACAATTTATTCTTGAAGAAAAAACAAACAAAGGTTTTTTGATAACAGATCACATGTATCAACATGTATTAAATATTAGTGATGATATTTATGTTTTGGCTAACGGCAAAACTCACCTTATAAAAGATATAATTGAGATTCAGTACTTAGGATATGCTAATCTAAGCTAGCAATATTTTTTATATAAAATTTTATCCGTGAAATATTCAATTTTCACTTTAATATTTCACGTATAAAAAAAATAATAACCGTGAAATATTCAATTTGTATTTGAATATTTCACGGTTATATATTATATTTGAATATGTTTGAGCGTAAAGTTATTTTTGATATCGTAGAACTATTGGAAAATTTCCCCTCAGTTATGCTTTATGGGCCACGCCAAATAGGTAAAACAACTATTGCCAAAAGTATTGCAAGTAGCTTTTCTAAAAAAGTTCATTATTTTGATTTGGAAAAAGAGCAAGATGCTTTTCCTTTGCATGCAAATGCTCATGATTTTTTAATGGGTTTTAAGGATGACCTTGTAATTTTAGATGAGGTTCAGCTAAACCCAAAATTGTTATCATCGCTCCGCTCCATCATTGATGAACATAGAATTCCTGGGCGGTTTATTTTATTAGGTTCAGCCGATCCAAAATTAGTTACTGGGGTTTCTGAAAGTTTGGCTGGCAGAGTTATTTATAAAGAAATTAATCAAATCACTTTAATAGAAGCATCAGAAAGAAATATCGACTTAAATCAGCATTGGTTTAGAGGCGGTTTCCCAGAAGCATTGCAAATCAAATCGGATAAAATGTGGTCAGAGTGGACTCAAAGTTTTATCCAAACTTATATTTATCGGGATATCAATTTACTTTTTGGGATTAATTTAAGTTCGCAAATAATAGAAAAACTTTGGGGTTTGTTGGCTCATTTAAATAGTGATATCGAAAATATGCAAAACATTGGTCGTTCTTTGGGGATAACAGGCACAAGTGCTAAAAAATATATTGATTATATGGAAGGTGCTTATTTAATAAGAAGATTAGCCCCTTGGCATCAAAATAATGGAAAAAGGTTGGTTAAATCTCCCAAATTGTATGTCCGCACTTCTGGTATATTACATCATCTACTCCAAATAAATAATCATACTCAATTACAAACCAATCCAGCGTTGGGTGCTTCTTGGGAAAGCTATGTCATAGAACAAGTACATGCAAACATCTCAAAAGAAATAAAAATGTATTACTATCGCACACATCATGGAGCTGAGGTTGATTTAGTTTTAGTAAAAGGAGTAAAAATCATCGCAACAATAGAAATTAAATATTCTAATGCACCAGTTTTAAGTCGTGGATATTATGAATCTATAAATGATTTAAAGGCAGAACATAATTATGTGATTACTCCTAACGCCATTTCGGTAACAACAAAAGAAGGAATTAGAATAATTAGCTTATTTAATTTTTTAAGCAATGATGTAATCAAATTGATTTTATCATAAGTAATTATTCAATTTCACTTTTTTTAAGACATTAAAAACCCTACCTTTGCGCCAAATTATTCTGACTATAACAAATAAGTGGCTAGTCGACAGTAATTTAGAATGTTATGAAGAAAATTGTTGATTACAGAAAATTATTGGAAGTGACTGAAAAAGCAACTTTAGCAGAGTTGAAATCGGTATATAGAAGTTTAATGAAAACTTATCATCCAGATAAATTTCCTGAAGGCGAAGAACGTACTGAAGCTGAGCACACAAGCAAGAACATGATTGAGGCTTATCATTTTTTAGTAAGTATTGCTCCAGAAACTCGCGATCAAAACTTAGCGGCATATACAGAAACCACAACTAATTCTAATATTCAAGATTTTGATTTTAAATCTCAAGTTTTAACAGTTGAGTTTTTAGACGGAAACACTTATGAATACTTTGATGTTCCTAAAGCTGTTTATGTAAAATTAGTAAACGCAGATTCTAGAGGAAGATTTGCGAGAAGACATATATTTACTTCTTATGTATACAGAAGTACCAGTAAATTAGTTGCTGCAACTGCTTAATTTTATAATGATAAATACACTGCCTAACTTTTATGTTAGCAAACAATAATAAGATATTTTGCTTTGATATATTTGTATATGTCACAAGCAAAATTATCAGTTAACATTAATAAAATAGCCACTCTACGTAATTCTCGTGGCGGCAATAACCCTGATTTAGTTAAAACAGCTTTAGATTGTGAGCGATTTGGAGCCCAGGGAATTACTGTACACCCTCGTCCTGATGAACGTCACATTCGTTATCAAGATGTTTTTGATTTAAAAGAAAAAATCAAGACAGAGTTCAATATCGAAGGAAACTGTGAAGAAGAAAAATTTGTTCAATTGGTGCTAACCAATAAGCCTGCTCAAGTTACTTTGGTGCCAGATGTTTTAGGGCAATTAACTTCTAATCATGGTTGGGATACCATTAAACATCAAAACTATTTACAAGATATAATTGCTGTTTTTAAAGAAAACGGAATTAGAGTTTCCATTTTTGTAGATCCTAATGTAGAAATGATAGATGCAGCAAAAACTACTGGAACTGATAGGATTGAGTTGTACACAGAAGCATACGCCAAACAGTTTGAAAACAACAGAGAAAAAGCTATTTTGCCATATATTGCCGCAGCTCATAAGGCCAATGAATTGGGAATTGGTATCAATGCAGGTCACGATTTAGATTTACATAACCTTCATTATTTTGCTCAAAATATACCCGGTATATTAGAGGTTAGTATTGGACATGCTTTAATTGCCGATGCTTTATATTTAGGATTGGAAAACACCATTCAACGTTATTTGTATCAATTGAAATAAATGGTCAATCAACTTAATCTCCCTCAATTTTTACAACAAGTTACGGATGCTGTTTTAATAGATGTTCGCACACCATTAGAATTTGTGCAAGGGCACATCCCTGGAGCTGTAAATATTCCAATTTTTACAAATGAAGAAAGAGTTTTAGTGGGGACAACCTATAAGCAAAAAGGTAGGCAGCCAGCAATTCTTTTAGGATTTGAATTAACAGGTAGTAAATGGGCTGATTTTATAAGAGAAGTAGAAAAATTATCAAATAACAAAAAGGTTTTAGTGCATTGTTGGCGAGGTGGCATGAGAAGCGGTGCAATGGCTTGGGCTTTTGGGCTTTACGGATTTCAAGTTTCAACGCTTAAAGGAGGTTATAAAATATTCAGAAAAACCAATATAGAATCATTTTCAAATAATTATCAGTTTAAGATTTTAAGTGGCTTTACCGGAAGTGCAAAAACAGAAATTTTGAATGAGATGAAATTATTAGGAGAACAAGTGATTGACTTAGAGTTTTTAGCACAACATCAAGGATCTTCTTTTGGTTCAATGGGGAAATTGGTTCAACCTTCACAGGAGCAATTTGAAAACCTATTGGCCATTGAACTTCAAAAAATGGATATTTCAAAACCAATCTGGCTAGAAGACGAAAGTGTAACCATAGGCAAAAGGGTGATTCCGAAACCCATTTGGGATCAGATGCGAAATTCTGAAGTCGTTAAAATTGAAACCTCAAAGGAAGAAAGAATAGATTTTTTAAATAATCATTACGGAATATTAGACAAAGATTTTTTAAAATTTGCTGTCCAGGGTATTACCAAAAGATTAGGGCCATTAGAAACGAAATTAACTTTACAAGCTATTGAAAAGAATAGGATGAAAGATTTTATCAATCAGGTTTTAGTTTATTACGATAAAACTTATTTAAAAGGATTGAATAATAGAAATCAAGAATTAATTAAAACGATAGAATTTACAAAAATTGATCCTATTGAAAACGCTAAATCAATTATATCTTTTGCAAACAAAATAAATGGATAACATAAAATTAACACAATATTCTCACGGTGCTGGCTGCGGATGTAAAATTGCTCCAGCAGTATTAGATAGGATATTGCATAGCGGAATAAAATACGAAGCAGATAAAAACTTATTGGTTGGAAACGATACAAGAGATGATGCCGCTGCGTATAATCTAGGAAATGGAACAGCATTAATTTCTACAACAGATTTTTTTATGCCGATTGTAGATGATGCTTTTGACTTTGGAAGAATTGCATCTGCGAATGCAATCTCTGACGTTTATGCAATGGGAGGAAAGCCAGTTTTGGCAATTGCTATTTTGGGTTGGCCAATAGATAAATTATCTCCAGAAGTTGCGCAAAAAGTTTTGGAAGGTGCAAGGTCGATTTGTGCTGAAGCGGGAATTACCTTAGCGGGTGGGCATAGTATAGATTGCCCTGAACCAGTTTTTGGACTGGCAGTAAATGGAATAGTGGATATCAAAAACTTAAAGCAAAATTCTACCGCTGTAGCGGGATGTAAATTGTATTTAACAAAAGCTTTAGGAGTTGGGATTTTAACTACAGCCCAAAAGAAGGGTATTTTAAAACCAGAACACGCTCATATTGCCCCTGATTCTATGTCTAAATTAAATAGGATTGGAGAATTGATAGGTAAACTAGACTATGTAAAAGCCATGACAGATGTAACAGGTTTTGGTTTACTAGGACATCTTTCTGAAATGTGTGAGGGGAGTAATTTGCAAGCAGAAATTCACTTTGATAAAGTGCCCAAATTGAAAGTTATTGATGAATATTTAGATCAAAAATCTATTCCTGGGGGTACAACTAGAAATTGGGATAGCTATGGACATAAAATTGGAAATATTTCTGAAAGACAAAAGCATATTTTGGCAGATCCACAAACAAGTGGTGGCTTATTGGTTGCTGTATTGCCTGAGCAATCTGAAGAATTCGAAGTTTTCCTAAAGAATAATGGTATGAATCAGGAGTATTGCATTTCTTTTGGACAATTAATAAACAAGAACAAAGAAAACCTTATTGATGTAATATAAAAGCGTTTTTTAAAAAAAGCCCTTTAGATTGTTAAAATCTAAAGGGCTTAGTTAATCTGTTTTATCGATTATTATTTTATAAATAATAATTCTCTAAATTTAGGCAATGGCCAAATGTTGTCATCAACCATTAATTCTAATTTATCTACATGATAACGAATTGGTTCGAAATAAGATTTTACTTTTTCGTCATAAGCAATCGCTTTATCTCTTGAATCTTCAATAGCGTTAGCTAGTTTTCTTTGCTCAACCATTTCATGTACATTTTCTTTAATGAAAGTAATATGTTCTGAAATTTGCTTTATTAATAGCATTTGTGCCGGGTAAGCTTCCTCTCCCATACCAATGTCTTTTAATCCTTTAACGTTATTTACCAAAACAGTTTGATAATTAACAGCTGCAGGAATTACAACATTAGTAACTAATTCGCCAATAACCCTAGCTTCAATCTGAAGTTTCTTAAAATAATCCTCAAGAAGAATTTCATGTCTAGCATGTGCCTCTCTGTCACTAAATACTTGTGTATCTTTAAATAATTTTAAAGATTTATCAGAAATTAAAGCATCTAAAGCCTTTGGGGTAGTTTTAATGTTAGATAACCCTCTTTTTTCTGCTTCAGCTGTCCACTCATCACTATATCCATTTCCTTCAAAACGTATATTTTTAGATTCTTTAATATATTTTTTAAGAACAGTTAAAATAGCAACGTCTTTTTTATCTCCTTTTTTAATTAGTTTATCTACGTCCGTTTTAAATTTAACTAATTGTTCTGCCATAATCATGTTTAAAACAGTCATTGGGTTAGAAGAATTAGCAGCAGAACCTACAGCTCTCAATTCAAATTTATTACCTGTAAAAGCAAATGATGATGTTCTATTTCTATCCGTATTATCTAATAAAATACTTGGAATTTTAGGAATGCTATGCCACATCGTATCTTCTTTAGCTTTTTTGCTAATTCTTGAAGTTTCTATCTCATCTAAAACATCATTTAATTGACTGCCTAAAAACATAGAAATAATTGCTGGAGGCGCTTCATTAGCACCTAGTCTGTGATCATTACTTACAGATGCAATCGAGGCTCTTAACAAATCTGAATGTTCATAAACTGCTTTAATTGTATTTACAAAGAAAGTTAAGAACATCAAATTGTTTTTAGGAGTTTTTCCTGGCGCAAGTAGATTTTTACCTGTATCAGTAATTAAAGACCAGTTGTTATGTTTACCAGATCCATTTATCCCGGCATAAGGTTTTTCATGAAGCAACACTTTAAAATTATGACGTTTACCTACCTTTTCCATCAAATCCATTAATAATTGGTTATGATCAATAGCTAGATTTATTTCTTCATATAATGGAGCGCACTCAAATTGTGATGGAGCAACTTCATTATGTCGAGTTTTTAATGGAATACCTAATTTTAAAGCCTCCATTTCAAAATCTTGCATATAGGCAACAACTCTTTCAGGGATTGATCCAAAATAATGATCATCTAGTTGTTGATTCTTGGCAGAAGAATGACCAAATAAAGCTCGTCCTGTCATTAACATATCTGGTCTTGCATTAAATAATGCAAGATCCACTAAAAAGTATTCTTGTTCTATACCTAAAGAAGCATTTACTTTAGCTATTCCTTTATCAAAATAACCACAAACATCTACAGCTGCTTTATCTAAACTAGCTAATGCTTTTAATAAAGGGGCTTTATAATCTAATGCTTCACCTGTGTAAGAAACAAATACGGTAGGAATACATAAAGTTTTTCCAAATATGAAAGCCGGTGAAGAAGGATCCCAAGCGGTATATCCTCTAGCTTCAAAAGTGCTTCTAATACCACCATTAGGGAAACTTGATGCATCTGGTTCTTGTTGTACTAATGCACCTCCAGAAAAAACTTCTACAGGAGAACCATCTGATGCTGGCTCGAAAAAAGAATCATGTTTTTCTGCAGTTGTACCAGTTAATGGCTGAAACCAATGCGTATAATGAGTAACACCTTTACTCAATGCCCATGATTTCATAGAAGAAGCAATATGCTCAGCTATATCTCTTTCTATAGGAGTACCTTTTTCTATAGCATTTGTAATTGCTTGAAATGCCTCTTTAGACATGTAGGCTTTCATTTTTACTTTATCAAAAACATTAACACCATAATAATCAGAAATTTTAGCTGATGGTGCTTTTACTTCAGGAATTATTCTTCCTAATACAGACTGTAATGCTTGAAATCTAATAGTTGACATTGTTTAGGTTGTTTTTATTGTTCTTAAATAAATAATCTTGTTTAGATGGTTAAAAGTAGTATGAAATATTGGATATATCATA
>JBBRYE010000020.1:0-35861 GCA_038237895.1 Sphingobacteriales bacterium | reverse complement strand
CCAAATACGGTTGGCAAATTTTCTCCCACACTCAAAATGGCGGTTTTTCTTACAAAATCATTTCTAATTGGTAATTGATCTGCACCTTTTACCACAGTAATTGCGGCGTCGGTTAATTGTTGTATCAGTTGATAAGATTCTGGGCGGTTTAAATCCGAAATTAAGTTCTCTGTTTTTACAGAATCCACTTTGTTTAAGCCCATCCAATATTTAGCGGCTAAGATTTTTTTAACTTTTTCGTCTATATCAATCCAGGATAATCGTTTTTGTCTGATAGATTTTCTAATCAATTTTATAGCTCTGCCTGTGTTTTCAGAAAGTTCAATTATATCCATCCCAGCAATTAAACCTCTTACATCTGCCTCGCCATTAGGGAAATATTTTATCACACCTTTCATTTCCATGGCATCAGAAAAAACTAAACCTTTAAAACCTAGTTTTTCTTTTAAGATATTGGTAACTATTGGTTTAGAAAGCGTAGATGGTAAATTCGGTGTCGAGTCTAAAGCAGGGATATTCATGTGAGCAATCATAACGCCGCTTAAATCCTCGGCGAAAGCCTGTTTAAAAGGATACATTTCTAAAGAATCTAAACGGCCTGAGGTAAAATTAAGTTGGGGTAAATCAAAATGAGAATCTACATCTGTATCTCCATGACCAGGAAAATGTTTTGCAGTTGTAAACAATCCACTTTCTTGCATTCCTTTCATGTAGGCAATTCCTTTCTGCGCAACATTATATTTATTCTCGCCAAAAGAGCGATAATTAATTACAGGATTTCTTGGGTTATTATTAACATCTATAACCGGAGCAAAATTGATTTGCATGCCCAAGCGCTTAAAGTCTTTTGCAACCTCCTGCCCCATTTTGTAAATCAATCCATTATCCTGAATTGCTCCTAAAGTCATTTGATAAGGATAAGAAACGGTACTATCCAACCTCATTCCTAAACCCCACTCTCCGTCTATTGCGATCATTAAAGGAATTTTAGCATTAGCTTGATATTGATTAACGATGGGCGCCATTCTGCCTGGGCCACCTTGAAAAAAAACCACTCCGCCCAAATGCTCTTTTCTGATAACCAAACCAACAGAATCTGCATATTTTTTTCCTAGATTACTATGTGCCCTCACCATAAATAATTGGGCAACTTTTTCGTTTCTAGTCATTTTTTTAAACACAGAATCAATCCATCTATTTGGATTATTGATGGTTTGCACAAATGGAACATGGGTTTGTGCTTTTAAAATTATTGATGAAGTAATTAAACTTAATGCAATAAAAAGAAATTTTTTCTTCATTAGTATTTAAAAATAATTTACTAAATCTTTCATATAGTAAGTGATAAAAATGATGGTAGCAATAAAGGAAATACCTAAGCTAATTGAAATACTATAAGACCATGCCAACACTTTTTCATTTATTTTTTTCTTGATAAAATAATACATTAAAACACTTAGTAAAGTGTTTCCTAGCAGATAAACAAAAATAAATAAAAGCAAATAAATCATTTTGGAAACTAATTATCTGTTAAAAAAGCTTAAAAATAAATTGATAATTATTAGAAAACATGAATCATAAAATTAGCACAAAAAAATTATTTAATTCATTTGGCACAGTTGTTATTATTATGAAAGCACAAATTTAAAAATAAGAACATGAAAAAATTATTTATAACAGCTATTGCAATTGTTGCTGTAACTTTTGCACAAGCACAAGACAAAGTAAGTAACAATGCTCCAAGTTTTGGAATTAAAGGCGGTGTAAATTTTGCCAATATTATTAAAACGGATAACTCTAACTTTCAAACGGAGTATAATACTGGTTTTAACGCTGGTGTATTTGTTAATGTTCCAATTATCGGAAGTCTATCTTTCCAGCCGGAGTTAATGTTTTCTCAAAAAGGGTATAAGTCTAGCAGGACAGGTGTTTTAGGAGACGGAACGTTTAAACAAATTACCAATTGGATTGAAGTTCCTATTTTGGCAAAAATTTCACCAGCGTCTGGATTTAATATAGTACTGGGCCCACAAGTTTCTTTTTTAACCAGAACAAAAAACAATTATGAAGGCACTTTTAGTTCTGCACAACAAACTAAATATGAAGCTGATGCCGATAAATTTAAGAAAAGTATTTTAGGCGGTGTTGTTGGATTAGGATTTGATTTAACACCAAGAGTAAGCTTAAACGGTCGTTATGCTTTAGATTTTCAAAAAAATAATGAGAACGGAACAACCGAAACACCTGAATATAAAAACCAAGTTTTTCAAGCAGGCTTAGCTTTAAAATTTTAATTTACCAGGTTTTTAATTTAATTCGGCTTTTTCTGATGAGAAAGCCGAATTTTTTTTGACTGCTGAAATTTGATTGTCTTTATGGAGGTATAGATAAACAATGGCAATTGCGTTTACCAAAGAAATTGTATAAAAAACATAAGGCGTTCTGCCGATGATATCTCTCACAAACCAACCAGAAAAAAAAGCCCCCAAACCAATTCCCATTTCTAAAGCGATATACATTGTTGCAACAGATAAACCTCTTTTATCATTATCACTTAAATCAATTGTCCAGGCAGAAATTGCGGGAGAAAGCATTCCGGTAGCAAAACCGTACAAAACCGCCCCACTTAAAAACCCGGCAACAGTTTGCCAAATGCCTAACCAAAGTAAAGCAAGACTTAAAAAAATTAAAGAAAATTTTAACACAGGCTTTCTTCCTTTTCTATCAGAAATTTTACCTCCAATAAAACGCATCATTAAAGAAGCAATAGTAAAAACCATAAAAAATATTCCCTTGTTGGTAAACCCAATATTTGTTGACCAATCTGGAATTACAGTGATAATTGCACCATAGCTTACATAGCTAAATAACGTAACCCAAAAAACAGGCAGCGCTTGTTTATTAATCCATTCCCCTTTTTTCATTTTAAAAATACTAAACTTGAATTTTTGCTTTGCCGGCAAAGTTTCTTTCATATTAAAAATGATGAGAATGGAAAGTAGCGCAAAAGCAGATGAAGTATAAAATAAAACGTTAATAGAAAAATATTGTGTAATTGCACTTCCAATTGCAGGGCCAATTGCCAATCCTGTACTAAAAAACAATCCATGTATTCCCATTGCTTCGCCCCATTTGCCGTCTGGAACGGTATCTGCAACGTAAGCAGCAGTTGCGGTAGGTTTAAAACCAGTAGAAAAACCATGTATCAATCTCAAGAATAAAAACCCCGAAATACTAGTTAATACAGGATATAGAAAACCACAAACAAAGCATACTAAAGAACCAACTGCCATTACCGGAACTCGCCCCACTTTATCTGTAAGCTTACCGCTAAAAGGTCTGGAAAGGCCGGCTGTAATTGTAAATAAAGCAATAATTAATCCTTTATATTCGGCACCACCTAAACTGGTTAAATACGCTGGCAGTTCTGGAATTAGCATGTTAAAGCTTGCAGAAAATAAAAAAGAACTGAAACAGACTAATAAAAAAGGTAAAGAATAGATGCTAGTTTTTAACGACGTCATTTGCCTCAAAAATAGCTTTTTAAGAATAATTGTTTTGTAATAAAAAGCCCGATACAAAATGAATTATACCAGGATTTGTTTTGTTGGTTAAATAGGTAAACCGTTTAAAATTATAGCAGCTACTCGATTAATAACCAGCGTTAACGATTGAAACGACATCCTTTTTGTCCGCCAAGCTGGCGGACAAAAAGATATAGTGTAATCCGCCAGCTGGCGGATAAAACGCCCGCATTTTTATTAAAAAAAATTATGCTGTTTTTGTTTTCACAATCCCTAATGGCAAAACGGTTTTTCCATAAACTTCGTTTAGTAAAGAACCCATCCCTGTATAAATTGCTGACGCACCGCAAACTATTCCTTCATAACCAGCAATTATTTTAAGATCTGCATTGCTCGTTGCATCAGCGTAAGCTAAAAGAAAAAATAAAATTACTAAAGTGCCAAATACAACTTGTAAAGCTATGCTTATTCTAAAAGTACCAATAAAGAGGAAAAATGTAAAAATGCCCCACATCATTAAATAGTAGGCCATAGATGTTTCGCTAGCTGCAGCAACCCATCCTAATTTCGGCATTACCAACAAGCCAACTAACGTTAGCCAAAAGAAACCATAAGAGATAAAAGCAGTAAAGCCGAAGGAATTATTTTTTTTAGATTCCATAATGCCTGCAATAATTTGGGCAATACCGCCATAAAAAATTCCCATTCCAAAAATCATGGAGTTCATTTCAAAAACACCAGCGTTATGGATATTTAATAAAACGGTAGTCATGCCAAATCCTAATAGTCCTAGCGGAGCAGGGTTGGCGCTTCTGTCTTGCAGTGCATACTCATTTACAATCATTTTTAATAATTTAGGTTAAAGAAATCAATTATACCATTATTATTAGATATATAAAAGAGTCTTTTAAATCATTTACAAAAGATGTTTATTGCAAAAGGATCAACGCAAAGGTTAAAAATATTTCTTTTTAAGGAATATATAGATTTGAAAGCGAGCGTATTAAAATATTTCTTTTTGAATTTGATAGCTAAAGTAAAGCCTTAACATTTCTATGAAGATGAAGAAAGAAAAGAAAATTTGCTCTAGATTTTGTAATGTTACATAATGGCTGATATATGAAATAAAACCTACAGAAAAGACCAAGAACATGATACGTGGAAGAACTTGAACGTAGTAGATGATGATTCCTGCTTTTTTTGGAATTGCTAAAAAAATGGAAGAGCTTAATAAACTCAACCAAAGCAATAGGTATAGAAACCTGGAAAGAATTTCATTGATGGTGAATGATTCGTTTATAAAAAAAGATTGAACTTGAACTGTTCCTTCTCCAAACATCAAAATGAAGGAAACCAAATCTAAAAAAGCAAAAACACGAAGTGCCCATTTCATTGTGCGAAGATAAACTATTTGCAGTTTTCTGCAATCAAAGTATTGGCTGCACCAGAACCAATATATTTGATAAAATAAAGACTTTCGCAAGCACCGGCTTTGTCTCCTTGCTTCATCATTTTCTTTGCCTCTTTTAATTTGTTGGCAATAAAAGAATCATCGAAACCTAATTCGGCTTTTAGCTGTAAAATTTCCGCTTCATTTTTATCGCCTGCATTGCCTTGTTCTTTATTTCTGTAATAATTGGTAACCGCTTTTTCTAAAGCAGCCCTTGCCTGGTAAAGCGCTATAGATTTATTGATCTCATCACCTGATCTGGAATCGCAACCATAATTTTTTAAAGAGAAATTTACAGGAATAATTAACCTCGAATTTTCATTATGATTTGCCGGCACTTCCCATTTATTATTGGTTAATCTTATTAGACGTAGCGCTTCTAAATCTAAATCGACACCTAAACCTTTATTTACTTTTGCACCAAAAACTTCTCCGCTTTTATTTACCTGAAAGGAAACGTAGATAGTACCCTGGATGCAGTTGTTTTTAGAAAAGCTGGGATATATTGTTTTTGAGGTGATAAAATTATTTAAAGCATTTGTGCCACCTTTAAAAGCGGGTTGATCTGTTTGGGAAAAACTTAAAAAACCAATCAATAAAATATTTATAAATGAAGCAATCATAAAAGATTAACGTTTTTTAGAATGAATTGGTGTTATAAAAATTTACTTTTTAACTGAGGACTTGGAACCATACATTGATCTTTTTTACCAAACCATTTATACCTGTTTTTTGCAATGATATTATAAATGCCATCACGTAAAAACGAAGGAAAAAGATATCCTGTTTGTAGCAATGGCCAAATCCCTGATAAATGTTTACTAATTTTTAAAGCAGCAGTTGAGCGGGTATAAATTTTATCTTTTTCTAAAAAGATGATGGTTTTTAGACTAAAAAATTCTGGATGGTTTTTTAATAATTCTTTTGCCTCGTTAGATTGTAAAGAGGCAAATCGGAAATAATCATTTTTATCAGCAGCAATTACTTTTTGTACAAAGCCATTGCACAAATTACAAACGCCATCAAATAGGATTATTCCTTTGTTTTGTAAAACCATTTATAAAGATAAGTTATTTCACACTTTTCTTTGTGATTACAAAGTAACCTAATGTAAAAAATGTAGCGGCATAGCAAAGGCTAACCCACATTTCTTTTGTAAGAATTTCTACTTCTTTTCCACTAATGGAAATTGCTTTAATTGGGAGTGCATAAGGAATGAGATAACTGTAATCCCATCTTAAAACAATCATTGAAACCACTAACAGCACAAAACCTAAACCCATTGGCTTCATAAAATCTGACCAAACCAGGCTTAGTAAAAATTGTACCGAAATAATACCTAATGAGGCGATGTATAGTTTTAAATATATTTTATAAAGCGTTGTAAATATTTTGACCAAATCAGCATCCATTAAATGATAATCGGGTTTAAGTTTAGCCAATAGCAAGCCATAAGAGAATGATAAAATCACAAATAATAGCAAACTGATAAAAACTAAAATGAGGGTATAGAAAGCTTTGCTAAAATAAACTGTATTTTTAGGTACAGGTAGAGAGAACAGGCTTTTCCAGGTTTCGGCCTTATGTTCTAAATTATTTACGGTGTAAGTCATAAATATAAGGTACATGGGCAATATAAGACTACCCATAACCGCTAAAATCGCAAATAGATATTCTCCCCAAACCCGCTCACCACTTGGGTTTTTCATGGCCTTAATAATGGCTTCAGATTTAAGATAATAACCTAAAAAAACTATCGTACATAAAATAACGGGTAGTAGAATTGCTCCCCAAAAAGCCAAAGTGTTTTTTGATTTAAAAAACTCAGATTTTAATGATAAAAGAAAGTATTTCATATTAAACGGTTTGGGTAATATCTAAAAACAGAGATTCAAGATCTTTCTTTTCTTTAAAAAGATTGTATACAGAAATATCATTTTGGATTAAAAGCTTGTTGATAGCAGCAGCTTGTTCTGGGCTTTCATAAGGTATTCTTAATCGTTTATCATCCTTAAGCACCTCATAATTAATGTTTAAAAGGGTTGCAGCTTTTAGATTATCATCTGTATCAACGCATAAAGTACTTTTTGCCAACGATTGCAAATCTTCTATTTTGCCTTCAAAACTTAAATTCCCTTGATATAAAATGCCAACATGCGTTGCAATTCTTTCTATTTCTGCTAGTAAATGGCTAGAGATGAAGATGGTTTTTTGATGTTCTGTAGAAAGTGTTTTTATTAAATTTCTTATTTCTATAATTCCGTTTGGATCTAAACCATTGGTAGGTTCATCTAAAATTAGTAGCTCTGGGTCTGATAATAACGCCAACCCAATTCCTAAACGCTGCTTCATGCCTAAAGAATATTTTCCAGCTTTCTTTTTTGCGGCATCGGTTAAGCCAACAATACTTAAAATATCATGGATGCGCTCATTACCTATCCCCAAAATAATTGCCCTAGCTTTTAAATTATCAAACCCTGACAAATGGTGATAAAGTGCCGGCCCTTCTATTAAAGACCCCACCTTTTTTAATACTTCTTCTCTGTTGGCTTTTATTTCTTTGCCGAATAAAAAAATATTGTTTTCTTGGTTTTGTAATAAGTTTAGCAAAAGCTTGATTGTGGTTGTTTTACCTGATCCGTTTGGCCCTAAAAAACCGTAAACACTGCCTTTTGGCACATTTAAATTGATATTATTTAAAACTTTTTGCTGACCAAAAGAAAAACTAAGATTTTCTACTTTAATTATATCATCTGTAACCATAAGCTGTTTTTTATCAGACACTTTTCATTAATACTTGTTACTTAAGCATTCAAATTTTTTATCAAATGGAGGGGAAAAGAATGTGAATTTTAACAATTCAAGCTAAAACCATCAGTTTCAAATTTTGATTTTCAATTCATTAAAAAAGTGAATGAATTGTTTTAAAAGATTATTGACTGTAAATTCAAAAATCGGAAGGTCAAAATCGTTAAAGAGATGAGGATGTTCTATTACGATAAAAACCAGAAATATTACCTAATACTTAATGTCAGTTTTCAACTGTTTTCCTGCTGATAATGCTTTTTGATCTAATCCTGATCCGACTGCAATTCCAATAGCCATACCAATGGGAATGCCAAGGCCTAATAAACCCATTTTACCAAGAATAATTCCAAAAGCAACTCCAATAGGAATTCCAATAGCAGAAATTCCAATTAACATCCAAATACCTAAATAATGCATTTTAGGCACTATTTTAAGTTCTTTTTCAATTTGTTTTAAAATAACAGCTTGTTTTTGTTTTACAAGTTTTTTGAGTTGATTACCAGTAAGTATAGCATCATTTATTTCTTTAATAGCATTATTAATAGTCTCAATTATAGGTTCTGTTAATTCCTTACTTTTTAATTCTGCAAGCAGTTCTTCAAATTGTAAAAAAAGTTTATCAAGTTTTATATCACTTTGAGTATTGGCATTTTGTTTTAACTCGATAATGTTCATGTCCTTTTATTGAATAATAATTGTAGAATAAATTGTGGTGTAATTTGTAGGTTTTAACTCAATTTGATTATTAATAAAGTTTTAATGATGATATATTTTGAGGATTGAATCGGCGGAGATACCTAAAACTATAAGGAGAAAATGCATAAGCAATTGACCAGATAAAAAAACAAATAGCGCTTTTAAAAAACCGCTTATCTTTTTTGATTTATTGTAATAAAACTGACTAATTGCCCATGTAGTATAAAGAAAGGTTACTATTGCAATTAAAAAGACAAACATCTGTAATTTAACTATACCATAAAACAAGTTTCCAACAGAAAGTAATAAAGTATTTAATCCAATCACAAAACAAACCATGATTAAGGTTTCATAAAAATTGTATTTGAATTTCCTATAAAATAAAGAACAACTTACGGCTGTAAAAAACCCTGAAATTAGGTTTCCATAATTATGATGCATCACCATCCAGTTGTAAATATCAGCATAACCCTTTGAGAACTTTTCAAACTGCTTACTTGTATCATTAACAAGTTGGTCTGCATTTGATAAGTGAGACGTTAAAGTAAAAAGTAATGCTGTTAAAATTAGAAACGGGACGGGTTTCATTAGTTTGTTTCTATTTTCACCAATAAATTCCTTAGCACTTTCACCCGGCCTAACCAACATTTCTTTTATCGTATAAAAAAAGCCTTTTTCAAAATGAAACAAATGGAATATTTCATGAGAAACATAATGTTGGTCTATTCTTTTCAAACTAGCAGGCTGTCCGCAGGTATTACAATAGCTTCCAGTAAATATTTCATTGCAATTTTTACAATTTTGTTCCATTTTAATGAGTATTGTTTTTTAAAATTTATTATCAGACTAAAAGAAATATTTTAATAATCTTTTACTTAAAAACAGTAAACATAATGAAAAAACATGCAATTTTTATGGTCAACAATAAATTAAAACGACATTTTTTTAATTAGATTAAATGATAGAAAATTTGGTGTTTTTTTGTGGGAATAGAAAATTGTTTTAAACAAAAAAACCACCTCAAATTAATGAAATGGTTTAAAATATTTAACAATAAATGTACTCGGATAACCCGAGGGTTGTCCCTACAAACAAATATTATTTACTCAAATACATTGATTTCTCTTTATACAATTGTATAAAATGTGGGTCTTCTAAATCTTTGATGAAACGGATAGATTCTCCGGTTGATTTCATCTCTGGACCTAATTCTTTTTGTACCTCAGGGAATTTATGATGAGAGAATACCGGTTCTTTAATGGCATAACCTTTTAGCTTTCGCTCGATAGTGAAATCTTTTAATTTTTTTGTGCCTAACATTACCTTTGTAGCGATGTTGATGTATGGAACATCATAAGCTTTCGCAATAAACGGAACCGTTCTTGATGCTCTTGGATTTGCTTCAATCACAAACACCTCATCGTTTTTAATGGCAAATTGCATATTCATTAAACCTCTAATATCTAAAGCTCTTGCAATTTTATTGGTATATTCTTCCATTTTAGCAATCACATTTGCCGATAAATTGAATGGAGGCAATACTGCACTAGAATCTCCGGAGTGAATCCCTGCGGGCTCAATATGTTCCATTAAACCTATAATATGTACTTCGTCACCATCAAAAATACTGTCAGATTCCGCTTCCTCTGCTCTATCTAAAAAGTGGTCAATTAAAACACGATTTCCTGGTAAATCTCCCAATAATTTTACCACTGCTTTTTCTAAATCTTCATCATTAATCACAATGCTCATTCCTTGTCCGCCTAGTACGTATGAAGGACGAACCAAAACCGGATATCCAACTTTTTGTGCAACTTTTATGGCTTCCTCAGCATCTTCGGCAACACCATATTTTGGATAAGGAATGCCTAAATCTTTCAATAAATCAGAAAAACGACCTCTATCTTCGGCAATGTCCATGTTATTGAAAGATGTACCAATAATTTTGATTCCTTTTTCATGAAGTTTTTCAGCCATTTTTAAAGCAGTTTGTCCACCTAGCTGAACAATTACACCTTCGGGTTGCTCTAAATCAATAATCTCACGAACATGTTCCCAAAAAACTGGCTCAAAATATAACTTATCGGCCATGTTAAAATCGGTAGAAACTGTTTCTGGATTACAGTTAACCATGATAGATTCATAACCTTCTTCATGAGCGGCAATCAAACCGTGAACACACGAATAATCAAATTCAATTCCTTGTCCAATCCTATTTGGTCCTGAGCCTAAAACAATAATTTTCTTTTTATCAGATGGGATAGATTCATTTTCACCATCATAAGTGGAATAAAAATATGGCGTTTTTGCTTGAAATTCTGCCGCACAAGTATCTACCATTTTATAAACTCGGCGTAAGCCTAATTCTTTTCTTCTATCGTAAACATCATCTTCGGTTACATTGCCTAAAACCCATGCAATTTGTACATCAGAAAATCCTTTTTGTTTTATCGTTAAAAAGAAATCTTTAGGGATGTTGTTTAAAGAATAACGCTTTAATTCTTGCTCTAAAGTAGCTAATTCTTGTATTTGATTTAAAAACCAACGGTCAATTTTAGTGACTTTTCTGATAGATTCTAGTGGAACACCCATTCTCATGGCATCTTTTATGGCAAACAAACGGTCCCAACTTGGGTGCTCTAGTTTGTACATAATGTCTTCTATATTTCGGTTTTGTTTACCATCAGAACCTAAACCCGCCCTGCCAATCTCTAATGACTGACAAGCTTTTTGCAGAGCTTCGATGAAAGAACGACCAATTCCCATCACCTCGCCAACAGATTTCATCTGTAAGCCCAATTCCATATTCGCACCTTTAAATTTATCGAAATTCCAACGAGGGATTTTAACGATTACATAATCTAAAGTAGGTTCAAAGTATGCTGAGGTTGTTTTGGTGATTTGATTTTCTAATTCGTCCAGGTTGTAACCGATGGCCAATTTAGCAGCTATTTTAGCAATTGGATATCCTGTTGCTTTTGAGGCTAAAGCCGAGGACCTGGAAACGCGAGGATTAATTTCTATGGCGATAATTTTTTCATCATCCGGATTTACCGAAAATTGTACGTTACAACCGCCAGCAAAATTACCAATAGCTCGCATCATTTTGATGGCCTGGTTACGCATATCTTGATAGCAACGGTCGGATAATGTCATTGCTGGAGCTACGGTAATGGAATCTCCTGTATGAATTCCCATCGGGTCAAAATTCTCTATAGAACAGATAATGATAACGTTATCTTTGTTATCCCTCAATAATTCTAATTCATATTCTTTCCAGCCTAAAACGGCTTGCTCTACCAAAACTTCATGTGTTGGCGAAGCTTGTAAACCATGAGAAAGAGCAGCATCGAAATCTTCTTTTTTATGCACAAAACCACCTCCATAGCCACCTAAAGTGTAAGAAGGACGAATTACCAAAGGAAAACCAATTTGTTGTGCGGCTTCTTTTCCTTCTAAAAATGAATTTGCAATTTTTGATGGAGCTACACCGATGCCAATTTCTATCATCAGCTTACGAAACTCTTCACGGTTTTCTGTTTTCTCAATTGCGGCAGTATCTACACCAATAATTTTAACGCCATATTTTTCCCAAATCCCACGTTCTTCTGCTTCAATAGCTAAGTTTAAAGCAGTTTGCCCGCCCATTGTTGGCAAAACAGCATCAATTTTAAGTAAATCTGGCGACTCTTGGTGAAGTTTTAAAATCTCCTCTATTGAAGTAACATCCAACGGTTTTAAATAAACATGGTCTGCAATTACTTTATCCGTCATGATGGTTGCCGGATTAGAATTGATGATAGAAACGGTAATACCTTCTTCTTTTAAAGATAAAGAAGCTTGAGAGCCGGCATAATCAAATTCGCAGGCTTGCCCAATAATAATAGGACCCGAACCGATAATTAAAACAGATTTGATGGAGTTATTTTTTGGCATGGCGTAAGTTTAAGGGGATTTTTTACGCTTTTAAACAAAAATCCCGACTTGTTTGTCGGGATGCAAAGATAGAAAAAGTTAAGTTTTTTGGGGGATAAAGTTGAGGATAAAAATTATTTTAGGTTTAAATAGATAATATAAACTTAGATCGCTCTAATTGAGGTCTCATTTAGGTTTTTTAATCCTCGGTCTGTGTCCTCACAGACCGAAACTACTTGCTGATGTTCTGTGGGGGCACAGAACATGGGAGAAGGTTTGTTTCGTTAAATTTATATAATGAAGTAATTGCAGCAGACCTATCATACAATGCGCCCGTAGTAATATTGGTTTTGTTTAAATTTTGGAAAATTTGATCAATGTCCTGTTCGTTGGTAGTTAAACTATCGGGTTGATATTCTATTTGAGCGGTGCAAAAAAAGAATGTTAAGCAGAGCCAGCTGCTAAGTAAAAGTTTTTTCATAGTATGTCGTTTTAGCTTTTTATTATTTCGTTTTTAAATCAAATCTTCCATCCGTTAAATGTATAGCGTTTCCTGATTCGCTTTTATATATAACATCAAAATTCCCTGAAAAAATTCTTTGATTTGTATCGAAACGAGTAAATTCGAGATACCCTGAGCTTAAATAATAACGAATAATGGTACCTGTAGACCCTCTTAAAGTTAGTAGGCCTGAATTTACCCCTCCTTGACTAAATATGATTTTCCCTTCCTTTAAGCCCTCTTTTATAGTAAATCCAAATGTTGGTCCTTCCGGATTAAATGAACTGCCTCCACTAAACCCTAACGAGGGAGTCGTAGGGTCGTAAGTTCCTCCGGGATCTTGAGAAAGCAAATCTAATCTTCTGGAAACGAATAAGTTGCCATCAATGAATGCACCCATTGTGTTTTCTCCGGTGGTAGTGGTGGGGGGAAGAACATTCAAGTTCTCTTTCTTACATTGCATTCCGGCGGTAAGCAAAAAACTTAAGGCTAAAAGTAAAAGGCCTAAGTTTTGAAGTTTTTTTAATTGTTGTTTTTTCATGATATTATTTTTTAGATATGATGTTAAAGGAATTAAAGATACAAATTATTTAAAATGTTGATATTAAAACTGTTTTAAATTTCTGCCTTAGACTGGACGTTTTGATTAAAAAAAGAAGATATCTTACAGAATATAATTTTTTAGAATTACCTAGTTTATATTATAAAATAATGCAAATTCATAATTAAAATCTTCAATTGGTTTGCCTCTAAATGAAGCTGGATGCCATTTCGCTGTAAGAATATTTTCTAATAACTGAGTGTTTTTTTTATTATTTAAAGAGGTTTTTAATCTAATATTTGATAATTTTCCTTCTTTTTCAATATCTATAAAATATAAAACTGTTCCATCAAAACTACCGTTCCTAACAGTTCCGTAATAACCGTTAAGCCTATTTTTATTGTAACCATAATTATCAGCATAGGCATAAGTATTTAAATGCTTATAAACTAATGGCTTTTCTGATTCATTATAAGTGATTCCTTTTTTAAAATCACCATCAACATAAAAATCCTCAAAGATTAGGTGATGATTGATATCAAATGTTTTCCATGAACCAGTCATAAATCCTTTTTTAAAATCACCTTCCTTTATTGTTCCATCCTCTTCTTCTTTATAAATTACATGTCCGTTACCAAAACTATCTAGTAAAGCAACTCCGTTATTATAAAATTGCTTTGTTTTATGCTTAATAAATCCGTTTAACCTTTTATCAGAACCTTGTTCTTTAAGCAAGCCATTATTATAATAAAGAGATCTTGAAGAAGACAAGCTTCTTTTATCATAAAAATTTACAGCCTTTAGGTTTCCGTTTTTAAAATATTCTTTAACCTCACCTTCAAAACCATATAAAGGCAATGCCATTGTATTAATACGTCCTTCTTTTTTTAAAGTATCATTTTTAAATATCTCAATTAGCTTTGTTGTTATTGCTCCATTTTCTGGCTGAAAAATATATCTAATAAAGTCTGCACTGTCTTTTGATTTGACTTCTTGATTATTAAATTTATAGTAATTAGTGCTGTAAAGTTTTTGGCCGTAAGCTTTGAAACTAAAAATGATTAACAAATAAATGATTAGTTTTTTCATAGATAAAGAAAGTTATTACAATAATAATGAATTTAAGAATAATTGGGCTTTGATACAATAAATGAAAACAAGACTTTTTGAGAGGGAATTTTATATAAGTAATTATAAGAGCATAAAAAAATAATTAAATGGAATAATATTTGCCCTACACCATAAAAACACAAACAATTATGAAAAAATTAGCAACCGGATTATTTATCCTAACCATTTTTGCCACTAGTTGTGCAACTTTACAATCCATTGTAAAATCTACTTTTCCTTATACTTCAAATTTAATTATTCCGGCTTCCTCTAACATCGGAACCACATTATCCGCTACAAGTTCTGCTTCTAGTTTTGATCAGATTTTTACCGGAAGCGGTTCTAACACTAGTCAGATAACTCAAGTAAGGATAAGTTCTGCCAAGATAGAATCGGTAAATCCTAGTAATCAAAACTTGGGTATTTTTAAATCAATTAATATTTATTTGGTTAATGGGTCTCAACAGACATTAGTAGCCAGTAGAAGCAATGTTTCAACAACGGTTGGCAACTCTTTAGTTTTGGATATTAATAACAGTAAATTTTTAGATGATTATTTAAAATCTGGAACGGTTAGGGTAAAAATGGAATATGTTTTACAAAGCGGATTAAGCGTGGATTTAAGTGTAAAAGCAAGTTTAGGCTTTAGCGCAAGCCCTGCTACTACAAATTAAAAAAATTTTATTTTGAACCCTAAAATCTTATCCTCATCTTTCGGGATAAGATTTTTTTGTTTTGGCCGAATTCATTCAACATATTTTAGAACAATTTTTAGCTATCACTTGGATAGAGTGGTTTGGCGTAGTTACCGGCGCTTTATGTGTTTACTTGGCGGCTAAAGAAAATATACTCAATTGGCCAATTGCTATTTTAAGCGTAGTTACCTACATCTATATTTTCTATAATGCCAAATTGTATGGCGATACCATTTTGCAATTTTACTTTTTGGGCACTTCGGTTTACGGTTGGTATTATTGGACTTATGGCAAAGCAACAGATTTGAAATCGGAGCGACCAATTGGTATTTTAAAACCGAAAGATTGGGGAATTATTACTTTAACCTTGATTGTTTTTAGTGTTTTGATTGGCTATTTATTAAAAAAATATACCGATACAGACGTTCCTTATATTGATGCTTTTTGCACCGTAACCAGTTTTATTGCCCAATATTTATTGACCAGAAAGAAATTAGAAAACTGGTTAATCTGGATTTTTGTGGATATTATTTACATCCCATTATATATTCATAAAAACCTTTTGGCTACTTCTGTGCTTTATTTTGTATTCCTTTTTATTGCGCTTAAAGGGTATTTAGATTGGAAAAAAACTTATTCTAATGCTGAACGCTTAAGGCTTAAGGCGGAAAGTATTTAGCTCTGAACTTATGGAGAAAAAGTTAATTAAGATTGCCATTGTCGGACCAGAATCTTCTGGAAAGTCTACCATCTCGGCGGCTTTGGCTAAACATTACCATACGCTTTGGGTGCCAGAATATGCCCGTTATTATTGCGAAGGTTTAACAGAGGCTTGTACTTTACAAGACGAATTAAATATGTATTACGGACAGGTTGCTTTAGAAAAAGCGATGGAAACGGTTATACCTAATAACCTAATGATTTGTGATACTACTTTTTTAACTGTTAAAATCTGGAGCGATCACCAACTGGGAAAAACACCACAACTTGTTTTGGATGCTATTAAATCTCATAAATATGATTTTTATATCCTTTTAAAAAATGATTTACCCTGGCAAGAAGATCCTTTGCGTGATTTTAAAGGAATGGGAGATTATTTTTTGGCCATTTGGCATAAAGAATTAAAAGCGATTAATGCTAATTACCAAGAAGTTGGAGGAAAAGAAAACAGATTAGAAAATGTTACAAAAGCAATTGATGCTTATTTATTTTCGTTAAACTTGTAATAAAAATTAGTACGGTGCATCTAAGTTATCTGATTGTTGCTATTAAATTATATTTGGATAACATATTGCGTTAGGGATTGAAACGGCATCCTTTTTTCTCTTTCCGAAAAAAAGATATAGTGTAAAGCCCGCTCTAACGCCCAAATAAAAATAATAATCAATCGCATTTAAAACAAAATATTTAATCTAGTATTAATAAAACAGCAGTATAGCATCATCTATTAAAAACATAAAATTTAATCAACCATCAACAATAACTATATAACAAAAATCAATTTTATGAAATTTAAGTACATCACCTCCTCAGTTGCAATTGCCTTATTTATTGCTGCTTGTAGCCCAAAAGCAACAACAGTAAAAAAAGATGGAATGGGCAACGAAATGGCTAAAACTATCCCAATTGATAGTAATGTTAAAATAGGGACGCTACCAAACGGCTTAACGTATTACATTAGAAAAAATGTAGAGCCAAAAAACAGAGCAGAGCTTTATTTGGCAAATAAAATAGGTTCTATTGTAGAAAATGACGACCAACAAGGCTTAGCTCATTTTACCGAGCATATGGCTTTTAATGGAACCAGAGACTTCCCTAAAAACGACTTGATTAACTACCTGCAAAAAGCGGGCGTACGTTTTGGTGCTGATTTAAATGCTTATACAGGTTTTAACCAAACGGTTTATCAATTGCCCTTACCAACAGATAGTACTTCCGTTTTTGAGAAAGGTTTCGATATCCTTTCTAATTGGGCTGGTTATTTAACTTATGATGATAAGGAGATTGACCAGGAGCGTGGTGTTATTGTTGAGGAAGACAGACAAAGAGGAAAAAATGCTCAAGAACGTATGAGCAAGCAACTTTTACCTGTTTTATTGGCAAATTCTAGATACGCGGTTAGAATTCCTATCGGTAAAACTGATATCATTAATAATTTTCAGCACCAAACCATTAAAGATTTTTACCATGATTGGTATCGTCCTAATTTGCAAGCTGTAATTGCTGTCGGCGATTTTGATGTGGCCAAAGTAGAACAATTGATAAAAGACAATTTCTCTGAGCTTAAAAACCCAACGAACGAAAGGAAAAGAGAACAATATGGTATTCCTGATAATCAAGAACCTTTAGTTAAAGTGGTTACCGACCCTGAGTTTCCTTATAATATTGCTTCGGTAACTTATAAGCATAAGTCGGCACCAATGACTACAGAGGCAGGCCTGAAGAACAAAATGATGACGAGCTTAATCAATACTATGCTTTCTAATCGTTTAACAGAAATTGTTCAAAAAGGGAATGCCCCTTTCATATTTGCACAAAGTAATTATGGAGCTTTTCAGGGTGGTTTGGTAGATTTAGATGCTTTTAGTAGTGTTGCAGTTTCTAAAGATGCAGCAGGTTTAGAAGCTGCGGTTAAAGCCGTTGTTGCTGAAAGTGTAAGGATGAAGAAGTTTGGCTTTACACAATCTGAATTAGATAGAGCAAAAATCAATTTACAAACCGGCATTGATAAACAATACAAAGAAAAAGATAAAACTAAATCTACCGTGTTTGTACAAAAGTATTTAAGCAATTTCTTAAATAAAGAAGCCATTCCAAGTATTGATTATGTTTATGGTTTTTACAACAATAATTTAAATTCTCTTTCTTTAGAGAGCATTAATAAGCTAGCGGCAACTTTTGTTACTGATGATAACATGATTGCAACTATACAGGCACCAGAAAAAGAAAAATCAAACCTACCAACAGAGGCTAATTATTTAAATTGGATTAAAAGTGCTGGCGCTGATGTTACGGCTTACGTTGATAATGCAGTTACAAAACCTTTAATGGCTACAAAGCCAAAGGCCGGAACTGTTGCTGAAGAAAAAAATATAGCTGCGATTGGTGTTACAGAATTGACATTATCTAATGGTATTAAGGTTGTTTTAAAACCAACAGATTTTAAAAACGACCAAATATTATTTTCTGCAACAAGCAAAGGAGGAACCTCTTTAGCTACAGACGCAGATTTCCGTTCGGCAGAAATGGCGAGTCAATTGGTGGGTTCTTCTGGTGTTGGCGAGTTTGATGAAAACCAATTGGGTAAATTATTAACAGGGAAAGTAGCAAACGTAAATCCTTATATCAGCACTTACCGTGAAGGAATGAGTGGTTCTGCTTCTCCAAAAGATTTAGAAACTGCTTTTCAATTAGTTAATTTATATTTTACTGCACCCCGAAAAGACGAAGCAGTTTTAAAAACGCAATTAGAATCAATGCAAACGGTATTAAAAAACCGTTCTGATGATCCAACAGCGGTTTATCAAGATACTGCCATTGCGGTCTTAAATAGTTATAAAAAGAGAGCACAAACCATTAAAATTGCCGATTTAAATCAAATTAATCTTGATAAATCAATGGGTTTTTATAAATCAAGATTTGCCAATGCTAGTGACTTCACCTTCACTTTTGTAGGTAATTTTAAAGTGGAAGAAATTAAGCCTTTGTTAACTACTTACTTAGCAAGCTTACCAACTACAGGAGCTACTGAAAACTTTAAAGATTTAGGTTTAGAGCCATTAGCTGGCGATATTACCAAAAAAGTTTATAAAGGTTTAGAAGATAAAGCAACAGTTTCTTTAGTTTACCATGGCGATTATGATTATTCTGATAAAAATAATTTACAATTAGATGCTTTAAAAGAAGCATTGAATATTAAAATTCTTGAGCGTTTAAGAGAGAAAGAAAGTGGTGTTTATAGCCCAAGAGTAAGTGTTGATTATGGTAATGAGCCAAAATCTCAATATACTATAAGTATTGATTTTAGCTGCGCTGCTGCTAATGTTGATAAGCTAATTGCGGCCGCAAATGACGAGGTTGCAAAACTAAAAGCAAGCGGAGCAACGGCTGATGATATTCAAAAATTTAAAGCAGAAGAAAACCGTCAGTACGAATTGCAACAAAGAGAAAATGGATTTTGGTTAGGATATTTACAAGATGCTTACAGCAATGGAAAAAACCCAACGGAAGTGTTAAGTTACCTTAAAACGTTAGATCAGGTAACATTGGCAAGTACAAAAGCGGCTGCAAATCAATATTTAAAATCAAACAACTATATCAAATTGATTTTATTACCAGAGAAAAAATAGATTTTTTTCATTTAAAATATAACGGAACGGTATTATGTGATAAGCATAGTGCCGTTTTTTGTTATTAAAGGTTGAAGAAATGGAGGGGCATTAATATTATAAATGCCTTAATGGTTTTTAAAATTAAACATTAAGAAGTGAAGGAACATTAAGTTTATCTCGTGGAAAATCTTAATGCCTTAATGGTGATAAAATAATGTAGGATAAAAGAAATCTCAAAACTTAAGCATAAAAAAACGCCTCAAATTTACTTTGAGACGTTTGAAGCTTTTAGCAGATTTTTTAAATATATCTGTTGATCAAATTCTCTAAATATTCTTGCTTACCGCTGATAGTTGCAGGTTCGCCTTTTTCAATTGCATAATTTCTTAAATCTTCTAAAGAAAGTTTTCCTTCTTCAAATTCTTTACCTTTTCCGCTATCAAAAGAGGCATATCTATCAGTTCGGATTTTCTTGTATTCTGATTTTTGTAAAATGTTATCGGCAGTAATTAAAGCTCTTGCAAATAAATCCATTCCACCAACATGAGCATAAAATAAGTCAGATGCATCGGTAGAATTTCTTCTAATTTTTGCATCAAAATTAATACCGCCACCTTTTACTCCGCCAGCCTCTAAAATAATCAACATAGATTCTGTTAATTCATTAATATCGTTAGGAAACTGATCTGTATCCCAACCATTTTGATAATCACCACGGTTTGCATCAATAGAACCTAGCATACCCGCATCAGCCGCAACTTGTAATTCGTGTTGGAAAGTATGGCCTGCTAAAGTGGCGTGGTTAACTTCTAAATTCAATTTAAAATCTGTTGATAAATCGAATTTCTGTAAGAAACCTAAAACTGTTGCCGCATCATAATCATATTGATGCTTAGATGGTTCGCATGGTTTTGGCTCAATAAAAAAAGTTCCTTTAAAACCATTTTTTCTGGCGTAATCTTTAGAAGCATGTAAAAATTTTGCAAAATGTTCTTGCTCACGCTTCATGTCAGTATTCAGCAAAGTCATGTAACCTTCACGTCCACCCCAAAAAACATAATTTTCTCCGCCTAATTCAATAGTTGCATCAATAGCCGCTTTTACTTGTGCAGCACCATGTGCCAAAACATGAAAATCGGGATTGGTAGATGCGCCATTCATATACCTAGTATGAGAGAATAGATTTGCCGTTCCCCATAGCAATTTAATGCCAGTATCCGCTTGTTTTTGTTTTGCGTAGGCTACTAAAGTTTGTAAACGCTTTTCATTTTCTGCAATATCATTTCCATAATCAACTACATCCACATCATGAAAACAGTAGTATGGCAAGCTCATTTTAGATAAAAATTCAAAAGCAGCATCCATTTTATCTTTGGCTCTTTCTATAACATCAGCTTTTTTATCCCAAGGGAAAATATGTGTTGGTCCGCCAAATGGATCTGCACCACTGCCATTAAAAGAATGCCAATATGCGCCTGCAAAACGTAAATGTTCTTTTAAGGTTTTTCCAGCTACCAAACGGGTTTCATCGTACCATCTAAATGCTAACGGATTATCACTTTCTAAACCCTCAAATTTTACTTTTCCAATTTCTTTAAAAAATTCCATGTTGTATTTTTCTTAATTATTTTTTTAATTTTTGTGATAAAATTTCTTTCCATTGCTGATAAAAATCTTCTACTTTTTCGCCGTTTGGTTCAATTAATTTCAATGCTTTTTTATTTTTAAAGGCTTCCGCCGAGGATTGATAAACGCCCAAACCTATCCCTGCGCCAATTGCTGCGCCATAACTTCCATCATTATCATAAAGTTCGATAGGTACGCCGGTAACATTTACAAAAGTTTGTGTAAACACATCGCTTAAAAAAAGATTGGCTTTCCCAGCTTTAATTACTTTGGGCTTTAACCCATTTTCTTTTAAAATATCTAATCCGTATCTAAATGAAAAAGCAATTCCTTCTTGTACAGAACGTAAAATCTCTGCTTTACGGTGACGATTTAAATCTATGTTTTCCAGGCTTGCGCCGATGTTTTTATTGTTTAACATCCTTTCGGCGCCATTGCCAAACGGAATGGTTTGCAAGCCTTTACTTCCTGTTTCTGCAGATGCAGCTAAATCATTCATTTGATGATAATTTAGGGTTTCTGCAAAAGTATTTTTTGCCCAACGGTTCATGCTTCCGGTTCCGTTTATACATAAAAGTACACCTAAGCGTTTTTTCTCTTCCGTATGGTTTACATGAGCAAAAGTATTTACTCGAGATTGTTTATCGTACAATAAGGTGTCTGTAACGGCATAAATCACACCAGAAGTTCCTGCGGTTGCAGCAACTTCTCCAGGTTCTGAAACATTTAATGATAATGCATTATTAGGTTGGTCGCCAGATTTATAAGTAACTGGAATGCCTGCCTTTAGATCTAATTGTGTTGCTATTTCTGCATTTAACTCGCCATGATTGGCATAAACAGGATTTATTTTAGGAATAAGTTGGTCATCAAAACCATAAATTCCCATTACATCTTTCGATAAATTATTTTCTCGAAAATCCCACAAAATGCCTTCAGATAAAGCAGATGGACTAGTGGTAATTTCTTGAGTCAGTTTCATGGCTATAAAATCGCCAGGTAACATCATTTTATCAACTTGGGCAAAAACTTCAGGTTCGTTAGCCTTTACCCATGCTAATTTTGAAGCTGTAAAATTTCCCGGAGAGTTTAAAATTTTAGGTAAAATATCCTCACTTCCCAAATCGGCAAAAGCCTTATTACCTATTTCTACTGCCCTGCTATCACACCAAATGATACTATTTCTTAAAACCTTTTGATTTTTATCTGTGATAACCAAACCATGCATTTGATAGGCGATTCCAATAGCCACAATATCTTTAGAATGATATAGATTTTTAGAATTGCAAAGTTTTATAGCGAGTTGTACGTTTTCCCACCATAATTCTGGAGATTGCTCTGCCCAACCATTTTGTAAAGCGATAATTTCTACTTCTTTTTCAGGATAACTTGCGCTAGAAATTAAATTTCCTGAAGCAATGTCTACCACAGAAATTTTAACTGAAGAAGTACCTAAATCAATTCCTAAAAGAAGCATGATGCCTTTGTTTATAAATGGTAAAATGCTAAATTATAAATAATATTAAAATTAAGCAATCGATTGCTTAAAAAAATTTTAACTTATTTTTTTATAGTTTAATGGAAACAATTAATAGGTTATTTATTGGCGGATTCTGCTTCTTTAGCCTTATTCTTGAAAAAGCCTCTTAGTAAAAAATTATGTTGTAAGGCTTCCAAATCTTGATCTAACTTTTTACTACTGGTTTGAAGATTTTTTATTGTAGAACGAATTTGTTCTGCCGCAGCAGGATCGTTTAACATCACGCCTGCAACATTATCCTTATCATTTAATTTAGCCGAAGCTTTGTTTAAATTATCTGTTAAAGCAGCTGCTGATGTTGCTGTTTTTTGAAACTCAGCAACAGAGTTTTGTAATTTTGCAAAAACTGCGGTATCCGTTAACATTTTATCGGCAAGGCCACCTTTAGTATTCAATTTATAACTAAAAGCGTTAAGCTGAGATACCATTCTATTAGCTGATGCTGTTGTATTTTGAAGATTGCTAACTATAGTCTTAAAATTCTCTGCAATTTGCTGATCAGTTAACAAGGCACCAACTGTACCTTTTCCATCGACTAAATCTTTAGCTAAAATTTTAAAATTAGAAGTAATATCTACTAAATTTTTATTGTTTACCTGCAAAGTTTTCATAATATCATCTGTAGATAGGGTAGTATTAACCGCTATTTTATCACCGTCTTCTATAAAAGGAAACTTTGGAGAGCCACCATCAATAACTACAATTTTATTTCCTATTAAACCATCAGAACCAATGCTTGCTTTAGCGTTTTTATGGATGTATTTATGTGCTTCTTCTTCTACACTTAAGGTTACTTCTACTTGTGAAGTTCCATAAAATTGTATCTTTTTAATAGTTCCAACCTTTACTCCAGAAAACCAAACATTGTTGCCAATCTTAAGTCCCTGAATATCATCAAAAACGACTTTTAATTGAAAGCTTTTAACAAAAGTTTTTCTTTGCCCACCTAGGGTAAAAATCCCTAATAAAAATATTATTAACCCTACAGAGAGAAATATACCTACTCGTATGGCTTTTTTATTGTCTTTAATTTCGCTCATTGTATTATTGTATAAAATTATATTCAAAAAAGGGTGTCACACGTTGATCGTCAGTATCAAAAACTTCATCAAATGTACCCGCTCTTTGAAACTGACCATCTAATAACATTGCAATTCTGTTTCCCACTTCTTTAGCGCAAGTTAAATCATGTGTAATCACAATAGAACTTGTCTTATACCTTTCTTGAACTTCATTAATTAAACGATTAATTTCTAAACAAGTAATTGGGTCTAATCCTGCCGTAGGCTCGTCATAAAGCATAATTTCTGGTTGCAAAATTAAGGTTCGGGCAATACCTATTCTCTTTTTTTGCCCTCCAGAAAGTTCAGAAGGCATTTGGTTTATAGTTTGCATTAAGCCAACTGCATCTAAAACCGTTTCTACTGCCGTATTTATTTCTCCTTTAGTAAGATTTTTTTTATTTCTTATCAATGGAAATTCCAGGTTTTGCCTTATCGTCATGCTATCATATAAAGCACTACTTTGAAAAGAGAAACCAATTCTAAGCCTTAACTCTAAAAGTTCTTTTGCATTTAGATTGCTTACTTCTTTCCCCAATACGCTTACCGTCCCAGCATCTTGAGTTAATAAGCCGGATATAATTTTTATCAATACAGATTTTCCTGTTCCAGATCTCCCTAATACAACTAAGTTTTCTCCTTTATAAAGATCTAAATCGGCACCTTTCAAAACTTGATAATCGCCAAAAGATTTTTCTACCTTTCTAATAGAAATTACTGCTTCTGTAGTTGTTGTTTTACTCTTTGCTTCCATTATGTTCTAAACATAAAAGTAATTTGTGTAGCTATTACCTCTTCCATAAACACTAAAAACATTCCGATAACTACTGCAGAATTAGCTGCCTTTCCTACGCCTTCAGTTCCTTTTGATGAATTAAATCCTTGATAACAACCAACCATACCTATAGTAAATCCAAAAATAATTGCTTTAACTGTTGAAGCAATAACATCTAAGAATGTGATGGACTCTAAAAAAGATTGAACAAAAGCACTAAAACTGGCGCTTTCTGATAAAGTAACATTTAAAAAAGCACCCAATAAACCAACAAAAGCAGTGTAAAAAGTTAAAATGGGAAGTGTAATAGTAGTAGCTAAAACCCTTGTTACCACTAAATAACTAAAAGGATTTGTAGCAGAAACTTCCATTGCTTCTATTTGCTCTGTTACTTTCATTGAGCCTAATTCGGCACCGATACTGGAGCCTACTTTTCCTGCAGAAATTAAGGCTGTTAGCAGTGGAGCTAAGGTTCTAAATAAGGCAATTCCAACTAAAGAAGGCAACCATGATGTAGCTCCAAACTCGGCCAAAGAAGGGCGAGATTGTTTTGCAAAAACTATTCCTGTAATAAAGCCAGTTAAAGAAATTAAAGCTAGAGATTTATAACCAACTTGGTAACACTGTTTCAGGATTTCTTTGCCCTCAAAAGGCGGAGTAAATGCTTCTTTAAAAAATTTAGTAATGAATAAATGAACTCGGTATAATTCCAAGAACATATTATTAAATTGATTAGAAAAACGCGATTTTTTTATCTCCAAAATATTCGATTAAAGGAATCTCTTGTACAAGAATTATTCCATTGATTAAACTTTGTAAAAGTATTAATTAAAATATTTTAAAAATAAAATTAAAGTAAAGGGATTGTAACAATAATCAGTTGATTAATGAGATGGATTTACTTAATATAATAACCGTTAAAATCAACATTAATATTAAATGGAGTAATGTATTTATCCATTAAAACAGCAAATTCCTTTTTATTAATGATATGACTTTCGGAATAACCGCTATCAAATCCATATTTTTCTTTCCAGTCTTTTTCTATTTCTTGTTGTATGGATATTGGATCGCGACCTGAAATAAAACTAAACAAGGAAATAGTGTTTTTAACAGTCATATCCGAATCTTTATTTTCTAAAAACCAAATTTTAGATCTCGCATATAAAGTGGACATTACATCTTTAAAATCTGAAACTTTAACAGGATTTTTAACATTAAAAAGAGCAGTTTTAAAATCGAATTTTAAAATCCCGCTAGCAATTATTTTTTGAATAGGATAAAAAGCGCTATCTGTTACCGCAACATCTTTAACAGGATAAAGAAAACTTTTATAGGTAAACATTTCTCCTTGTGTTAACCTAATATTAGCCTTTGAGGGTGTAGTATCGAAAAACGGACCAAATGCAGCCAAGGCACCAACAGCCTGACCCATATTTGTCCATAATGCAATATTCTTAAAATCTTCTGTTTCAAAATCTTTAAAGGCCGATATGGAAACAATCAATAAATTATCTTTTTCTTTTGGGATAAAAACACCTAAAGGGATAAAATGAGTAATACTATCTTTTCCGAAACCAGCGGCACCACTTGTTCTAAATAATTTTTGAAGTTGATTGTATGGATTATCTTGTTGTTGTTTAGTGTAAGCAACTAAGTTTTCAAATTTGCCGTTTTTATCAAAACTGAGAATGTTAAACTGAGCTAAAACAGAGTTTGCGCTATTTGTTGTTGCATCAACTAAAACTTTACAATTTATATCTTCTTGTTTTCCGTTGATGTTTACTTTCACTTCCCAGCCATTCTTTTTTTGTTCTATACCTAAAACAGGCGTAGCTTTTAAAAAAGACAAACCTTTAGTTTTTTTTACGATATTTTCTAAAACCAATTGTGGAGTAGTTTTTACAGAATCTGAGGTTTTTATAAATTGATCTTTCCACTCTTTCCATAAACCTAAATCAAAAGCGGGAATGTTCATTGATGGCGAAACATCGCTAATTAAATTATCGCTAGGGGCAATTAGTAAAGTTTTTACACCACTTCTTGCAGCTTGTATTGCAGCCGCAGTACCGGCAGCAGAACCTCCAATTACGATTACATCTGGTTTAAATTGTGCTTGAGCCTTAAGCGTAAAAAGGAATATAAAAATCCATAATGTTCTTTTTATCATATTTTTATTAACGAAATAAATAGGGTTTAAATTTTTGCAGTAAATTTTTTAACAGTTTTTAACGATAAAATTTATTCCAATTCTAAGGTTTTCAGCTTAAAGGATTTACTTAGCTTTTAAAAATCAATAATTAAATATTGGTAATTTTTAGTTTATTACAAACGTAAAGATGTAAATTACTTTATATAATAGTATAAATTTTATTGTACATGATTGATGTTTTACCAATTTTTCCGATCTTAAATGAAGAACTTTTAAATGTGCTAAAAAGTTTAAATGCAAAAGATTGGGAAAGGAAAACTGTTTGTCCCAAATGGAACATCAAAGATATTGTTGCACATCTTTTAGATACTAATTTAAGAAGATTAACCATTGGAAGAGATGCTTACAATTTGAGAGATGACAAGCAATTTGCTTCTTATGAAGAGGTAGTAATTTTTCTAAACAACTTAAATGCAGATTGGGTTATCGCAATGAGAAGATTAAGCCCAGTTATTTTGATTGAGATGATAGAGAAATATCAGAATGATCTGATTGAGTATTTCCAAGAATTAAATCCGTTTGATACTGCATTATTCCCGGTTTTGTGGGCAGGCAAAGATTGTTCTGAAAATTGGTTTGATATTGCCAGGGAATATTCTGAAAGATGGTTGCACCAACAACAGATTAGACAAGCATTAAATGACCAAACCTTGCTGCAATCGAAATTTTATCATCCTTTTTTAGAAATAAGTATGCAAGCTTTGCCCCATTTTTATAAAAATATTGAAGCCAATAATGGTGATACTTTAAAAGTAGAAATTGTTGGAGAAGCTGGCGGTATCTGGTGTATTGTTAAAAAAGATGATGAATGGATATTTACACAAGAAAACGAAATCAACCCCAAGTCTTTAATTTATATTGATCAACAAATTGCGTGGTTACTTTTTTCTGGCGGCATAAATCCTATGGATGCATCTCAATATTATCAGATACATGGTGATGTTAATTTAGCTAGTCAGGTTTTAAAAATGAAATCTGTGATGATGTAAATAATGAAGCATAAAACCAATGTACAAAATTCTTAAACTGATTTTAATCAGGCTTCATTTTGGCATTGTATTAGCTTATTTATCATTGAACAATTAAAATTTAATGATCATGGAAAAATCAACAAAATCAAAAATAGCTTTAGGTTTAATATTAGGAGTTGCAGCAGGTGCAGCAGTTTACTATTTTATGACCAATGAAAACGGCAAACAACAATTTAGCGATATTTTAGACGCAGTTAAAGACTTCAGCGATAAAGCTAAAGAAACCGCTTTAGATCAGTCTGCTAAGTTAGTAAACCAAGCAACAGAAGCTTCTTCAAAAATTATGAGTAGAGCTTCAGAGATTTCTGCACAGTTAGCGGATACAGCAAGAAAACAAGCTGAGCGTGTAAGCTAAGTTATTTTTTGCCTATTAAATCTAATACAATTACAGAACTGTGTGTAAAGCCTAGCGTATTGCCGGGCTTTATTTTTGTCAATTTTTTCAGATAAACATCTAAAATGCCTTGTAAAACTTTTTTTCTATTCTCTCGGTAATCATCCATTGCCGTAAAACGATATATAAAAACATTTCCTTTTTCATCTACAATAGCTGAAATGGTATGTACAAAATCTTTATATGCCGGCTGTATTCTGACTTCATATTCTGGATATAAATAATCATAAGAAGCAGTTCTGTTTTCTAATTTATTAACCACTGAAACTTTTTTTACACTTATAATTTTACTAGTAGATTTAAATTGAACCGGATTTGTAGCAGCAAAAAATTTTGTGCTATCTAAAACATTTGAGTTGATTAATCTCGCTCTTTCTTGTACATAAGCAGTATCAATTTTTCTTGGTTTTCTTAAATCTTCTACTGTGGTTTTTAGTTTTTTGATGTAATTTTCAGAGTAAAATGTCATGAAAACTTCTGATCTTACATCTTTAGCAATTTGTTTTGCGTTTACTTCTAATCGCTGTAAAAGTAAACTGTCTTTACTTATTTTTTTAATCCTAAACCATTCCCTGGCAAAATTATAAACTCCTTCATGACTAAAAATCAAATCAAAATGGAGCATTTTATTCATTGTTGGGCTGTAAGCTTGAACCGTTGTATCTGATAAAAACCTGATTGCCCATTCTGGCTTTTGCTGAAAACCGATTTCATTGAAAGCGATGCCACTGGCAAAAGTTCTTCTTACTTCATAATATTTTATGTTCTTGATTTTATCGAATTGGAATATTCTTTCTTCGGGATTTTTCTTCGGATTTTTTTGATTGCAGGCTGAAAAAATCAAAAACAGAAAAGAAAAAAAGAGATAAATCTTCGTACGCATTTATTATCGATTTTAAGCCATCATTTCTAAAAGTTCGTCTACATATTTACGTTCATTTGCCAAGCGTGGTACTTTATGCTGCCCACCAAGTTTGCCTTTTGCTTTAAGCCAGTCGTAAAATAAATCGTTTGGGGCGATGTGAACTTTTGGCCTTCTTAACGCCATATCCTTAAAGCGCTTTGCATCATAATCAGAGTTTACTTCTCTTAAAGTATTGTCTAAAATATCTATGAAACGTTCAAATTCTTTAGGTTTTTTTTCAAATTCAATGATCCATTCGTGTGCACCAGGCTCATCTTTATCAAAATAGATTGGGCAAGCGGTATAATCTTTTATTTGTGCACCAGTATCGGCGCAAGCCTTATTTAAAGCTTTTTCTGCATTATCAATAATTACTTCTTCGCCAAAAGCATTGATAAAATGTTTTGTACGGCCGGTAATTCTTAAACGGTATGGAGATTTTGAAGTGAATTTCACAGTATCGCCAATCATATAGCGCCAAAGCCCAGAATTAGTAGAAATTACAATGGCGTAATTCTTATCCAATTCCACTTCGCCTAAAGAAACAGTATCAGGAAATTCCTTATCCAATTCTTCCATAGGTATAAATTCGTAATAAATTCCATAATCTAACATCAACAATAAATCAGAAGAATCACTTTGGTCTTGGATACCAAAAAATCCTTCGGATGCATTATAAGTTTCCAAATAATACATATCATCTTTTGGCATCAACCGATTAAATTGCTCACGATAAGGTTCAAAATTTACTGCTCCATGAACGTAAAGCTCTAAGTTTGGCCAAACTTCTAGTAAGTTTTTCTTTCCGGTAATTTCTAAAATGCGTTTTGCCAAAACAATTGTCCATGTTGGTACGCCAGCAATATTGGTTACGTTTTCTAAAATAGTGGCATGAGCCATCTTTTCAATTTTCTCTTCATAATTATCCATCAAAGCGATAGACATATCGGGAGTGCGTAGCATTTCTGCCCAGAAAGGAAGATTTTTGATGATAACAGCAGATAAATCGCCATAAAAAGAATCGGGACTAAGTTGATTTATTTGATGACTGCCGCCTAAAACCAAACTTTTCCCAGTAAACATTTTTGCATCAGGACGATTATTACAATAGATAGCCAACATATCTTTGCCGCCTCTAAAGTGGCAATCCTCTAAGGATTCTTCACTTACAGGTATAAATTTGCTGCGATCGCTAGTTGTGCCAGAAGATTTTGCAAACCACTTAATTTCTGATGGCCACAATAAATTTTGCTCACCATTTAGCATTCTTTCTATATATGGTTTTAGCGTATCGTAATTTTGTACAGGAATTCTTTCTTTAAATTGAGTGATATTTTCTATGGATCGGTAATCGTATTTTTTACCCCATTCTGTGCCGATTGCATCGTTTATTAAACTGCCAAACCATTCTTCCTGCACTTCATCAGGATATTTCATAAAAAGCTCTATCTGGTGCATACGCTTTTTCATATACCAGTTTAAGAAGGAATTTACGATGGTCATGTTTAGTTTGTCAGGTTGTTGGTTTGTTAGTTGGTTAGGATTTGTTTGGTGTTTTAGTTGATTAGAATTATATGGTGGTGGATTAGTCTTTTATATTTAATACGTTTTATAAGACTAACCATCTAACAACCTAGCCCACTAATCACCTATCTAAAACCGCTTAATCTTTAATTCAAAATGCTGACCTAAATAAAACTTCCTTGCCATTTCATCATTTGCAATTTCTTGTGGAGTGCCAGTCAGCATGATGTTTCCTTCTGCTAAAAGATAAGCTCTATCAGTAATAGAAAGTGTTTCATTTACGTTATGATCTGTTATCAAAATGCCAATATTTCTATGTTTTAAGCGGGCAACAATCATTTGGATTTCTTCTACCGCAATTGGATCTACACCAGCAAAAGGCTCGTCTAATAAAATAAAGTTAGGTTCTGCAGCTAAGGCTCTTGCAATTTCTGTCCGTCTTCTTTCTCCTCCAGAAAGCAAATCTCCACGGTTTTTTCTTACTTTATGTAAGCTAAATTCGTCAATTAAAGTTTCTAGTTTATCTCTTTGAGCTTCTTTTGTTAAAGTAGACATTTCCAAAACAGCCAATATATTATCCTCTACACTCAGCTTTCTAAAAACGGAAGCTTCTTGTGCTAAATATCCGATTCCTTTTTGTGCCCTTTTGTACATCGGGTCTTCGGTAATATCCTCATCATCCAAAAAAACCTTTCCTTCGTTAGGCCTAATTAAGCCTACAATCATATAAAAAGAAGTGGTTTTTCCTGCACCATTTGGCCCTAGTAAACCCACAATTTCTCCTTGGTTTACATGGAAAGAAACGTTATTAACAACAACACGTTGTTTGTATTTTTTTATCAGATTTTCTGCTCTTAAAATCATTAGTTAATAGGTTTTAATGCCTTTAATATTAAGCTGAATAGTTTTTTTGTCTTTATAAATATTTTGATCAATGGTATAACAAATATCAAAAGGCTTGCCCATATTTATTTCTTCCAAATACTGGCCCATTCCAAAAGCAATAGTATTAAATATCGGACTATCAGGCTGCCTAACCGTCATTTTAAGATGATTATTACCAACAATAGTTCCATACCCATACGAAGATACATTTCTGCTCATAAAAATTGGCGACATATTTTGAGGCCCAAAGGGAGCGAATTGCTGCAATATCCTAAAAAACTTTGCATCAACATTGGCTAAAAGGATTTCATCTTCAATCAACAATTCTTGAGTTAACAAATCTTCTGTTATGGTAGCGCAAACTACTTCTTCAAAACGTTGGATAAAAGCAGGAACGTTTTCGGTTTTCATGGTTAAACCAGCTGCATATTTATGTCCGCCAAATTGCTCGAGCAAATCACTGCATTCGCATAAAGCTTCATAAAGATCATAGCCTAAAACCGATCTTGCAGAACCCGCCACATATCCGTTAGATTGTGTTAAAACTATAGTTGGGCGATAATATTTTTCCGTTAAACGGGATGCAACAATACCAATTACGCCTTTATGCCAACTTTCGTGATAAACCACTGTTGATTTTCTAAACTCCATTTCTGGGGAGTTTAAAATCATATTTAAAGCTTGCTCGGTAATATTAGCATCAAAATCCCTACGCTCATCATTTTTTAAGTTGATGATAAATCCTGCATCTTCTGCACCTTCAACAGAATCGGCAATCAATAATTTTACGGCATTTTTTGCATCGTCAATTCTACCTGCGGCGTTAATTCGTGGACCAATAGAAAACACAATATCAGTAATTGTAAAATCATCTTTTTTACCCGATAATTCTTTTAAAGCTACAAAACCTTTACAGGGATTTGCGTTGAGTTTCTCTAAACCGTAATAAGCCAAAATTCTGTTTTCTCCAGTAATCGGAACAATATCAGAAGCGATACTTACTACTACTAAATCCAAGTATTTCTCTATCTCACTAAAATCAAGGTTGTTTTTATCGGCGTAAGCCTGAATTAATTTAAAACCCAAACCACAGCCAGAAAGCTCTTTATAAGGATAATCGCAATCTTTTCTTTTGGGATCTAACACCGCAACCGCAGCAGGAATTTCGTCTCCAGGCAAATGATGGTCGCAAATGATAAAATCTATTCCTTTTTCTTTGGCGTAGGCCACCTTATCAATAGATTTTATGCCACAGTCTAAGGCAATAATTAACGTAACATCATTATCAAAAGCATAGTCTATACCTTGTGTAGAAATTCCATAACCTTCTTTATATCGATCAGGAATATAATAATCTATTTTAGGATGAATATCTTTAAAAAAAGAATAAGTAAGGGCAACAGAGGTTGTACCATCAACATCATAATCGCCGTAAATTAAAATGTTTTCTTGATTTTTGATAGCTCGCTCAATTCTCTCGATAGCTTCGGGCATATCCTTCATTAAAAAAGGATCATGTAAGTGCAGCAAATTTGGCCTAAAAAAGTTTTTTGCATCTTCAAAAGATTCTAATTCCCTTCTTAACATCATGCCAGCTAAAATTGGGCTAACACTCAATTCTTTTGACAGTTTTTCTACCTTTTGTGCATCGGCTTTTTCCTGCTTCACCCACCTTTTTTGCATATCTTTGCTCTGAATCACCCGTAAATATACATTTTAATAGGTTTGTAATTATCCCTTGCGAATAGAAATTTTAAGGGTTATCCTACATCATAATTCTATTGTTTTGAAAGTTACCGCTTTACATGAAGGCTCCTATTCTGTAGATGTCTCTAAAAAATTTATCCCTTTTGATCCACTTGTTGATAAGGTAAGTGATAGGCCTGCATCGTTATTTATTTTTATTCAACCTTTTTTGGTTAAAACTAAAGAGGATCTAATTTTATTGGATACAGGTTTAGGTTATAATAATACGCATGGCCAATCTGTATTACATCAAAATATTAGAAATGCAGGATATAATCCAGAAGACGTCACTAAGGTACTAATGTCTCATTTGCATTATGATCATAGCGGCGGGATGGTTTTAAATAACGACGGGAAGCTAGAAGTAAGTTTTGTTAATGCTGATTATTATATACAAAGAGGAGAGTGGGAAACGGCCTACAGCAAAAAATCAACTTCATACAAAACAGAAATTTTTGATGTTTTGCAAAGATCCGGACAAATACACTTTTTAGATGGAGACGGTAAAATAAATAATCAAATAAGCTATGAAATTACCGGCGGTCATACACAGTTTCATCAAGTATTTTTGATTGAAGAAGATGGAGAAAAAATATTTTTTGGGGCTGATATTGTACCAGAACCAGAACAACTTCAAAGAAAATTTATTGCCAAATATGATCTTGACGGAAGAAAAGCGATGGAATTAAGAATAAAATACGGAGAAATGGCGTCAGAAAATAACTGGACTTGTTTATTTTATCATGCCAAAGCAAAATCAATAGCAAAAGTTATCAAGAAAGAGGATGCAATTTATATAGAAGAAGTTATTGAGTAACTTTTAAGCTATCAAATAAGTTCTGTATTTTTTCTATAGTTAAAGGTTTTGAAATAAACTTGTTTACAGATGGGTATATTTTTGCTTTCTCGATATCTTCATTATAGACGGAAGACGAAAGCATATTAATAGTTACTTCCTTTTTAATCGTACCTTCCAATTCGCTATAAAGGTCAAGAAATTCCCAGCCGTTCATAATTGGCATATTAATATCTAGAAAGATAACATCAGGAAAATCGTCCATATCAATTTTGCTTTTGATATAGTTTATGCCCTCTAAACCATTTAAACAAGTGCTAACAACAGTATTTTCTTGCACTTTTTTAATCAGTTTCCCTGCAATGAAATTATTAATTTCATCATCATCAATTATAAGAATATGTGTTCCTTTTAGCTCCATGTGTTGATATTTCTACGCACAAATTTTTAAATGGTTTCGTTCCGTTAAAAAAAATGGATACTAAACAATGTCAAAATTAGATATATTAATGTATCAAAACGATGATTTTGCATAAATCTTACAATCCTAATAATTTTGTTACCATACTAAGCAATTCATAATTTTAATAAAAAACGATAACTTAGCCCTCCCAATATTTACAAAAAATGATGAAAACATCTTTCGATTTTGATAAACCTATTGCAGATTTACAGTCTCAGGTAGAAAAGGTACAGCAGGTTGCAGAGAAAACAAAAGTAGATATGTCGGCAACTTTAAAAGAGTTAGACGAAAAGATAGAAAAAGCCAAGAATGATATATATGGTAATTTAACTGGATGGCAACAAGTCCAAATCTCTCGCCACCCAGAGCGTCCTTACACCTTACAATATATAGAAACCATTTGCGATGATTTTATAGAAATGCATGGCGATAGAACCGTAAAAGATGATAAAGCTATTGTAGGTGGTTTTGGTTCTCTAAACGGAGAAACAGTGATGTTTATAGGGCATCAGAAAGGATTAAATACCAAGTTGAGGCAATATAGAAACTTTGGAATGGCAAATCCAGAAGGATATAGAAAAGCCTTAAGGTTAATGAAATTAGCCGAAAAATTTAATAAACCAGTAGTTACTTTTATAGATACACCAGGCGCTTACCCAGGTTTAGAAGCAGAAGAAAGAGGGCAAGGAGAAGCGATAGCTAGAAATTTACTAGAAATGTCTGTTTTAAGAGTGCCTATTATATGTATGGTTGTTGGCGAAGGAGCCAGCGGTGGAGCTTTAGGTATTGGAATTGGCGATAGAGTCTATATGTTAGAGCATACTTGGTATTCTGTTATTTCGCCAGAATCTTGTTCTTCTATTTTATGGAGAAGTTGGGATTTTAAGGAGAAAGCAGCAGAATGTTTAAAGCTAACGGCAGATAATATGTATGCTAACGGATTAATTGACGGTATTATCAAAGAACCTCTTGGTGGCGCACATCAAAATCCAGAAATGATGTGTAACACCATTAAAGAAAAAATAATCTCCGATTTAAAAGAACTAAAAGCCAAAAATATCGATCAGTTAATTACCGAACGTATTGATAAGTTTTGTGCAATGGGAGTTGTAGTAGAAGATTAAATTGAAATAATTTGGGCGTTTTAACACGCTATCCACTGTAGTTTTTTTGCACTTGCATTATGGCAAGTGCAAAAAAAGCTGCCGTTTCTATCGTTAACGCAAAACCTGTAAATTGCCTCAAATTAAATTTATCGTCATGTCGACGATAGGAGACATCACACAAATAAGTGTCTTCACTACAAAAACTTCCTATTTGTGAGACCTTCCT
>JBBRYE010000019.1:0-35914 GCA_038237895.1 Sphingobacteriales bacterium | reverse complement strand
AATTAGCTTAATCTATGCTTTAAAACAAAAAAATATTGCTTTACATGAAAAACAGGATTATAATTTCCAAGCTTTAGGCATTCGCAACAGGGATAGAAGGTAAAATTTTTTGAAAAATTTGTGCGTAGCACCGCAGCTTTAGCGGAGTACTGCATAGCCCGGCTGTTGCCCAAAGAAATAATAGAAAGGCTGTAAGTAGAAAGTAGAAATTAAAAAGTAAAATAGCTGAATGCTGAAGGAAAATAAAAATTAAACAAAAATTGATTTACTAAAAATTCAAAATGAATTAAAAACAACACTACATTGTAGCATGAAAAAAATCTTAAAAAATGCTGTTAGCAAACTAGGTTTGGCTGCATACAAAAGTGAAAACAATTTAAATTTTTTAAGATTAAATGGAGTTTGTTCTTTTGAACCTGATGAGGAAGAAGAAGAAGAGGAGACTAGCGATACTTCTGGAGGTAAAGGAGGGTAGATTATTATTTTTCTAATTTTATTTCTAATTAATCAAAATAAAAAAAATAATGATTTGCATAGCATAAAATGACAAATCATTATTTTAATTGACCTAGTAATCATTAAATCTGTAATAAAGATATTAATATCATAGTCAAACCCTATCAATAATCTTCCCAATCTCCAAAGCTTTATCCAATATCATCACATGGGTTCCACCATTAATTACTATACATTCTTTAATATTAGAGTGCCTAAAAATCAAATCTTTATCTCCTACTATCTGCAATATTTTATGAAATGGAGTGAGATGGTCTTTAGATTGCCATGCAATAATGGCTTTTGCAGCCCAAGGTGTAAAAATGGTATCGGCATCATCAATCATTTTACTGATTAACTTTTTATCAGCTTTGCTCATTTTCCCAAAAAACAGTTCGATTAAAGGCTTCGCACTTTTTAATAATCTGGCAGAAATCAAATATTTTACTTTCATCCACCGCATCCATTTAAAATAGAAAGGAAACTCTTTGGTAGATTTTACACTAGAGATTACAAATACCTTCTTAGGATTTATTTTAGAAGAAATTTCCACTGCCAAAACCCCTCCCAAAGAAACACCCAATAAAGAAAATGGTTGGGATTGATCTATTTGTGGAATCAGTTTTTCAGCATAACTACTGATATCGTCGTTTTTATCGGGTTTAACCCAATTGATATATTTTAGAGTAGCATTGGCAATTTTCAGATTTTTAAACAAACGCTCATCGGCACCTAAACCAGAAATACAATAAATATCCATTACTAAAAATGAATTAAACCTAATATTTGCTCCAAATATTGTTGGTCTGTTTCATCGAAATGATTCAAATGCTCACTATCAACATCAAAAACGCCAATAATATTTATTTCTTTAAAAACGGGTAAAACAATCTCTGATTTGGAAAGACTGCTACAAGCAATATGTCCCGGAAATTCATCTACATCTGCAACAATTATGGTTTCAGCTTTTTGCCATGCGGTGCCACAAACCCCTTTTCCTTTTTGTATTCTAGTACAAGCAACTGGTCCTTGGAAAGCAGAAAGTACCAATTCATCTTTTTGAATTAAATAAAAGCCAACCCAAAACCACCCAAATTGCTCTTTTAAAGCCGCACAAACATTTCCCAAATTTGCCAATAAATCAGTTTCATAACTAATAAGAGCCTCTATTTGTGGAATTAAAGATTGATATTGTTTAGCCTTATCTCCAATAATGATATTTAAATCTTCTGCCATATATAAATTAATACAATCCAAAAACTAATAAACCAAAAACCCAACTAACTAAAAACTAAAAACTAACTAAAAACTAACTAACTAACTAACTAACTAAAAACTAACTAACTAAAAACTAACTAAAAACTAACTAACTAACTAAAAACTAACTAACTAACTAACTAACTAACCACCAAACAACCTAAACCCTATTCTTCTCTTCAATCCATTTAGAAAGATATTTGGTACTCATTTGCGTATGGTGTTGCATCATGGCACCATAAAAATTATACTTTCTATGTTCTTGGATATTTTGATTGAGTCTTTTTAAAGTGGAAATAAATTTAGCCTTCCAATTTTTTTCATCAAATAGCTGATTAATGATATGCGTTCCATTAGCTTGAAACTTGTTCCACATATCTTCATTTTCATATAATTTTATTGCATCATCTGCAAAATCTTTTGGGGTGTTGGCTACAAAACCGCCCCATGATAAACCTTCACGCATTCCTTCAACTGCAATTGGGGTACTCACATTTGGTGTTCCGTTTTGCATGGCATCCACCAATTTACCTTTTAAGCCTGCACCAAAAACCAGCGGACATAAACAAACTTTGGCTTTGCCCATTACCTCTTTAACATTGCTTGCCCTTCCTTTAATTAAAAAACCTTCTTTTAAATTATTTAACTGGTTCACTTTGTCGCTGGTATAAGCTCCATAAACATGAACTTGGGCCGTTGGCATTTTTCTTATAATCAGTGGCCATATTTCAGTTTTAAGATATAATACGGCCTGGTAATTGGGTTCATGTAAAAAATTTCCAATGCTAATAAAATGACTCCTTTCTTCATAAGTTAGCCATTCTTTTTGTGCTTCTGCAGTAATTTGTGGTAACATAAAAGGCAGATAAAGCAACAAAGCTTCGTCTATCACAAATATTTCCTTTAAAACTCTCATCTCATAAGTAGAAATAATTAAAGAAAGATCACAACGTAAAATACTGGCTATCTCTCTTTTAGCTACATCCTCTAAAAGTAAATCATCCAAGTAAAATTCTTCATTTGCTTTGTAAGCTCTTTGTCTGCCTGCTCTTAAACAATGTAAATCTTCTGTATCTAAAACCTTGATTGCATCAGGGCAGTTTTCGGTTACTCGCCATCCAAATTGTTCCTCGGTCATAAAGCGATCAAACAACACTAAATCCGGATTTAGTGTTTTTATATAGCCATCAAAACTTTCATCGTTCAATTTTACACTCACTTTTTCTACTCCAAGCTCCGCTAAATCCACCATAAATTCACTATCAGCGGCAGCACTTGCAAAAATAACCTCGTAATTTTGAGTCTTAAAAGCAGCAATCAATTGTAACATCCTGCTACCCGCAGCAGACGAATTTGGCTCAGGAAAAACTGTTCCTATAATAAATACTTTTTGTATGGGCTTGCTCATTATATATCGGTAAAAACCAAATTATCTTTTTTTAAAAAACTTAAATCTACTTTCTCTTTAAAAATCCCGTAAACAGAAGCTCCACTCCCACTCATCATAGAAAATATAGCTCCTGCATTTAATAAATCTTGTTTTACTTTTTTTATCTGAGTATGATTTTCAAAAATATGATTTTCAAAATCGTTCAAAATGTTCCCTTGCCATTCTTCAATGGGCATTTTAATCAACTCTTTTAAAGATTGTTTTGGTTGTTTCGGAATTACTCCGCGATAAGCTTCTGCGGTAGAAACATGAACTTGTGGCATCACTAAAGCCAAATGATAATCCGAAAGATTTAAACTTATAGCTTCAAAAACATCTCCTTTATCAAAGGCAAAAACTGGCTTATTCTGAATAAAAAAAGCACAATCTGCACCTAATTTTTTACAATAACTTTCCATTTTTTCATCAGAAAGTTGCATTTCAAATTTATCATTAATCAACTTAATAAAAAAAGCCGCATCTGCCGAACCGCCTCCTAAACCTGCTCCAATTGGTATATTTTTATGTAAATGAATCTTAATGTTTGGCAAATCATGGTCTTTTCGCATTAAATCATAAGCCTTTAAACACAAGTTGTCATCTTTATTTCCTGGAATTTTAATTCCAGAAGTCTCAAAACTCATTTCGCTACCTTCAATAACTTCTAAAGCGTCCTTAATTTTAATAGGATAAAAAATTGTTTCTAGGTTATGGTAGCCGTCTGTTCTTTTATTGGTAATGTTTAACCCGATATTAATTTTGGCATTTGGGAAAGTAATCATCAATATTAACAATTAAGAGGTTTTGCACATTAATAGGATGACAAATATAGATTAATTTAATTTGTAGAAATAAATGTTTAGGTTCATAGTTTATAGTTCATCTCTATTCCTTTTAGAAGATTTAAAATGTAACAAATAGAGAGAAATCTAGGATATTGATAATTATCTGGGCGTTTTAACACGCTTTACACTGTATCTTTTTTGTCTAATTCTTCGACTCCGCTCAGAATGACAAAAAAGGATGCCGCTTCAATCGTTAACTCACTTATAGAGTTAAACAATAAAATTAATACCTTAAAATATAGCAGATGCTTCGACTCCGCTCAGCATGACAAACGTAAGACTAGAAAGGATTGTCAGCCTGAGCGGAGTCGAAGGGAAATATAGAAACCAAAAATGAAACAATATTTAGATTTAATGCGCCATGTTTTAGAAAATGGCACCCAAAAACACGATAGAACAGGAACTGGAACCATTAGTGTTTTTGGTTATCAAATGCGTTTTAACTTAGCTGATGGCTTCCCGATGGTGACCACAAAAAAACTGCACCTTAAATCTATTATCCACGAATTAATCTGGTTTTTAAGTGGCGATACCAATATCAAATATTTAAAGGAAAACGGTGTTAAAATATGGGACGAGTGGGCAGATGAAAATGGAAATCTAGGTCCGGTTTATGGTTCTCAATGGCGCTCTTGGCCCACTCCAGATGGTAAACATATTGATCAGATTGCCAATATTATTAATCAAATTAAAAACAACCCTGATAGCAGAAGAATCATCGTTTCAGCATGGAACGTTGCCGAAATAGAAAATATGGCTTTGCCACCTTGCCATAGTTTTTTCCAATTCTATGTAGCAGATGGAAAATTAAGTTGCCAACTATACCAAAGAAGCGCAGATATTTTTCTTGGCGTTCCTTTCAATATTGCATCTTATGCATTATTAACCATGATGGTTGCCCAAGTTTGTGGTTTACAGCCCGGAGATTTTGTACATACTTTAGGCGATGCCCATTTATACAACAATCATTTAGAGCAAACAGAACTGCAATTGTCTCGTGATCCTAAACCTCTACCAATCATGAAAATCAACCCAGAAGTAAAAGATATTTTTGGGTTTAAGTTTGAGGATTTTGAATTGGTAGGTTATGAACCTCATCCTCATATTAAAGGCGCTGTGGCGGTTTAATTCTTTAAAATCTAAGAAGGATATGGACTAAATTATGAATTAAAAATCAATAGTTTTAAATCCTTAATTTTGAAATCATGGCTGACAAAAATCTATACATTATTGGGGGCTGTAATGGTGCTGGTAAAACAACTGCATCCTTTACAATTTTACCGGAGATAATTTTATGTAGAGAATTTGTTAATGCAGATGAAATTGCAAGGGGTCTTTCTCCATTTCAGCCAGAAAAAGTGGCTTTTGAAGCTGGGAGAATAATGTTAACAAGAATAAACGAATTATTAAAAACCAATCAGACTTTTGCCTTAGAAACTACTCTAGCCACTAAAAGCTACAAATTCAAAATCGAAGAAGCAAAAAAAAATGGATATACAGTTACCTTACTTTTTTTCTGGCTTCAAAACATCGAACTTGCCAAAGAACGAGTAAAAGTTAGAGTGACCGAAGGTGGGCATTTTATAGAACCAGATTTAATTGATAGGAGATACAAGAAAGGAATAATAAATTTGTTTGATATTTATCTTCCTTTAGCAGATGGAACTTTTATATTCGATAATACTTTCGGACAGCATGAGCTCATAGCAAAGAAAAATATTAATATAGAAATTCAAATATTTCAGCAATATAAATTCAACAAAATCAAGAATCAATATGACGACTATAAAGCAACAAGATGAATTACTTGAGAAAATCGTAAAGGGATTGGAAAAGTCTTACGAAAAAATGGTTGAGTTTAAAAAGCAGAAAAATTCGGTTATTGTAGTAATGCGAGATGATAAAATAGTTAAACTAAAGCCTTAAAACCTTTTATAAATCTTAAGTATAAAAACTCCATAAATTTCCATCACATTTTAAGTCAATTCGATTTAAAATCTAAAAAAACAATGAATATCAAAGAGGAAAAAGAAATCCCCCTTGGAGGATTTATGGGTTTATCCCTAATAGTAGCCACAGATTCAGAAAACGGCATTGGCAAAAACAATCAGTTACTATGGCATTTGCCAAACGATTTAAAGTTTTTTAAAAAGACCACTTCAGGGCACACCGTAATAATGGGTCGTAAAACCTATGATTCTATTGGAAAACCTTTGCCAAACCGCAGAAACATCATTATCACCAGAACAGAAAATTTAAAAATTGAAGGTGTAGAAGTGTTTAACAATCTAGAAAATGCTTTGTTGGCTTGCGCCGAGGATGAAGAAACCTTTGTGATTGGTGGAGGCGAAATTTACAGGGAAGCACTACCTTTTGTAAATCAAATTTATCTCACTAAAGTACAACATCAATTTAATGCAGATACTTTTTTCCCCACTATAAATGCTAACAATTGGGAGGTTATATTTAAAGAAGACCATCAAAAAGACGAGAAACACGCTTTTGATTATTCTTTTCTAATCTTAAAGCGCCATTAGTCAACTGCTAATATTTTAATTTATAAGAATTTTATAAATTAAAAATTTAATTAGCTTTGCCCTCTTGAATTTTAAAACCAGAATTACACCCATCAATTAAAAAAAAAATGCAAAACAAAGGAATTATCAAGTTTGCAGCAATTGTATTAACACTTTTATGTTTATATGCGCTTTCTTTTACTTTCGTTACCAATAAGGTCGAAAATGATGCCAAAGAATTCGCTAAAGGTGATCCAATTAAAGAGAAAAGGTATTTAGATTCTATCTCTAACCAACCGGTTTATCCATTGTTTAACCATACTTTTCAGTATTGTAAACAAAAAGAAATTCCATTAGGACTAGATTTAAAAGGTGGTATGAACGTAACCATGGAGATTGAATTGTCTCAATTGGTAAGAAGTTTAGCAAATAATCCTTCAGATGCTACTTTTAATCAAGCATTACACAATGCTGAAGCCAGATTATCTTCAAGCCAGGAAGGCTTAATATCTCTTTTTGTTTCAGAATACGAAAAATTAAGTTCAAGTGGTAAACTTTCTATCTTCTTTGCAACTAAAGAAAACGCTACAGATCTTAAATTGAATGCTTCTAATAATGAAGTCAAATCGTTTTTAGATAAACAAGCAACTTCTGCAGTAGAAAGATCTTACAATATTTTAAGAACTCGTATAGATAAATTTGGCGTTACTCAACCAAACATCCAACTTCAAGATGGTTCAAACCGTATTTTGGTAGAACTTCCAGGAGTTACAGAAAAAGAACGTGTTCGTAAGTTACTTTCTGGATCTGCAAAATTAGAATTTTATGAAACCTTTGATAATCAGGAGATTTTCCCAATATTACAAAACATCAATAATATTTTAGCAGCAAAATTACCTAAAGCACCTAAGCCAACACTTAGTACAGCTGATACAACTACCAAAGTTACTAGTAATAAACCTGCTTTATTGAATGCTAAAAGAGATACAACCGGTAAAGACTCTATAAAAAGTGATGCATTGGCTAAAACCAATCCTTTATTTGCTGTTTTGTCTCCTGCTACTTTTCAAGGTCAAAATGGTCAACAAAGCTTACGCCCTGGCCCCACAGTAGGTTATGCACAAGAATTAGATACTGCAAAAATCAACTCTATTTTTAACGAAGAAGATGTTAAAGCGCTTTTACCTTCAAATTTAAAGTTACTATGGAGTGTAAAATCTATGTCTGCAGATTCTAAAGTATTTGAACTTTTTGGTATCAAAGCAACAGGGGCAAATGGAGAACCAGCATTAGCGGGAGATGTAATTTCTAACGCTCGTGAGGATTTTGACCAACGCGGTAACCCTGAAGTGGTAATGGTAATGAAATCTGATGGCGCCAGAGAATGGAAAAGAATAACATTAGCGGCGGCAGGAAATCCACAAAATGAAGATGATAATAAATCTATAGCTATCGTTTTAGATAATTCTGTATACACAGCTCCAAGAGTTTCTGGTGAGATTCCAAATGGTATCTCTTCTATTTCAGGAAATTTTACAGTTGATGAAACAAAAGATTTAGCCAACATATTAAAAGCAGGTAAGCTTCCTGCTCCAGCTAAAATTGTTCAAGAGGCGGTTGTAGGTCCATCTTTAGGTGCTGCAGCAATCAGTTCTGGCTTAACATCTGCGGTAGTAGGTTTAATTGTGGTGTTGATCTTTATGATGTTTTATTATAACAGAGCAGGTACAGTTGCTAATATTGCAGTATTTACCAACGTATTTTTCTTAATGGGTGTATTGGCATCATTAGGTGCGGTTTTAACGCTTCCAGGTATCGCAGGTATCGTATTAACTTTAGGTATGGCGGTTGATGCTAACGTATTAATTTACGAACGTATCCGTGAAGAATTAAACTTAGGTAAATCATTAAGGTTAGCTATTTCTGATGGTTACAAACATGCAATGCCATCCATTTTAGATAGTCAGGTGACTACATTAATTACAGGTATTATCCTTTACATATTTGGTTCAGGACCAATTCAAGGTTTTGCTACTACTTTGATCATAGGTATTGTTACTTCATTATTCTCTGCGATCTTAATTTCAAGATTGATTTTTGAATGGATGTTGAAGAAAGAAATGCCAATTAAATTCGGTAATCCTTGGAGCAATCATACTTTCAAAAATGCCAACTACAATTTTGTAGGTAATCGTAAGATTTTTTATGGTCTTTCTGGTCTATTCATCACATTAGGTATTATCTCTATTTTTATTAGAGGATTTAGTTTAGGTGTAGATTTTAAAGGGGGTAGAACTTATGTTGTTAAATTTGAGAAATCAGTAAATACAGAAGAAGTTAGGGATGCACTTAATACTGCATTTGGTGTAGCAACTGAAGTTAAAACTTTTGGAAGCGATGATCAAATAAGGTTAACTACTCCTTACATGATTGATAGCCAAGCGGATAATGCTGATCAATTGGTAGAAACTAAATTAAAGCAAGGGCTAGCAAAAATATCATCGAATAAATCTAATATTGAAAGCTCCCAAAAAGTTGGACCTACCATTGCAAATGATATTAAAATATCAGCTATTTATGCAGTTGGACTTTCTATACTTGCAATTGCTTTATACATTTTCGTAAGATTTAGAAAATGGTCTTACAGTGCGGGTGCTTTGGTTGCATTAGTACATGATGTTTTATTGGTATTATCTTTCTTCTCGTTATTTAACGGCATATTACCATTTTCTTTAGATATTGATCAGGCGTTTATAGCTGCAATATTAACCGTGATTGGATACTCTATTAACGATACTGTGGTTGTTTTTGATAGGATTAGAGAATTCTTAGGGCTGCATCACGCTAAAACAGATAAAATGTCGGTGGTTATTAATGATGCAATTAATAGTACTTTAAGTCGTACGGTAATAACTGCTTTAACAGTAATATTTGTATTGGCAGTTTTATTCTTATTTGGTGGTGAAGTAATTAGAGGTTTCTCTTTTGCATTGTTAATAGGTGTAATCTTTGGTACTTACTCTTCAATCTGCGTGGCTACACCAGTAGTTGTTGATTTTATTAAAAAAGATAAAGAAGGAAAAAACTAAAAATTACAATAAAATTTAAAAGACCGTCTCGATATAAAAACGAGACGGTCTTTTTTTTAGCTTTTATTTTAATTTAGCTTAATTTTTTAATTTTATGATATGGAAAATAAATTTAATATAAAAGAAATTCTATCGGTTACCATGATCTTGTTCGCAATTATCGATATTTTGGGTTCTATACCCATTATTATTGGATTAAGACAAAAAGCGGGTGGTCATATCCAATCAGAAAAAGCAACTTTGGTTTCTTTAGCCTTAATGATTATTTTTCTTTTCTTAGGTGAAGGATTATTAGCTATTATAGGTTTAGATATTTCATCATTTGCCATTGCTGGTTCTATTGTAATTTTTATAATTGCAATGGAAATGGTATTGGGCATAAACTTTTTTAAGGAAGAAATTCCCGCTGCGGTATCTATTGTGCCTTTAGCTTTTCCATTGATTGCTGGTGCTGGAACCATGACAACCCTTCTATCTTTAAAAGCAGAGTATAATACGGTGAATATTTTATGTGGGATAATTATTAATTTACTATTTGTTTATTTAGTTTTAAAAAACTCATTAAGGATAGAAAAACTTTTTGGGCCTACAGGTTTACACATTTTAAGAAAAGCTTTCGGAATTATTCTTTTAGCAATTGCAATAAAAATGTTTAGAAACAATACCGGACTTTAATAAAAATTCTATATTTTGTCCTTCATAAACCTTAGCATTTGTTTATAAGCATGTTTTTGTGGATATTTATTTTCTTAATAACCTAAAAATCGTTTGTTTATAAAAAAAAGTTAAATATCTTCGTTTTGAATATTAACAAAAATTAAATCTTATAACATGGACAAATTTAAAGAACTAAAGGAATTAATCTCTTCAGCTGAAGCAGATGCAGTAGCATTTTTTGACAAAGGAAACAAAGCAGCAGGAACTAGATTGCGTAATGCTATGCAACAATCTAAAGTTTTGGCTCAAGATATTCGTAATGAGGTAACTGCTAAGAAAAACGGTTAATCATTTTATCAAATTAATGAAAGCCTAAATGGAAATCCATTTAGGCTTTTTGCATTTAATCAATTTTCTTTTAAAAATCTTCCTCTTCATAAATCAAATTATCCTATCCCTCTCCTATTAATTTGTTATATAATTTAGAAATTTCTAAATGGTTATCAATTGGATATTTCTAAACTGTAATTTTATTTATTAAGAATTTATTACCACCAGTTTTTTAAATAGCTTTTATAATTATAATAATATCAATTTTACATTAGTGTTATAAAAATTAACGTCGTGTTTAATTTATGGTATGATTTTTCTTAATCATTATATGAGTAAATAATTATAATAATGATTATGCTCAATCTTTAAAATCATTAATAAAATATAATCATGAAAAAAACCAACATCGGCATAACCGATAAAAACAGAGAGCATATTGCAGAAGAATTAAATAAAATTTTAGCAGATGAGTTTATACTCTATTCTAAAACGTTAAATGCCCATTGGAATATTACTGGTCCTGATTTTCATACAGTGCATGTTTATTTGGAAGAATTATATAATGATCAACAAACTATTGTTGATAACGTTGCAGAAAAAATACGTTCTATCGGTCATTATGCAGTTGGCGATTTAAGCCAATATGTTAAGCTTAGCCATCTCTCAGAAAAACTTACTGGTAAGTTTGATAGTCAGAATTTATTTAAAGAATTACTTGAGGATCATGAAAGCATTATTATATTTTTAAGAGGAAATATTGGTCCTTTTGCGGATAAATTTGGTGCAGAAGGTAACAGTGATTACATCACAAGCTTAATGGAACAACATGAAAAAACTGCTTGGATGTTAAGGGCACATTTAAGCTAGATTAAAGTCTATTTTAATAAAAAGCAAATTGAAAAATCAATTTGCTTTTTTTATGTAATCACATTTTTTAATATGTAATTTTTATCATACATATTCTATTTAGCACATTCATTATTTAACTTAGATTAAAATTATTTTTATGTCTAAATCTTTATATTTCTTATTGTTTGCATTGGTTTTTGGATTAAGTGTAAACGCACAAACATTAACTAAACCTGCTAATATTCAAAAAGCATTCTCAAAACAAACTAGAAACGAGAATGGCAACCCAGGTAAAAATTACTGGCAAAACCGTGGACATTACAACATTTCTATAAATGTAGCTCCTCCAAATAAAACAGTGACTGGGAAAGAGGAAATAACCTATTTTAATAATAGTCCTGATAAGTTGGATAGCTTGAATATGAAGCTAATTGTTAATGTGCACCGTAAAGGAAGAAACGGAGTAGAAAATCCAAATTTAGGTATTACAGTCGATCAGATAAAAGTAAATGGTAAGATATCATCATGGAATAATGAAATGGCAACTACCACCAATTATATGTTTCCGTTAGCTAAAACCTTAATACCTCATGATTCTGTAAAACTTTCCATTGATTGGCATTATCAACTGTCTAGTGGCAAAGGAAGAGACGGCGCTATAGATTCTACAACGTTTTTCTTGGCCTACTTTTACCCTCGTGTTTCTGTTTATGATGATTATAAAGGTTGGGATAAGCAACCTCATTTGGGTTCATTAGAGTTCTATAATGATTTTAACGATTACACTCTAAATGTAACGGTACCAAAAAACTTTATAGTTTGGGCAACTGGAGATTTAAAAAACCCAACTGAAGTGCTAGAGCCAGAGTTTGCAAACAAACTAAAGACATCTTTAAGCAGTGATTCAGTTATAAATATTATAACCCAAAAAGATTTAGATGCAAAAACAATTACAAATCAAAATAACACCAATACCTGGGTTTTTAAAGCAAAAAATATCAGTGATGTAACTACGGCAATTGGCAATCATTACGTTTGGGATGCAAGTAGTGTAATAGTTGATGAAGCAAAAAAACGTAGGGCAAGTGTTCAAGCAGCATTTCCAGATAGCTCGGCCGATTTTCATTTATCAGTAAGAAACAGTAGATATGCTTTGGGCTGGTATTCTAAAAATTGGCCAGGAGTAGCCTATCCTTTTTCAAAGAGTACTGCCGTACAAGGATTTGCAGATATGGAGTATCCTATGATGGTAAATGATAGCCATGAAACAGATTTAACATTTGCTCAATTGGTTCAAGATCACGAACAAGCACATACTTACTTTCCGTTTTATATGGGCATTAACGAAAGTTATTATGCTTTTATGGATGAAGGCTGGGCTACAACTTTAGAATATTTAATTGGCATTTCTGAAAACGGTAAAAAAGCTGCAGACGAATTTTACAAAAATTTTAGAGTTAAACGTTGGATTAATGGATCTCATACCAATGAAAACCCGATTATTACACCATCTCCAGAAGTGAAATTTGGTGCTGGAAATAACTCTTACGGCAAGCCCTCTTTAAGTTATTTGGCATTAAAAGATATGTTGGGCGATGATTTATTTAAAAAAGCATTACATACTTACATGAACAATTGGAACGGAAAGCATCCAATTCCTTGGGATTATTTTAATTCGATGAAAAGCGGTTCAGGTAAAAATTTGGATTGGTTTTTTTATAACTGGTTCTTTACCCCTAATTACATCGATTTAGATTTGAATAAAGTATTCCAAAAAACCAACGATACACAACAATTTACTATCAATAATGTTGGTGGTTTTGCGGTTCCATTTGATATATTAGTTTCTCACAATGATGGAAGTGTAAATACCTATCACCAAACACCTGCCGTTTGGGAAAAAAACCAGAAGCAAATAGTTTTAACTTTAAGAACGGGGACAGAAATTAAAAGTATAACCTTAGATGGGGGTATTTTTATGGATGCTGATGTTAAGAATAACACCTGGATTGCTGATTAGAATTTGATCGGTTTAAGCCTGGTTAACTATTTTTAAAGTTTATATTACAAAATAAATAATGAGAAAAATTCTAATTAGCATACTTCTTTTAGGTTTTACATTTAATTCCTTTTCGCAAGAAATCAAAGATAAAATTGAAGTTACAAAAATAGCAGAAAGCACTCAAAGTTGGAATGGAGATACACTTCCTGCTTATCCAAATGGTCAACCAAAAATCACCATTTTAAAAATAGTGATTCCACCTCATCAAAAACTAGATTTGCATAAACATTTAGTAATAAATGCTGGCGTTTTACTCACGGGAGTTCTTACGGTAATTGATGATAAAAATAATATTTTGGAATTGAAAGCTGGCGATAGCATTATAGAGTTGGTAAACAAGTATCATTATGGAGAAAATAAGGGAGATAAACCTGCGGAAATTATAGTTTTCTATGCTGGAGTTGTTGGAACGGCTATCACCGTAAAGAAATAAACCATCCATTTAATCTTCAAAAATTCTTCCTTCAATTTTCATACCTTTGCGCCCAAATGATTTCAATAAACGATTTAACTTTTTTAATTGGCTCTAGGGCTTTATATGATGAGGCCAATTGGCACATTAAACCAGGCGAAAAAATAGGATTAATTGGTGCTAACGGTACCGGTAAATCTACGCTCTTAAAAATTATAGTAGGCGAATATCAACCTTCTATGGGTACGGTTTCTATGGCTAAAGATTTAAAAATTGGCTATTTAAACCAAGATTTACTTTCTTACGATTCTCATCATAGTATTCTTCATGTTGCTATGGAAGCTTTTGAACGCCAAAACCAGCTGCATGATGAAATTGAGGTTTTATTAAAAAAAATTGAAACCGATTATTCTGAAGAAGTTTTAAATAAACTGAGTGATAAACAATTAGAGTTTGAAGCCTTAGATGGTTACAGTATAGAATACAGGGCAAATGAAATTTTAGCCGGTTTAGGTTTTACAAGTGAAGATCAACATCGTCCGTTAAATACCTTTTCTGGAGGTTGGCGTATGCGTGTAATGTTGGCAAAGATTTTACTACAAACACCAGATATTTTACTGCTGGATGAGCCAACCAACCACATGGATTTACCTTCCATTAAATGGCTAGAAACCTACTTAAATGGTTTTGATGGCGCAATTGTAATTGTTTCTCACGATAGATATTTCTTGGATAGGATTGTAAACAGGATTGTAGAATCCCGTAAAGGAAACTTGACCATTTATTCTGGAAATTATACTTTCTATTTAGAAGAAAAAGCACTTCGAGGCGAGATTCAAAAGGGAGAATTTAAAAATCAGCAAGCTAAAATTAAGCAGGAAGAGCGTTTGATTGAACGTTTTAGGGCAAAAGCATCTAAAGCAAAAATGGCGCAATCAAGGATGAAAGCGTTGGATAAAATGGAACGTGTAGAGGATGTTGATGATGAAAACCCAACTGTAAATTTCAGGTTTAAATTTTCTAAACCTTCCGGGCGACATGTAATTAGGATTGAAAACGCTTATAAAAGTTATCCTAACATCGATATTTTAAATAATGCCGATGGTGTTATAGAAAAAGGGGATAAAATTGCGTTGATTGGTGCAAACGGAAAAGGGAAATCAACTTTATTAAGGATGATTGCCAATACCGAAACCTATAAAGGAACTTGCGAAACTGGGCACAATGTTACTACTACCTTTTTTGCTCAACATCAATTAGAAAGTTTACATCTTGATAATTCGATATTAGAAGAGCTACAATCTTTTGCTCCAAAGCATAGTGATACAGAAATCCGTTCAATATTAGGATGCTTTCTTTTTACTGGCGATGATGTTTTTAAGAAAATTAGAGTGCTTTCTGGAGGAGAAAAATCCAGGGTTGCTTTAGCTAAATCGTTAACTACTGATTCTAACTTCTTGATATTAGATGAACCAACCAACCACCTGGATATTCAATCCGTAAATATCTTAATTCAGGCTTTACAACAATATGAAGGCACTTTAATTGCTGTTTCTCACGATAGATATTTCTTAGATAACGTTGCTAATAAAATTTGGTTTATAGAAGGACAAGACATTCAAGAATATCCTGGCACTTATCAAGAATATGAAGAATGGCAAGCAAAAAGAGAAAAAACTGGAGATCAAGGCGGTATTAAACCTGCAAAAGCAGAAAAACCTAAAAAGGTAGAACTTAAACCATCTGATTTAGAAGAAAAGAAAAAGCAACTAAAAAAATTAAATCAATCTTTACAAATTTTAGAAGACGATATTGCAGTAAAAGAAAAGTCAGTAAAGGATTTAGAGGCAGAAATTGCTAAAGAAGAAGTTTACAGTAATTCAAAAAAACTTGCCGAAACTAACGAACAATATGCAAAAGCAAAAGAAAGTTTAGGCGCTGCTCAATTACATTGGGAACAATTGGCCGAGGAAATAATGGTTTTAGAGAGTTAGATTTTTAGGTGGTTAGTTTGTTAGTTTGTTCGGTAGTAAGAAGTAAAAAATCAGGTACTTCATCTTGATAGTAATTACTCAATCTCAATTCTCAATTCTAATTAAAAAAGAAACAAAATCATCAGCTTATCGTTAATTTTTTTTAACTAAATTTTAAGCATCTTGGTAAAAAATAAAAATTGGTTTATTCAAAAAATATTTGGTTTATCTATTGATTTTAAACTTAGTTTATTATCACTTGCAACTATATTAATTTCGACTTCCTGTTATGCTCAAAAACAAAAAAAAGAGCGTATAGTTAGGGTTCAAATTCCATCCGTACAAACTGTTTTTGATGATATAAATTATATTCCTGAGATTAAAAGTGTTGAATTTTATAACGATAAAAAAGACCAATCTTTTCCGGTTTTAAATTTAGGCAGCCCAGAAAGATTAAGATTTAAATTTGATGATTTACGCGGAGGAAGTAGAAATTTATACTATAGCGTAACACACTGCGATGCCAATTGGAAACCTTCGGCTATTTCAAGTTTAGATTATGTTGAAAGCTTTAGTGAGGATAGGGTAAATGATTATCGCTTTTCTTTTAACACTTTCCAAAAATATACGCATTACGAAATTACGCTTCCCAATCTAAATGTTATCCCAAAATTATCTGGCAATTATCTTTTAAAAGTTTATGAAGATGGTGATCAAACAAGATTATTGATTACCAGACGTTTTTATATTTTAGGCCAAAAAGTTTCTCTACAAGCCGAAATTGCTCCTTCTAGTCAGGTTTCTTTAAGAGATAAAGATCAAAAAATCAACTTTAGCGTTTTTCATCCTGGTTTAAATATCCAAAATCCATATCAAGAAATTACGGCTTTGGTAATGCAAAACGGACGTTCTAGCGTTTCTCAAAGTACACAACGTCCGCTATTTATCAGAAACAATCAATTGGTTTTTAATGATAATAGTACTTTTGATTTTGCGGCTGGTAATGAGTTTAGAAGATTTGACACTCGAAGTTTCAGGTTCAAATCCGAAGGGGTTTATGAAAATATTAAAGACTCAATTTATACCGTAAATTTATTTTCGGATGTGAGCAAGAATATTCCGAATTATTCTTTTCAGTATGATGAAAATGGTAATTTCTTTATTTTAAATCAAGATGGAAATACACCAGATTATGATGCTGATTATGGAAATATCAATTTTGCTTTAAAGGCAGAAGCACCAGATGATAAGGGTTTTGCTTATGTGGTAGGGAAGTTTAATGCTTATCAAAAAAATATTAAAAACCGAATGGTTTATGACCCAATTCAGAAGACCTTTAATCTAACTATTCCTCTTAAACAAGGAGTGGTAGATTACCATTATATTTGGGCTGATGAAAATGGAAAAACTATAAATGAAAACGCATTTGATGGTGCTTTTTATCAAACCGAAAACGATTATCAAATTTTAATTTATTATCGCCAGCCTGGTGGTAGGTTTGATGAATTAATTGCTTTTACAGAATTAAATACAGTAAAATATCCGAGAAATTTTTAATAAATCGGTAGTTAATTAGTCCGATGTCCGAAGATTAAAGGTTATAAAAAATTCACTGATAAATTTAACTTTGTATGTTATCCAAGCATCGGACTTCGAACTTAAAACTTCTGACCAATAGTTACAATAAAAATAACCATGAAAGAAAAACACCCACAGGGCTCTTACATTACCATGAATGAATTGGTTTTACCCAATGACACCAATACTTTAAACAATTTAATGGGAGGTAGATTATTACATTGGATGGATATTGCTGCTGCCATTTCTGCACAAAAACATTGCAATAATATAGTAGTAACAGCTTCTGTTGATAACGTTTCTTTTTCTCATCCTATAAAATTAGGAGATGTTGTTACTATTCACGCCAAAGTAACCAGAGCTTTTAATACATCGGTTGAAGTGAGGTTAGATGTTTGGGCAGAGAATATTCCGTCCGGACATAAAGTAAAATCTAATGAGGCATATTATACTTTTGTTGCTGTAGATGATGATTCTAAAGCTATTCCTGTTCCGATTATTATTCCTGAAACGGATGAAGAAAAAGAATTATTTAATGGTGCTTTACGTCGCAGGCAATTAAGGTTAATTTTAGGAGGAAAAATGAAGCCTGATGATGCTACAGAATTAAAGGCTTTATTTACGGCAGTAAAACAGTAAAATTTATTTTAATGGATTACGCACAAACGCTTTCCTATCTATATGCAAAATTACCAATGTTTACCAGAGTGGGTGCTGCAGCATTAAAAAACGATTTAGGTAATACTATCAAATTTTGTGAACATTTAGATCATCCTGAAAAAAAATTTAAATCTGTTCATGTTGCAGGCACCAACGGAAAAGGATCTACATCGCATATTTTAGCGGCAATATTGCAAAAAGCTGGTTACAAAACTGGTTTATACACCTCTCCTCATTTAAAAGATTTTAGAGAAAGAATTAAAATAAATGGAGAAATGATTTCTGAACAGGAAGTGGTTGATTTTGTAGAAGAAAATCAAACATTTATTGAGGAAATTTCACCTTCTTTTTTTGAGGCTACTGTTGGTTTAGCATTTGAACATTTTGCTAAACATAAAGTAGATATTGCCATTATTGAAGTGGGTTTGGGCGGCCGATTAGATTCTACAAATGTGATCAGTCCAGAAGTTTCTGTAATCACAAATATCAGTATGGATCATATAGATATTTTGGGCGATACTTTACAGAAAATCGCTTTTGAAAAAGCAGGAATTATCAAGAAAGATATTCCAGTTATTATCGGGGAATATCAAGAAGATGTTAAACAGGTTTTTATAGATAAAGCAAAGGAACAAAACGCAGAACTCACATTTGCGACTAACGAATGGTGTTTTAACGATAGCAAAATTGTAAACGGCAAAAGAGAAATTGAAATCCATAGTAAAGAAAAAAGCTATCAAATTGCTTTAGACCTGACCGGAACTTATCAAATTAAAAATATCAAAACGGTTTTAAGTACAATAAATCAGCTAAAGGAGAAAGGTTTTAATATAGATGATAAAGTTTTGATATCGGCTTTAAGCCAGGTAAAAAAACTAACCGGTTTAATGGGACGCTGGCAAACATTATCAGAAAACCCATTAATAATCTGCGATACTGGACATAATGAAGATGGTATTAAAGAGGTTCTTAATAATATTAACCAAACTAAATTTAACCATTTACATTTTGTAATTGGAATGGTGAAGGATAAGGATATTTCTAAAATATTGAGAATATTACCAACTGAAGCCACCTATTATTTTTGTGCTCCAAAATTAGAGAGGGCTAAACCTTCAGATCAATTAAAAGAAGAAGCTTCAAAATTTAATTTAAATGGTTTGGCTTACGCCGATGTTGAGATAGCAATAAAAGCGGCTAAAGAAAATGCAAATCTTGATGATTTTATTTTTATTGGTGGAAGCACCTTTGTGGTAGCGGAGGCTTTATAAATTCAATTATTATGAAATCAGAAAAAGAAAAAATGTTAGCTGGCGAGCTCTATTTAGCCAACGATACCGAACTATTAAAAGAAAGAAGAAACGCGAAACGATTACTTAGACAATTGAATATTACCGAATATTTGGTAACCAAACCTGCGAAAGATATTATTAAAACTTTAATACCAAACACGGGAAAAAACTTTTATATAGAACCTCCTTTTCATTGCGATTACGGCTATAATATTTACTGTGGCGATAATGTATATTTCAATGTAAACTGTGTTGTTTTAGATACCATAAAAATTAATATTGGCTCTAACGTATTTTTTGGTCCGGGTGTCCAAATCTATGGCGCATCACATCCAGAAAATAAAGAAATTAGAAAAACCCTAGAATTTTCAAAACCCGTTTCTATTGGTGATGATTGTTGGATTGGAGGAAATGCCATTATTTTGCCAGGAGTAAGTATTGGAAACAATTGTATTATTGGTGCCGGAAGCGTGGTGACAAAAAATATCCCTGATAACAGTATGGCAGTTGGAAATCCGGCTAAGGTGATTAGATTTTTAGGTAGTTAGATGGTTAGTTTGTTAGGTGATTAGTCTAGTCTGAACTTCAAATCATTAACTATAACCAACGCAAGTCCTAACAAACCAATTACTAACAAACTAACCATGTACATATCAAATTTATTATTAGTTTTAGTCCATGAGAATTATTTTATACTTTTTCTTAATTATTGGTGCTTTAAATTTAAAGGCTCAAAATAAAATAGTCGTTCCAGATTCTTTAAATAGAGATAGCATCAGTTATGCAGGTTTTCCTGTTACTGTTTATAACAAAAACCTATTTTACATAAAAAACAGCCTTGGCCCCTTAACTGCACAAGAAAGAGCAAGGCTTGCTACAGAAAAAATAGAAGTATTAGAAAAAGATTTAGCTACAAAAACCGATTCAATCTTACTTGACACCACTGGTGGAAATGCTAATATTATTTATAACAATATCATATTGGTTTCTATCACAGAGGCCGACGCAAAGGCTAACCAATCTACTATAAATCAACTAGCCAATAATTATCAAAAAGCAATTGTTAAGATCATTAGTAAATATAGAAATGAAAATAACATAGTCGAAATTGCTAAACGCGTTGGTTTTGGATTATTAATTATCCTTTTATTGGTGCTTATTATTTTTTATCTAAATAAGTACATCAATAGATTTAAGGAATGGTTAAGTAATAATTTTATCAATAAAATAGACGGAATTAAAATCAGGAATTACGAACTGTTATCTAAAGAAAGTCAGTTGATTTTTTTAAGGAGAACTGTTAATGTGATTAAATATTTTGTTATTATTATCATAATTTATCTCACGCTTCCCATTATTTTTCGTCTTTTCCCATGGACAAAAGCATGGAGTGATGCGCTTATTAATTTTATACTAGAACCACTAAAAAGTATACTTTCATCCATAATTAATTTCATACCCAACCTTATAAGTATCATTGTGATAGTGATGTTTTTTAGGTATATCATTAAAGGGTTGGGTTATTTAGCAGGCGAAATTGCTATAGGGAAATTAAAATTAAATGGCTTTTATCCGGATTGGGCATCTCCTACTTTTAAAATAGTAAAGTTTATACTGTATGCCTTTATGGTGGTAGTAATCTGGCCCAAAATCCCGGGATCGGATTCTGATATTTTCAAAGGAGTATCGGTATTTTTAGGACTATTGGTTTCTTTTGGTTCTTCATCTGCGATTGGAAATATGGTTGCAGGCTTAGTAATTACCTATATGCGTCCTTTTATATTACAAGATAGGGTTAAGATTGGAGACGTAACTGGCGATGTAATAGAAAAATCTTTATTGGTAACTCGTTTAAGAACAATAAAAAATGAGATAGTTACTATTCCTAACTCTGCCATTTTAAGTGGAAACACCATCAACTACTCCGTTATGGCTAAAAAAGAAGGATGTATATTACATACTACGGTAACCATTGGATATGACGAGCCTTGGCGTAAAATCCATGATTTGATGGTTAGTGCAGCCTTAGCAACCGAAGGTGTTAATACTAAACGAAAGCCTTTTGTTTTACAAACTAGTTTGGATGATTGGTATGTTTCTTATCAAATTAATGCTTACACTAAACTTCCAGAAAAATCTGCAGTAATTTACTCTAATCTTCATGCTAATATCCAGGATAAATTTAACGAGGCTGGAGTAGAAATTATGAGCGCTCATTACCAAACTTTAAGAGACGGGAATAAAACTACCATTCCATCAGATTATTTAGATAACAACTATGTATCGCCTGCTTTTAACATAGATGTAAATGAAAAGAAAAAGAAATCTTAATAAATGATTACACAACAAGATTTTAAACAAATTTATAATGAGTACAATAAATTAGTTTTTAATCTTGCACTCTCCTATTGCCAAAATAAAGACGACGCACAAGATATTACCCAAGAAGTATTTGTAAAAATTTATCAAAAACATCATCATTTTAATCCCACATTATCTTCTCTTAAAACTTGGATTTACAGGTTAACAATCAACCAAAGTTTAGATTTTCTTAAAGCAAAAAAAACTGCAAAAAGATTCGGTTTTATAATTAGCATTTTTAAAGAAAAAGCAGATGATCAAGAAATTGAAATCAGTGATTTTAATCACCCTGGAATTTTATTAGAACATAAGGAAGAATTACAAATTCTTTTCTCGCATATCAATCGTTTACCTCCAAATCAAAAAACTGCACTCATTTTAAACAAGATAGAAAGTCGCTCGCAAAAAGAAGTGGCAGAAATTATGCAGATTACAGTTAAGGCTGTAGAATCATTAATTACAAGAGCAAAAATAAATCTTCAAAAAAAAATTTAATTAGCGAAGGATTTTAAAATTAACATCGTATAAACTATCATGAACATAGAAGAAAAATTAAATAAGCTGAGCAAAATAGAACAAGTGGATGCTCCGCCTTTCATGTTTACCAGAATACAACAAAAAATTAATGAATTTAAGCCACAAGAAATTCCGACTTATTTTAAATGGAGTTTGGGGTTAACAGCAATAGTAATTATAGCTTTAAATGTAGCAGTGATAAAAAATCAAAACATTAATGCGCAATCAAGTTTAGATAAAGTGGCAGCAGAAATGCAATTGAAAAACAATAATAATTTTTATGATGAGTAAGGTAAAATTATTGACAATAGCCGTTTTTGGACTTTTAATCCTCAATTTTTCAATTTTGGGATTCATAGTTCTTCATCAACCACCACATCCAGAAAGAAGAAGTGAAGATAGAAATGGCCCTAAAAATATCATCATTCAAAAGTTAAATTTTGACGAAAAGCAATCCGCAGAATATCAAAAATTAATAGATGACCATCAATCTAAATTAAAAAATTTAAGAGATGAAATTAGAGAAACGAAACAACTACTTTATCAACAACTTAATACAAATGATAGTAAAATTAGTGATGAACTAGAAAAAAAATTGGGCATTTTACAAACACAAATAGAACAAACTCATTATCAACATTTCTCACAAATAAAAAAACTTTGTAAGCCTAATCAGTTAAAAAACTATCAAGAATTAACCAAAGAATTAACTAAACTTTTTAACCCTAATCAACCACCTAAATAAATTGTTATGCGTAAATTATTCATCCTTCCACTTTCAGTTTTAGCTATATTTTTTATAATAATTAGCTGCAAAAAAGATACTGCCTCAGGAACTGTTACAACAACAGTTACCGCAACAGTACCTGCTATTTATAATAAAATTTATGGAGCAACCAGTATCACATCTGATGGTACTTATGTTTATATTAAAACTAATGGCTTACCAGACCATAAGTCTCCTTATTATGCTACTTCTAACAGTTTATATGATAATTACAGTGGAACAACTTTTGGTGGCAATACTTTCAAAAAAAACCCAAATAGCATCTCTTCACAAAATTATACTTTCAAAATTCCAATAAATCCTCAATTATCCAGCAATCATGCATCAACACCCTTAGGTCCAATTGGTGTGTCAGTAAATGGTGTACCTTTCTTTAATCAATACGCAGGGCCTAACCAACCCTTAACTGGGGAAATAGTTAGTTTTGATCAATATTATGGCCATCCGCAACAATCTGGTCAATATCATTACCATGTAGAACCTTTATTTCTAACTACAGTTAAGCTCACAAAAACGGCATTATTAGGTTTTTTATTAGATGGTTTCCCTGTGTATGGACCAGAAGAAAATGGAGCGAAAGTTTCAAATTCATCTTTAGATGCTTACCACGGCCATATTACAGCCACAGCTGATTATCCAAACGGAATCTATCATTATCACATTACAGATACAGATCCTTACCTAAACGGAAGCGGTTTTTATGGTACGGCAGGTACAGTTTCTAATTAATTTTATTCCTCTCTTTCTGATTTTGAGTTGTGAAAGTCAAAATCAGAAGATAGTTGTTTTAAGTGAGTTGAAAAACAGCAGTGAATCTAGTTTCCATAACGTAAATGGTTTAATGTATAAAAACGATCAACCTTACACTGGATATATTTTTTCCTTTTATCCTCAAACTAATGATACTCTAGAAGTTAGAGGTTATTATTTAGGCAAAGAACATGGAAATTGGAGAAAATATAACATGAATGGAACTAAAACAGAAAGTCGTTTTTTTGTAAACGGATTTAAGGAAGGTGAGCTAACAGCCTGTTGGCCAGATGGAAGAAAAAAACTGCATTATCATTTCCTAAATAATGAATATGAAGGGAATTATCAGGAATGGAACCATCAAGGTCAGCTTACATTAAATCTAAATTATCATAAAGGTTATGAAGAAGGTATTGAGCAGATGTTTTATGATGATGGCAAGGTAAGGGCAAATTACATCATCAAAAACGGAAGAAGATTTGGATTATTAGGAACAAAAAATTGCATTAATGTATCGGATAGTATTTTTAAGAATTAGCTTCATTTGTTTTCTTTTTTCTTTTTTGGCTTGCGCCGATATTGATAAAACGGAAAAACTACCTTACTATAATAAACCTGATTTTACTCCGGTATTTTTAAAAATTACTGAAGAAGTAAATCAAAAAATAACACATCAAATTGCCGATTTTTCTTATACTGATCAGCATGGAAAAATCATTACCCAAAAAGATATCAACGGAAAAATACATGTAGCCAGTTTCATATTTACAAGTTGTGGAAGCATATGTCCAGCCATCACTAAAAACATGAAATTACTGCAAAGTGAATTTAAAAATGATAATCAAGTTGTGATTTTATCTTATAGCGTAACGCCTTGGATTGATGATGTGGAAAGATTAAAAATTTATGCACAAGTCAACAAAATTGATGCTCCAAATTGGCATTTACTCACTGGTAAAAAAGCTGAAATTTATAAATTAGCCCGTCAGTCTTACTTTGCAGAAGAAGATTTAGGTTTTACCAAAGACAGTACTCAATTTCTGCATACCGAGCATATTTTATTGGTTGATAAAACCAAAAGAATTAGAGGGATTTACAACGGAACTTTAGAATTAGAAGCTCAACAGTTAATTAAAGACATTAAAACTTTAGAAAAGGAATAAAAAAAGCTCAAGATTTCTAAAATCCTGAGCTTTAAATCTTTAATAAAATTATTCTTTATCCAAAAATGGATAACGATAATCAATTGGAGGATTAAAAGTTTCTTTGATTGTTCTTGGGGAAACCCAACGTAAAAGATTAATCATTGCTCCCGCTTTATCATTAGTTCCGGAACCTCTAGCGCCACCAAATGGTTGTTGCCCAACTACTGCACCAGTACATTTATCGTTGATATAAAAATTACCCGCACAATTTTTCAATTTATCTGAAGCTAATTCAATCGCATAACGATCTTGAGAAAATATTGCTCCTGTTAAGGCATAAGGCGAAGTTTCGTCAATCAGCGTTAAAGTTTTCTCAAAATCTTTATCCTCATAAACATAAATGGTTAAAACTGGACCAAACAATTCTTCGCACATGGTGGTATATTTTGGATCATTGGCAACAATAATGGTTGGCTCTACAAAATAACCTACCGATTTATCATAATTACCACCACAAATAATTTCTACATCTTTATCAGCTTTGGCTTGATCAATATATTTTGCCAGCTTATCAAAAGATTTTTCATCAATAACAGCATTGATAAAATTTCCAAAATCTTCTGTTGGTCCCATTTTAAAAGAAGCAATATCTTTCAACATCATTTCTTTCATTTGTGGCCAAAGCGATTTTGCAATATAGCTACGAGATGCAGCAGAGCATTTTTGTCCTTGATATTCAAAAGCACCCCTCACAATTCCGGTTGATGCAGCTTTCCAATCTGCAGATGGATGAACTAAGATAAAATCTTTACCTCCGGTTTCACCAACTATTCTTGGATAGCTTTTATATTTATGGATGTTGGTTCCAATGGTTTTCCAAATATGTTGAAATACCGCTGTAGAACCTGTAAAATGGATTCCCGCAAAATCTGGATGGTTAAAAATCACTTCCCCAACTTCGGGTCCATCGGCATAAATTAAATTGATAACACCATCAGGAACACCAGCTTCTTTAAATATTTTCATGATTACATTTGCAGCATAAACTTGCGTATCGGCTGGTTTCCAAACTATAACATTTCCCATTAAGGCACATGAAGCAGGTAAATTCCCTGCTATAGCTGTGAAATTAAAAGGAGTTAAAGCAAATATAAATCCTTCTAAAGGTCGTTGTTCTAATCTATTCCAAACTCCAGTTGGTGAAACTGGCGGTTGTTGTGCATAAATATCTGCCAGATAACTAACATTAAAACGCAAAAAGTCTATAAACTCGCAAGCAGCATCAATCTCTGCTTGAAAAGCATTTTTAGACTGACCTAACATAGTTGCTGCATTTAATTCGTACCTATATTTTGTGGCAACTAAATCTGCAGCTTTTAAAAATATTGCAGCCCTGTGCTCCCATCCCAAATTTTCCCAGTTAGCCTTTGCAGCTAAAGCAACGTCAATAGCCTGTTTAACATGACTTTTATCGCCATAATTAAAGTATCCTAAAATGTGTTTATGATCATGTGGTGGGCGTAATGCAACTTTATTTTTTGTAGTAACCTGCTCACTACCAATATACATTGGGATATCAATCTCTTTACTTCTTGCCTCCGCTAAAGCGTCTTTTAATAAAGCTCTTTCTTTGGTATTAGGTGCATAACTATAAATTGGTTCGTTGGTTGGTGTAGGAACCTTAAAAAATCCTTTAAGCATAATCTTGAATTTTGGTAAAAGTTAAAGATAAGGATTTTGGTTTTAAACCTCCATTACCTTTCCTATTTTAACAAACATTAAATCATTGTAAATAGAATGTTATATATACGATTATCGTTATAACTTTAAACTCCTTACTTTATATTTACAGACTAAACTTAAAATATGAAATTAAAATTTGTTTTCCCGGTTGTGGCAATCTTATTTGCTTTTAGCCTAATTTCTTGGGGAGTGGTTGGCCATAGAACAATCGCTAAAATCGCTGAAAATCATTTAACTATTAAAGCTAAAGCAACTGTTAAGGATTTGTTGGGGACAGAGGAAATGCCTTTAACCAGCACATTTTCTGATGAAGTAAGATATGATAATGCTTTTAAATATACTGCTCCTTGGCATTACATAAATTTACCTGGTGGATTAGATTATAATGCATTTGTTAAAGCTGTAAAAGCAGATACTGCTGCAAATGTTTATAATGCTTTACTAAAGATGGAGAAAGAGGTTAAAAACCCTTACAATACCAAAGAACAAAAAATATTCGCTTTAAAAATGATTATTCATTTAGTTGGCGATTTACACCAACCAATGCATGTGAGTAGAGAGGAAGATCAGGGAGGTAATAAAATAAAATTAAAATTTCAGGGTAAGGATACCAACTTACATTCTTTATGGGATAGTAGTTTAATTGAATACAACGGAAAAACTTTTACCGAAATGGCTACAGCCTTAGACAATGTAAACGATTTAAAAATTAAAGAATGGCAAGCTGATGATGTTACTAAATGGCTTTTTGAGTCCTATCAAATTGCCAATCAACTTTATACAGAGGTAGAAAAAAATCCGGAACTAGATTATACTTATTATCCAAAACACTCTGAAATCTACAAACTGAGAATACAAAAAGCAGGAATTAGACTTGCTGGACTTTTAAATACGTTGTTGAAATAATCAAAAGATGAATGACATAAATTAAATAGAATTTTAAATATTTAAAATTCTATTTAATTTCTTTAAACAAAAGCCTTTTTCTAGTAAAATTATTTAACAAAATTCTATTATTTAATCTTCTCAAAAACCAAAAAGTGTTGGATAGGTAAAAATTCTTCTCTTTTATAAAGTTTAAAACCATTAGCTTCCATTTCTTTATTAACCTGTTTTACGCTCATTTTATGTAATTCTTTTATGGCAATGGTTGGGTCTTCTGCTCTATATTCTAACAATAAAATTTTTCCATTGGGTTTTAAAGCTTTGGCTAAAGCCGATAACATTTCTTGAGGATAAGCCAATTCGTGGTAAACATCAACCATAATGGCTAAGTCTATAGAGTTTTCTGGCAAATTTGGGTCTTGTTCGGTTCCTTTAATAATCTCCACATTCTTAATTCCTTTTTCTTGTTGATTTTTTTTCAATAGTTTGATAAAATCATCCTGAATTTCAACTGCATAAACTTTACCCTCATTTACCTTCTGAGCAATTTTAAAACTATAATAACCACTACCCGCACCAATATCTGCAACTACACTTTTATTGTTTATTGGCAATTTATCAATAGCTAGCGTAGTATTTTCTTCTTCGTTTCGGTTATTTCTTTCTAACCATTGTGCTCCAGAAGCATCCATCACATAAGAAATTTCTCTTCCAAAATAAACTTTACCTATACCGTCTCTACTGGCGGTTTTATATTGGTAAATAGTATTGGTTTCATCATTAGTTTTTTGTTTACTGGTTTGTGTACAACCAATTTGGGATATTAATAAACCCAAAGCTAATAGTGTAAAATTTTTCATGGTTAATTTATTCTTAATTAAATCAATAATAAAAAAAGGAAATTGTTTTATAAAGCTTTTAGATAGTAAATTGTAATATCTTTAATTTCTTAATTTTGCCTTATTAACCGTAGCAAGTGAAAATTTTTAGATTACTACTTTATCCTTTTTCTCTCCTTTACGGAATCATTATCTTTTTTAGAAATAAATTGTATGATTGGAATATTTTTAAAAGCACCTCTTTTGATATACCAATAATTTCTGTCGGTAATTTAGAAGTTGGCGGTTCTGGGAAGACGCCAATGGTAGAATATCTGATTTTACTTTTAAAAAACGATTTTAACTTATCCACTTTAAGCAGAGGTTACGGACGTAGTACTAAAGGTTTTAGATGGGTTAAACCCGATGATGATGCCATTGAAACTGGTGATGAACCTTTGCAAATAGTAAAAAAATTTAACGATATTAACGTAGCTGTTTGCGAGGATAGGGTTTTTGGTATCAATAAAATCAAACAAATAAACAATTTAATTTTGATGGATGATGCTTATCAACACAGGGCAGTTACTCCTGGCTTAAGTATTCTTTTATTCGATTACCATCAAATTCAAAAACCTAAATTGCTATTACCCGCAGGTAATTATCGCGAGGGTTTTAGTGCGAGAAAAAGAGCTAATATTTTTATAGTAACAAAGTGTCCGCCAAAATTATCATCAGCCGAAAGGCAAAAAATAAAAGAGCTTATTAAGCCTTTTAAACATCAAAAATTATATTTTTCTTTTATTGATTATGATCAACAATTACAAAGAATTGCAACTTCTGACATATTGAATATTAATCAATTAACAGCTAATACAACTGTTTTATTATTGACAGGTATTGCCAAACCAGAACCTTTAATTAAAGAAATACAAAAATATACAACTAAAATAATTCACCATGCTTATGCAGATCATCATGTTTTTACAAAAAAAAATATGCTTAAACTTGCAACAGATTTTAATGAGTTAAAAACAAATAAAAAAATCATACTTACAACAGAAAAAGATGCAGTGCGTTTAAGCACCAAACAATTGGAAAACTTATTAAAAAATTTACCTATTTATAAATGGTCAATAAAAGTTGATTTTATAAATAATCAACAAGAAGAATTTAACAAAACGATAAAAAATTATGCTAAGTAATATATCTGAAACCATCTCTTACATTAAACAAAAGGTTGGTGATTTTACTCCAGAAATAGGAATTATTTTAGGAACTGGGCTTGGGGGCCTAGTTTCGGAAATTGAAGTACAACATCAATTAATGTATTCTAATATTCCAAATTTCCCAATGTCTACACTAGAATTTCATTCTGGTAAATTAATTTTTGGAACGCTATCTGGTAAAAAAGTAATTGCAATGCAAGGCAGATTGCATTATTATGAAGGTTATAACATGAAGCAGATTACCTTCCCTGTTAGGGTGATGAAAATGCTGGGCATACAAAAAATTTTTGTATCTAATGCTAGTGGTTCTTTAAATCCTGATTTTAAAAAAGGAGATTTAATGGTAATTGAAGACCATATTAACTTGCAACCTGATAACCCATTAATAGGAAGAAATTTTGAAGAATTAGGTCCACGGTTTCCCGATATGAGTCAACCTTACAATAAGGAAATGATTGAAAGAGCCTTAAAAATTGCAAAAGAAAAAAATATCACTTGTCATAAAGGAGTTTATGTTTCTGTAACAGGCCCCAATTTAGAAACTAAAGCAGAATATAAATATTTGAGAATTATTGGTGGCGATGCTGTTGGAATGAGTACTGTACCAGAAGTTATTGTGGCTAACCACATGGGTATACCTGTTTGTGCTATATCTGTTTTAACAGACGAAGGTTTCTCTGAAAATTTACAACCAGTTTCTGTAGAAGAAATTATTAAGATAGCAAGTGAAGCAGAACCTCAACTTACATCAATAATCAAAGAATTGATTTTACAACTATAATCTTGAAGAAGCTTTTTTTAATATTTTTTTTATTGATTTCGGCATCTTTTTGTTTTGCACAATTTATACCGCAAAGAGGCCGGCCTTTACCAGTGCCAGGTAGTCCACAAAACCAACCAACCGATCCTAGAAATCAAGTTCCTCCTCAAAACGATGGAGATAAAGAAGAAAATATTGATTCTTTAAGAGAAAAATTAGATAAGAAAAAAGATTCTATCATCTACAACGCAACTTATATAAAATATACCAAAGAAGAATATCTTAAAGACAGTACCAGGTTATTTCCAATTGATACCACTGTCAGAAATTTTCATAGGTATCGTATCCTTGATGAGCCAGAACATCCTACCATGAATTTAGGTTTAAATGGGCTTTCTTATCGCGATATGCTATTTGAGCCTGCAAAAACAATTGGCTTTGATGTTGGCTATCATTATTATGATAGATATTTAATAAATCCGGAGGATATAAAGTATTATAAAGCCAGAAGCCCCTATTCAGATTTATATTATGAAACCCCAGCCTTTGGAAGGTTAAGTGAACAAATGTTTTCTGCTACACATTCACAAAACATTAAACCAAATTGGAATATTGGAGCTAGTTTTGCAAAAAAAGGTTCTCGTTCTTATTATGGTGCGCCAGCAAGACAAGCTGATAGAGTGGTGGTTAATCATTTAAATGCCGCTTTATGGACATGGTATGAATCACCAAATAAAAGATACACTTTAATTGCAAACGCCATTTTTAATAATCTTAAAGGGTATGAAAATGGATCAATTTTAAACGATTCCATTTTTACAAAGCCAACTAACGTTGCTCCAGAATTTGAAGAATCGAGATTAAGCACTGCTAAACACAATTGGCATAATAACTCTATCTATTTAAAACAATTTTATAACATCGGAAAACAAAAAACTATAGATAGCACTAGTAATGTATTGCCTACGCAAAGAGCAAGTTATACCCTACAATATCAAACACAAAAATTCTATTTTATCAATGATGGTTTTGATAATAGTGGCTTACTAAAAAATTATTACATCTATCAAGATTCTTCTAAAACTGGCGACAGTACCAATGTAAATCATTTAAAAAACGAGTTTAACTATAGTTTTTATTTAAGAGGGAAAAGCGTTTCCTTTTTAAGGAACGAGTTAAAAGTAGAAGTTGGCATTCAACATGATTTTTATAATTACGAGCAATTTACATACAAGACAAATTTCCAAGATATTACCTTAAAAGGTAACGCAAATTATGGCTTTAATGATAAAGCAAACCTAAATGTTAAACTTTCTCAAATTATCCAAGGTCGTGATTTTGGAGATTTTCTTTACGAAGCACAATCTGAGATTAAATTAGGCAATAAAATTGGGAGCGTAATATTTGAAGGATATTCTCAGAATCAAAGCCCTGCTTTAATTTATGAAAGGCAAGTTACAAATCATTATCAATGGAATTTAAGTTTTAAAAAGACTACCACACAACATTTAGGTTTTTCTTATATAATTCCTAAATATTATTTTAAAGCCAAAGCCGAGTATTTCTTAGTAAATAATCATTTGTATTTTGAACAAGGTACCAATGGAGATGCCTCGCCAGTCCAATATGGGGCAGCAATCAATTTATTGAAGTTGAGTTTAAGAAAAGATTTCAAATTTGGCAAATTCACTTTTGAGAATTATTTAATATACCAAAAAACAGATAATGAAAATATCTTAAGAACACCAGATATTTACACCTTCAATAGCTTATATTTTTCTCAAAATTTCTTTAAAGTTTTAAAAACTGATATTGGGATAGACGTTAAATATTTCAGCAAATATACATCACCCAAATATGCCCCATCAATTGGTGTTTTTTATAATGGTGGTAATGTACAATTTGACACCTACCCTATCGCTGATGTTTGGATAAGAACCAACTGGAAAAGAGCCAATCTTTTTCTACGTTATGATTATTTAAATAAAGGTTTATTTAGCAATGGTTATTATACAATAAACCGTTACCCTATGCCATATTCTTTGGCGAAATTTGGGGTGAGTTGGAAATTTTATGATTGATATAATTTAATAATTTTTTGAATCTTGATTTAGATGATAAATTATTATCTCAATCCTGATTATCAGAATTTTAGTTATTATCAAGATTTCCCTATTGGCTGAATAGAATTTTTGATTACCAACCTTAGATTATTAAAGTTTTTATTATATCCGATTAGCAAAATATTCCCTTCTTAGGATTATTATCTTTTAGCTCTATTGGTTTCAAAATTTTTTTCCTCCTTTAAATCTGTGTATCTCAAAGTTAATTAGTTGTTTAAAAAGACGCGTTATAAAATTTGGTAAGATAATTGCAAACTACTGACTGTCAAACAAATTTGAAAAAACATGAAAAATTTAAAAAAAGCAATTAAAGTTGCATTAGTAATTAGCCCAATTGTTGTCTTAGCCGCTTGTAATAGCAATAAAGCTAAATATGAAGACTTGGCAACAGGAGAAAAAATTTATATTATAAAAGAACCACAAACAGGTATGGCAATAGATAGTGTTAGCCAAAAACCAGTGATGTTTTATGTAGATTTAGACACTAAGGATACTATAAATGGTACAACTGGCGATGTTGTTAATAACAAAATTGTTAAAGATGCAGAGGGGAAATATGAAATGGTAAAATCTAAAAGCAATTTAGAACAACAAATTGATGAGATGAAATCTGAGGATGGTGTTAAAATAAAACAAGGTAAAAACGGAGATTATAAAATAAAAACGGACGATAAAAAAATTAAAATAGAGGACGGAAAAGTTGAAATCAAACATAAAAACTAAAACAATATGAAAAAGACAATTTTAAGCTTAATTGCAGCCGCATCTATTTTATCAGCATGCAATAACAACAAAAAAGATACTTCTAATACTGATAGTGTCTCTATGAATAATATGGATGAAACTATGGTAGTTTCCACAGAAAAGCCCGTTGTAAAACCTGGAAAGTATAAAAATCTTTCTACAGGTGAAGAGGTTGAAATTATTAGCGACCCAACTACAGGGATAGCAGTTGATACTAAAACTCAACTTCCAGTACAATTTTATTTTGATCCTATTACCTTAGATACTTTATATCAAAATGGCATGAAAGTAAACAATATGCTAGTAAACTTAGGTGACGGAAAATACAAACTAGATGATATGAAGATTAAAATTGATGGCGATAAAATCAAGATTAAGACCGATACTTCAAAAGTTAAAATGGATGCAAACAGTTATAAATCTAAAATTGGAGATGATAAAACTAAAATTGAAGATGATAAAATGAAAGTAAAAGATGAAACTGGTAAAGTTAAAGTTACCGATGATGGTACAAAAGTGAAACCCAATTATTAGTTTAAAACATAAAAATTAGAACTCTTAGCAATAAGGGTTCTTTTTTTGCTTAAAAACTTTCATAAACATTAAATATTTAGAATGACAGTGATTGGTGAATTGATTAAAAAGGCAATAAGCGTAACGGGATTTATTACTGGAGAACCGAACCCTACTATAGCTCAAAAAGAAGTATTATTAAATCTTATAGAAAAAGCAAAATATACAGCATTTGGTAAAAAATATAATTTTACAGAAATTTTAAAATCAGAAAATCCTATTCAAAAGTTTCAAGAGATTGTTCCAATTCATGATTATGATAAAATGAATGAAGATTGGTGGCATTATCTTTTAGAAGGACATCAAAATGTAACTTGGCCTGGAGGGCAAAATTATTTTGCACTAAGCAGTGGAACTACAAGTAATAGTAAAAGTATCCCTGTTACGGATGATATGCTGGACTCTATCAGAAAATCTGGAATACAACAAATCATGAGTCTTAAAAACTTTGATTTACCTGGAGATTTTTTTGAAAAGCAAATTTTAATGTTGGGAAGTAGTACAGACTTAATCAATAAGGAAGATCATTTAGAAGGAGAAATATCTGGAATTTCTGCAAGCAATATCCCTACATGGTTTAAAGGATTTTATAAGCCTGGTGAAGAAATTGCAGCTATTAAAAATTGGGATCAAAAATTAGCGAGAATTGTAGAAGAAGCTCCAAAATGGGATATTGGAAGTCTTTCTGGTATCCCAAGTTGGGTCCAATTAATGTTAGAAGCAATAATAAAGCATCACAACCTAAAAAATATTCATGAAATTTGGCCTAACCTTCAAGTATATACGTCTGGTGGAGTGGCTTTTGAACCTTACCGCAAAAGTTTTGAAAAACTATTGGCACATCCTATAATTTATATTGACACTTATTTAGCTTCGGAAGGTTTTTTGGCTATGCAACGTCGCCCTGATGTTTCATCTATGGCATTAAGTATTAATAATGGGATATTCTTTGAATTTGTGCCATTTGAAGATGAAAATATAGATGATAAAGGAGCTGTAAAACAAAATTCTAAGGTTTTAGCCTTGGCCGATACCGAAAAAAATATAGAATATGTTTTATTAATTTCTACCGTTGCAGGTGCTTGGCGCTACATGATTGGCGATACTGTAATGATTACAAACAAAGAGCTATCAGAAATAAAAATTACGGGCCGTACCAAACATTACCTAAACGTTGTGGGTTCGCAGTTATCGGTTCTTCAAATGAATAGTGCTTTAGAGCATTTAAGTAAAAATTACAAGGATTTTTATGTAAAAGAATTTGTTGTTTCTGCAATTCGCAACCAAAATGATGAATATATACATAAATGGTTATTGGGTATAGATGGCGATTTTGACCAAATAGATAAAGAAAAGCTAGCAGCCGAATTAGATGCAATCTTAAACATCAACAATAAAAATTATGCTGTAGCCCGCACCAAAGCATTAAAGGGTGTGAAGGCTGAATTATTTGAAGTGGAGAAATTTTATAATTGGAGCCAGGAAAAAAAGAATCTTGGTGGACAAGCAAAAATACCCAGAGTATTAAAAGAGGAAGAATTTTTAGAATTTCAAGAATTTTTAAAAAATACTACAATTAAGTAAGTATTACCTAAGCTATTTAATTTTGCTTTTAATCTCTGCTTCCTCTAATTTTTTTATTTGCTCAACAATATCATCAGGAGAAAGATATAATCTGGCAATTCGTTTTTTATAAACTTCTGGTAAGTCAGAATTATCTAAAATAAATCTTTTAGTATTTAAAATGTAAGCTCCTAAACCATGATTTACAGCAAAAGTATCTGCAATAACCTCAGCTTTTTTTAAACTTTTTTCAGAAAACAAATAGCCTAAACCAAAAATAATCATACCAAAAGTGCTTTTATGTTCATAATCCATTATATGCCCTAACTCGTGTCCAATCCAACCAATCATAATACTATCTGGTAATTGGTGTATTGGCGTTATAGAATGAGTAAGTTTAAACATAGATGAAATATTTATCCGATAGGCTCTACTATCTTTTCCTCCTAATAAGCTACCAATTACGGGTT